>JBJKSF010000083.1:0-50365 GCA_046704285.1 Longimicrobiales bacterium | reverse complement strand
CCTCCCATGCGGCGCGTGGCTCCGGGAAGCGTCGTGCCCCTGCCCGGCCGGCGGTCGGGCGCCCAGCCGCGCCGGCTCGTCGTCCCGACGCGGCCGTCGGGAGATCGACCGATCCTGCAGCGGCGCAACCCCGTGCCCGTGCTGAGGACACGACCGAGCCAGCCCGCCCGTCCCTCGGACACGCCCGCAGGCGGCGGTCGGATCGAGCCGCGGCCGCCCACCCGGTGGCGGGAGGTCACTCCATCGGCGGGCAGGGGTTCGGTGGAGCGTCGTCCGGCGCCCCCGGCACGCCGGCCCGAGGGCGGTGGTGGAGGGAGGTCTCCGGGCATCCAGCGCATGCCGGGCAGGGCTCCCACCTTCCAGAGGCCGGTGATCCGGCCCCGGGAAGGTGGGTCACGCGGGGTCCGTGAGATGCCGCGCGTGCGTGCGCGCTCCGGAGGTCGCGGTCACGGTCGCGGTCGCTGAGCCCCGACCCGTCCGCCTGCAGTCATCCGCCCCGGTGTCGACGCCTCGGCTCAGTGCCCCCCGAACGACAGCGTGAACTGCGCGAGATCTCCGTCGACGGCGCTGCCGGTCTGTCTCAGGTAGGCTCCCGAGAGGTCCAGCGGGCCCAGGGCGAGCGTCGCGCCTGCGGCGAACTGGCCCCCGCCGGTGATCTTCGCGAGTCCACCCCTCAGGTAGAGCACGGACAGCGGGTGCACTTCGACGCCGGCGCCCACGTGCGACTTGGGACCGACGTCGATCCCGTTGCCGAAACGGTTGTCGATCTCGCCCATGACCGTGACCATGCTCGAGACGTCGTAGGACGCGCTGACCGCCAGGACCGGATTGAACTTCTGGTTGGCCACCTCCGAAAGCAGCGGGGCGGCGGCCGCGGTATCCTGTGCTCTGACCGCTGCGAAGTCGGTAGTCTTGGTCGTCTGGTTGAAGAGAGCCTGCCCGGGACGGAAGAAGAGCTTGCTCGCGCTCCACTGGAACGTGTTGAAGACGTTGCGGATCGCCAGCCCGGCCGTCCACGGGCCGGCCTGCCAGGCCGCCCCGAGATCCAGGCCGATCCCAGTGCCGTTGTTCAGGTGCTTGCCCGTCGTGTCGGTCTGGATCACCGGGAACTGGACGTCCACCTGGAGGGGGTCGCTGGATACCGTCCCCCCCTCCTCCCGACCCATGAGCAGGACGTTGCCGACGGAGTACTTCAAGGTGGCGCCGACGGCGAAGGATTGGTGCGCCCAGGGGCCGATCCGCACGTGCAGCGGGATCCCCACGCCCGCTCCCACCGTGGTCACGGCCCACGCGTCCAGGGACGAGCCCCGTAGCGAGAAGTCGCTCGGGGCTCCCGTACGGCCCGCGTTGCCGAACAGAAGAAGCTGCGCCACCGGCTCCGTCAGGCTCGCCCGCGCGTGGCCCATGGTGGACACCTGGAGCCCGAAGTGACCCGCGGTCAGCGAGAGGCCCGTGATCTGCGCCCCGGCGAGCACGTGCTGACCGCCGGAGGCCTGGATCTCGTTCAGCCACCGGTTCTTGGTGGCGTCCGGGATCGTCTTGCCCTGGTAGTCCTTCAGGTCGGTGAGCGTGACCGGAGCCAGGCCGCCCTGCAGGCCTATGGGCAGCACCGCGAGCGAGAACCCGGGACCGCCGGGAAGGCCCAGCGTCGCCGGGTCCAGGCTGAGCGCCGCGAAGCCACGGGCCTGCGCCAAGTAGTTGTTCGCCGTGCCGAGCCCGGCCGAGCTCGCGCTTTGGAGCTGGGCGGCGACCGGGGAGACCGCAAGGGCGAGCGCGACGACGGAGGCCGCGAGGACTCGTCCGGAGAATGTCGGGATCCGCTTCATCTTCGACTCCTTCAGCCGCCGAGCGAGAGGGAGAGGTCGAGCTTCGTGTCGAGCGTCATCTGCTGGCCCGGCATGATCGTGACGGCCAGGGGCGCCGAGGCCACACCGCTTCCGGAGACCGTCACGTTGGACTTGCCGAGGAACTCCTGAAGCTCTGCGCCGGAGAAGATCACGCTCGTGGTCGACGCGGAGTCGGCGCTCACCTGGAAGCTCTTGGAGATGGGCGGAAAGCCGTTGCCGCTCACCTGCAACGTGCCCGTCACGGCCACGCCGAAGGGGTTCGTGACGTCGACGGTGAAGCCTCCCGAGTCGACGTGGTTGATGACCGTTTGATCGACGCCCGAGACGTCGAAGCTGGTCGGGGAGAGCGTCACCGAACGGCTCGCGACGTTCACGGAGGCCGCGCTCACGAGGAGCGCCGAGGGCGAGACGGTGACCGTGAACTGCTCGCTCGTGTCGATCGTGGTGGGACTTCCGGCGGGCGAGTCGATGTACACCGTCGCCACGACGGTGGAGCCGACGGTGCCCGGGGCGAGCGTCAGCGTGTCGTCGGTGGTCGATCCGGGGGGAAGCGAATCCGTCGTGCCGTCGAGCGCGAGCTGGCCGAGCTGCCTCCCGCTCGCGCTGTCCGTGATCGTCACGGTCAGCGTCCCGGTGCTTCCCGGTCCCGGTCGGATGGGGTCGAAGGAGAGCCCGTTGTGCAGCGCGAGCTGCACCGAGCCGCTGGTGAGCGTGGCCGACAGGACATCGCCCGGCAGCGTCGTGCTGTCCGTGAAGCTGCCCGTGAACGCCGGCTTCGGCGCGACGAGGCCGTTCACCACCTGGCACGCCGGGCACAGCGACCCGAGAGACTCGCTGGTCGAGAAGGGGTTCACGGCGATGGCGAACGTGCTCCCGTTGTCCGACACGCCTGCGGGAAGGAGCTGGCTCACGTCGATCGTCGTGTTCTCGGCCGGGAGCACCCATTGCTGGTCGACGATGGGAGCCGATGTCGGGTACTCGCAGCTGGCGAGCGACGCCAGGACGAGCGCTCCGAGCGCTAAATGTCCGAGATTCATGGGCTGAGGCGCTCTTTCTGGGGAAGGGAGCGGTTCCGGGCGCGGTGCAGTGCCGTCCCGGGAGGGGCGGTGACCGCGCACGAATGATTCTGCACAGCGAATTCAACGTTATGCTCGCCGGGACGCCCGGGTCAATTGATCCGTTCGTGAGGCCCCGATTAGCTTTGGCTGCCCGTCTCCCGCAATCCGCTGGCCGCCCGTGCGCATCGACCACATACGCAACTTCTGCATCGTCGCTCATATCGACCACGGCAAGTCGACGCTGGCTGATCGCCTGCTGGAGCGCACGGCCACGCTCGACAAGCGCCAGATGCGCGATCAGGTGTTGGACGACAACGCGCTCGAGCGGGAGCGGGGCATCACGATCAAGCTGCACGCGGTGAGGATGCGGTATCGATCGAGAGGCGGAGAGGACTACGAGCTCAACCTGATCGACACGCCCGGCCACGTCGACTTCACGTACGAGGTGTCGCGCTCGCTCGCGGCCTGCGAGGGCGCGATCCTGGTGGTGGACGCGTCGCAGGGGGTGCAGGCGCAGACGCTCTCCAACCTGTTCCTCGCCCTCGATGCCGGGCTCGAGATCGTGCCCGTGGTCAACAAGATCGACCTCCCGGGGGCGGAGCCCGAGCGACGGCGCGACGAACTCGCGGACCTCCTCGGGGTGGATCCGGGCTCGGTCCTCCTTGTGAGCGCGAAGGAGGGCATCGGTGTCGACGACGTCCTCGAGGCCGTGGTCTCGCGGGTCCCGTCCCCCGAGGGGTGCCCGGAGGACCCCCTGCGCGCGCTCATCTTCGACTCCTACTACGACAAGTACATGGGTGCGGTCCCGTCGGTCCGGGTCGTCGACGGGAGGATCGCCCCGGGAACGCGCATCACGTTCGGAGCCATGGGTGCCGTCTACGAGGTCGTGGAGGTCGGGTACCTGCGGCTGGGCCGGATTCCCCAGGAGCAGCTCGGGCCCGGGGAGGTGGGGTACGTCGTGGCCGGGATCAAGGACCTCTCGCACACGCGGGTGGGCGACACGGTCCTCGACGCGGATCGCCGTGCCTCCAAGCTGCTTCCCGGGTACCAGGAAGCCCGGTCGTTCGTCTTTGCCGGCCTCTACCCGTCGGACTCCGACGACTACGAGGACCTCAAGGACGCGCTGGAGCGGCTGAAGCTGAACGACGCGAGCCTCCACTACGAGCCCGAGACGTCCGCCGCGCTGGGCTTCGGCTTCCGGTGCGGATTCCTGGGGCTCCTGCACATGGAGATCGTCCAGGAGCGGCTGGAGCGCGAGTTCGCGGTGGGCCTCATCACGACCGTGCCCACCGTGGAGTACCACGTGGCGCTCACGGACGGGTCCGTCGTGGAGGTGGAGAGCCCGACGGCCATGCCCGATCCGACGCGGATCGTCGAGATCTCGGAGCCCGTGGTGAAGGCGAGGATCCTCAGTCCCGCGGACTTCATCGGCAACGTCCAGAAGCTGTGCTACGAGCGCCGCGGCGTCTCGAGAGGCATGAGCTATCTGGATCCCCAACGGGTGGAGATGACCTTCGAGCTCCCGCTCTCGGAGATCGTCCTCGACTTCTACGATCGCCTGAAGAGCGTGAGTCGGGGCTACGCCGCGCTCGACTACGAGCTTCTCGAGTGGCGTCCGGGGGACCTGGTCCGACTCGACGTGCTGGTCAACGGGGACCCGGTCGACGCGTTCAGCGTCATCATCCACCGGGACAAGGCGTATCTGTACGGCCGCGACCTGGTGAGGAAGCTCAAGGACCTGATACCGCGCCAACAGTTCGAGGTCGCGCTGCAGGCCGCCATCGGCAACAACATCATCGCGCGCACGAACGTGAAGCCGGTGCGCAAGAACGTGACGGCCAAGTGCTACGGGGGTGACATCACCCGCAAGCGGAAGCTCCTCGAGAAGCAGAAGGAGGGAAAGCGCCGCATGAAGCGGGTGGGGCAGGTCGAGATCCCGCAGGAGGCCTTTCTGGCGGTACTCGACCTGGGCGCGGAATGAGCCGTTCGCGGAGCCCGGAGCCCCGACGCGTGATCCGGGCTCCGAACCACCTCGGGGACGCCGTCATGGCGCTTCCCGCACTCGCCGCGGACGGCTCCGACGTCATGGTCGTGTCGTGGCTCGTGCCGCTGCTCGAGCTCGCGCGCCTCCCCGGACGGATCCACGGCTTCGACCGCGGCCCCCGGGGATTCGGTGCCGCCGTCGCGACCCTCAGGAAGGAGCGCTACCGCGACGGCGTGCTCATGACGCCTTCGTTCTCGGCGGCATGGCTGTTCCGATGGGGTGGCGTTCGGCACCTGCGCGGGACCGACACGGACGGGAGGGGCGTGCTGCTGGCGGACCGCATCCCGAGGGAAGCCCTGAAGGGGCGGCACCGGATCCTGCAGTACAAGCTCCTCCTCGGACAGAACGCCGGTGGCGAGCCGCAGGTACCCGCCGTGGCGCCTCCAGCCGAGGCGGTCGCCGGGTGGCGCGCGCGGCTCGGGACCGATGGGGTCGTGGGCCTGTTTCCGGGCTCGAACGCCCCGTCGCGGCGCTGGCCTGCGGCACGCTTCCACGCGCTGGCCGAGTGGTTGAGCGCGCGCGGGGTCCGGGTGGTGGTGCTGGGTGGGGCGGGGGACCGGGACCTCACGAGGGAGGTGGCCGAGGGAATCCCCGGTGTGCTGGACGTGGGGGCGCGTACGGACCTCGTGGGGCTCGCCGCGGCGCTGTGCGTGGCCGACGTGCTCGTCACGAACGACACGGGACCCATGCACCTCGCGGCGGCGGTCGGAACGCCCACGGTGACGCTGTGGGGCTCGTCCGATCCTGCCGAGGTACGGCCAGTGGGCGCGCGGGACGTGCGCGTGGGCGGGGCGGACCTTCCCTGCAAACCCTGCTTCAAGAACCACTGTCCGCGGACCGGCCCGGGCACCATTCTGGAGCAGGCGCACAACGAGTGCATGGATCTCATCTCGCTCGACCGGGTGAGGGAGGCCACCGTGGCGCTCCTGGAGGGGAGGACGGCATGAGTCGGAAGTGGGCGCTGGGCGTGGATCTCGGAGGCACGAACGTCGTGGTGGGGCTCGTGCCCGCCGAGGGCGGGCACCCGATCGACTCCGACGTCGTGCTCACCGAGGCCCGCCTGGGGCCCGAGCAGGCGGTGACCCGGGTGGTGGCCGCGGCGGAGGATCTGATCCGGCGCGTGCTCTCCCGGGAAGGCGGCACCCGGGAGGACGTCCTCGGCATCGGCATCGGGTGCCCGGGACCCGTCGACCCGTACGAGGGCCGAGTCCTGGAGGCGTTCAATCTCGGCTGGGGCGGCTACCCGCTGCGCGACCGTCTCTCCGAGGCTCTTCGCCTTCCTGCGAGCCTGGACAACGACGCGAACTGCGCCACGTACGGAGAGTGGTGGCAGGGGGCGGGACGCGGCGTGTCGACGCTGATCGGGGTGACGATCGGCACCGGCATCGGCGGGGGCATCGTGCTCGACGGGAAGCTCGTCCGGGGCGTCTCCGGCACGGCGGGCGAGATCGGGCACACGACGATCAACTTCGCGGGCCGCCGGTGTGCGTGTGGAAGCTACGGCTGTGTCGAGGCGTACGCGTCCGGCCCCAACATCGCGGCTCGCGCCCGCGAAGGGCTCGAGGCCGGGGCCGACTCCGTGCTCCTGGAGATGGCGGGCGGCGACCCGTCCGACATCACGGCGGTGACCGTCTACGAGGCGCTGATCCGCGGTGACGCCTATGCGCGGGAGGTGATGCTGGAGACGGCGAAGATGCTCGGAGCCGGTGTCGCCAACGTCGTCAACACCCTGAACCCCGAGATGGTGGTGATCGTCGGTGGCGTCACTCGGGCCGGCGAGCACCTCTTCGTGCCGCTGCGCTCGGAGGTGCGGCGACGTGTCTTCAAGGTCGCCGGCTCCGCGTGTCGGATCGTGCCCGGCGAGCTACCCGATACGGCCGGCGTCGTCGGAGCGGCCGGAATCTTCCTGGCGCAGCGGACGGGGTGATCGTGGGCGCCACGCTGGGAGTCGTGGGGACGCTGGTCTGGGACCGGATCCTCGTTCGGGACGGCCGCCGGGAGCCGGTCGAGGAGTGGGGTGGCATCGGCTACGCGCTCGCGGCCCTGAGCGCGGCGCTGCCGCCGGAGTGGACCATCCTCCCCATCGTGAAGGTCGGCAGGGACCTGGGCGAGGAGGCGTACCGATTCCTGCGCGAGATCCCGGGCGTCGATACGTCGGCGGTCAGGATCGTGCCGGAGAGCAACAACCGCGTCGAGATGAGATACGAGTCGGCGAGCCGGCGCGTCGAGCGCCTGAGCGGCGGCGTGCCACCCTGGGACTGGCCGGAGCTGGCTCCGCTCGTCGACCTGTCCGACGCCCTCTACGTGAACTTCATCTCGGGCTTCGAGATGAGGCTGGAGACCGCGCGGGCGCTGCGCGCGGGCTATCTTGGCCCCATGTACGCCGACCTGCATTCCCTCTTTCTGGGTGTGGGACCGCGAGGGAGGCGTCTCCCCCGCGGGCTGCCCATGTGGGCCGATTGGCTGCGGTGCTTCGACGCCGTGCAGACGAACGAGGACGAGTTCGATCTCCTCGGGAGGGCATGGCGTGACCCATGGCATCTCGCGGCCGAGACGGTCGGGCAGGACCTGAAGCTCATCGCGGTCACGCTGGGCGCGCGTGGCGCGGCCTACGTGGCCAGTGGCGACTTCGAGAGCGATCCCACGCGCTGGCGGCGCTACGACTCGGTGGCGCGTGTGTCGCCGGCGCGCAGCGGTCACGTTGCGAGCGAAGGGGGCGAGCGCTCGGGCGACCCGACGGGGTGTGGGGACGTCTGGGGCGCCACGCTCTTCGCGCGGCTCCTGGCCGGGGACGGACTCGACGTCGCGATGCGCGAAGCGAATCGGCTGGCCGCGCGCAACGTGGAGCATCGAGGGGCGCGAGGCCTCTACACGCACCTCTCGGGACGTCTCGCGCGCAGCGAGGAGCCCGTTTGAACGTCTTCACCGTACCCGGATCGCTGGACCAGCAGGTCATCGACGCCTTCTTCGACGGCGTGGCGACCAGCCAGGGGTCGCGCACGCTCTTCGACGCGCGCCACCTGCGGTGGGTGGACCCCAACGGCATGCTCGCGCTCCTGGTGGCCGGGACGGTCGCGGGGGAGCGGCAGGGCGCCGTGCCCAGGCTCGAGGTCCCCGAGAGCCCGGACGTGCAGGGGTACCTGGCCCGCATGGGCTTCTTCCTCGCGGCCCGGGACGTGTTCGAGTTCGAGACGCGCGTTCCGCGGCGGGGGGCGAATCCGTCCGACGTGCTCCTGGAGATCACGCCCATCCGTGCCAACGACGACGTGCACGCCGTGGTGGACCGGGTACAGTCGCGGGCCGGCGCGATCCTGGCGTCGAAGCTCGCGTTTCCGCCCACGTCGGTGGTCCCGTTCTCGGTGATCCTGTCCGAGGTGTGCCAGAACGTCATCGAGCACGCCGACGGGCCGGGCTGGGTCGCGGCACAGGCCTACAACTGGTCCAGGAGGTTGGGGCGCTATGTCGTCGTGATCTCGGTGATGGACGTGGGGAGGGGCTTCCGGGGCTCGCTCACGGACCAGCACGCCGCGCGCTACGGCGACCGCTGGGGCGACGCCACGGCGCTCGAGGCCGCCTTCCTGCACGGCCTCACGCGCTTCCCGGACTCGGGCAGGGGCCAGGGCATCCAGCAGATCCGTCGGCAGGTGCAACGCTGGAACGGAGCCATCACGATACGCAGCGGGACGGCACGCATCGGACAGGCGCCGGAGTGGGACGACACGCCGCCCCTCGCCCAGGGCCTGGCTCCGTTCCCCGGGGCCCAGATCAGCATCGTCGTGCCCGCACGGGAGGGGTCGTGACGTCGGCTCCACTCGACCCGATCGCGATCGACGTGGGCAGGCTGATCGAGCCCACCCTGGCCTCGCTGTACTCGAACCTCGTCACGCGCCAGACGGGCCGTGCCGTGCGACTGGCGATCGAGGCCCGCCTGGCGGCGGCGAACGGGCGCTCGCTGTCGCTGATCGACCTGTCCGAGGTTGCGGTGCTGGACTTCTCGTGCGCGGACGAGGTCGTTGCCAAGCTGATCCAGCGCTGCGCGGGACCCGAGGGTCCGGAGTCCTTCTTCGTCCTGAGGAGCGTAGCCGAGCCGCACCGAGACCCGATCGAGACCGTCCTCGTGCGTCAGTCGCTCGCCGTCGTCGCGGAGACGGCGTCGGGCGGCTTCGAGCTGCTCGGGTACAGGACCGCAGAGGAGGGCGACGCGTGGGCCTTCCTCGAGGGGCGTGGCCTCCTCACCGAGGACGACCTGGCCGCGCCGCTCCTGCCCGTCGAGCGACGGAGCGCGCTCGGGAGCCTTGTCCGCCGCCACCTAGCGTTCCAGCACCCGACGACCGGTAGCGTATACGCGCTCGGCAAGCTGGCTCGCGAACTCGTCCAGGAGGACCGCCCATGACGCCCGCAGATTCCCGCCCCGGGGCCCAGGACGGCCTCGCCACCCGCGCCATCCACGCCGGCAGGCCGCCGCTGCGCGAGCCGGGGGCGCCGGTCGTGCCGCCCGTGGTCCAGAGTGCCACGTTCCTGTGGAGCGGGCCGGCCGACGGCGAGGTGCGGTACAGCCGGTACGGCAACAACCCGAACCAGCTCCTGCTGGCCGACAAGATCGCCTCTCTGGAGGGCACGGAATCCGCGGTCGCGCTGGGGAGCGGCATGGCGGCGACCGCGATGACGCTCCTGGCCCTGACCCGGGCGGGGGACCACATCGTGGCCTCCTCCCGCCTGTACGGCGCGACGCAGACGCTGCTCCGACACGAGCTGCCCCGGCGGGGCGTGGAGACGACCTTCGTGGACGCGGATGCCCCGGGGGCGTGGCGCGAGGCCCTGCGGCCCGAGACCCGAGTGATCTTCCTGGAGACGCCGACGAACCCCACGCTGCGGGTTCTGGATCCCCGGCCGGTGGCGCGGCTCGCGCACGAGCGCGGCGTCGTGCTCGCGATGGACGCGACCTTCGCCTCGCCGGTGAACCTTCGGCCCGCCTCGCTGGGCGTCGACGTCGTCGTGCACAGCGCCACGAAGTACCTGGGCGGCCACTCGGACCTCATCGCCGGGGTCGTGGCCGGGTCGCGCGAGGTCGTGCAGGAGGTCACTCGGGTGGCCCGGCTGTATGGTCCGGCGCTCGATCCGCATGCGGCGTGGCTCCTGGACAGGGGGCTGCGCACGCTCGACGTGCGCGTGCGTCGCCACAACGAGAACGCAATGGCTCTGGCCACGTGGCTCGCGTCCCGCGAGGAAGTCTCCAGCGTCCTCTACCCGGGGCTGCCCGATCATCCCGATCACGAGGTGGCGTCCGAGTTGATGGACGGGTTCGGCGGGATGCTGAGCATCGTCCTGGCGGGCGGAGACGCCGCCGCGGATCGGTTCGTCGGAGCGCTCGACGTCGCGCTCGTCGCGCCGAGCCTCGGAGGCGTCGAGACGCTGGTGTCCGAGCCCAGACATACGTCGCATGCGGGGCTGTCGCGCGCGGAGCTCACCGCCCAGGGCATCGAGCCGGGCTTCGTGCGCATCTCGGTGGGCATCGAGGACGTCGACGACCTGATCCGGGACATGGACAGGGCTCTCACGGCGGCAGGGTAGCCGTCCGCGGCCGGGACGCGCCGAGCCGCCGGCCGGGCGGTCCGCTCGTGGACCTCGCCAGGGGTCGCACATGTCCCCGGAGAGGGACACGGCTTGCCCCGATCGTGAGCGGAAAGCCCGCCGTTCGGGGGCTTTCGGGCAGGGCTCCGCTGGCACACGTCTTGCGCCCACGGTGTACGGAAGTGTGAACGTTCCCGTTGCATCGAGGTGCTTCATGAGACGCCCGACGGGTCATCCCACATGGCATCGGTTGGCCGCCTGCCTCGCGGCCCTCGTGGTCGCTCCGGGCGTGGCGTCGGCCCAGGTGGGAGGTCCGGGGTTCCTCTTCGGGACGCCCCGGGTCCAGCTCGAGCTGCACACCGGGTACTCGGTGGCGCGGGCGGGAAGCCAGATCTACAGCTTCGTGACGGATTCGCTCACGCTGAACAAGAGCGCTTTCAACTCGTTCATCATCGGGGGCGACCTCTCCGTCCGCCTCACCAACCGCCTCGACGCCGGTCTGGACCTGACGTACGCGGGAGGGAGCCGGCCCTCGCAGGAGCGCAACTGGGTGGACCAGAACAACCTGCCCATCCAGCAGACGACGAGCTTCTACAGGATGCCGGTCACGGCACGGCTGAAGTGGTACCTGCTCCCGCAGGGGGTGTCGGTGGCGCGGTTCGCGTGGGTCCCGACCACGTGGTCGCCGTACATCGGCGCGGGGGCCGGAGTGATGTGGTACAAGTTCGACCAGTCGGGGGATTTCGTGGACGCGCAGACGCTGAACGTGTTCTCCGACCAGTTCCACTCCTCGGGGGCCACCCCGACGGTGGATGTGTTCGGGGGCACGGACGTCTCCCTGAACAAGAGCCTCGTGCTCACGGCGGAGGCGCGCTACGATTGGGCCAACGCCCCCATGGGGCCGGATTACGTCGGATTCAACCGGATCGACCTCTCCGGCTTCCTGATGAGCGTGGGGATCGGCGTCCGGTTCTGAGAGGTGGAGGACGACAGCCATGACAACGCAACGCAACAATCGGTTCGCGGCTCTCAGCGGCCTCGTGACGAGCCTGTTCCTGCTGCTCGGCGCCGCGCCCGTCCGGGCGCAGACCTTGGACGCGCGCTGGCTCCCGTGGGTGGGGTGCTGGCAGCCCGTCGATTCGCTCGGGGGCGGGAGCGCGAACAGCCCCATGCTGTGCTTCCGCCCGGTGGCGGGACAGACCGGCGTGGAGATGCTCTCCGTGCGGGGCGACAAGGTCATGTCGTCCCGGATCATCCAGGCCGACGGGCAGGCCCGCCAGGAGAGCCAGAGTGGCTGCACTGGTACCGAGCGCGCAGAGTTCTCGTCCGACGGACGACGCGTGTTCACGGTTGCCGATCTCCGCTGTGAGGGAGGGGCGGCGCGCCGGACCACCGGGATCATGTCCATGACCGACCCGACCCGCTGGCTGGACGTGCAGTCGCTCGATATCGGGGGCAAGAGCACGCCGTGGGTGCAGAGTTACGAGCTCGCCTCGCAGCAGCGCATGGACGCGGCCGGGCTCGGCGAGATCGGGGCGAGCCGCGCCATGGCCATCCAGGCAGCGCGCGTGGACGCAGCGGCTCCGATCGCCGTCAGCGACGTGGTGGAGGCCTCCAAAGTCGTATCTCCGGTCGCCCTGAAGGCGTGGATCGCCGAGCGCGGCGACCCCTTCAACCTCGACGCCGCCAAGCTGCTGTACTTGAAGAAGGCAGGAGTCCCGAGCGACGTGATCGACGTCATGGTGGCCGTGACGTATCCGAGCAAGTTCGCGCTGAACGGGCCCCCCGGGGCCGTTCCCCAGGAGGCCTCCCGCGCTCCCGTGCGGACCGAGGGTTACTACCCCCGCTCGCGCGGCGGCTTCTATGGATGTGATCCCTTCTTCTGGAACCCATACTGCTACAGCGGCTTCGGCTATTACGGCTACGGCCTGAACCCCTATCCGTACTACGGTGGCTACTATGGCGGGTTCGGCTTCGGCGGCTACTACGGCGGGTACACGCCCGTGTTCATCAACGTGCAACCGGCGTCTCCGTCGTCCGGCTACGAGCACGGCCGGGTGGTGCGGGGACGCGGGTACGTGCGTGGTGCTCCCGTGCAATCGGGCGGCTCCTCGGGCTCCACTGCGGGCTCCTCGAGATCGGGGTTCACGTCGAACCGCATTGCCGCTCCGGCGCCCAGCCGCAGCCCCATGCGTCCGTCCTCCGGCGGCGCCTCCACGGGGCGTACGGCGCACCCGCGCGGGGGTGGCCGCTGACGCGGTCCTGCGGCTCGGAGGACACCGGATGCCGGCACGAGAGGAGGCCGGGCGGCTGCGCCGCCCGGCCTCCTCTTCCGTATGCTGGAGCGGGGGACTTCGGACCTACTTCGCTCCCATGTACGGATAGGGGTAGCTGGTCGACGGCACGAAGGTCTCCTTGACCGTCCTGAGCGAGACCCAGCGCAGCAGATTCCACTTCGAGCCTGCCTTGTCGTTCGTGCCCGACGCGCGGGCCCCTCCGAACGGCTGCTGCCCCACGACTGCGCCGGTGGGCTTGTCGTTGAAGTAGAAGTTGCCGGCGGCGTCCCTGAGCGCTTCATACGCCTCCCTGAGCGCCTTCCGGTCCTGGCCGAAGACAGCCCCCGTGAGCGCGTACGGTGACGTCTCGTCGAGGAGCGCGAGCGTCTCGGACCACTTCTCGTCCGGATAGACGTAGAGCGTGAACACCGGTCCGAAGATCTCCTCGCGCATCGCCTTGTACTTCGGGTCCTTGGCCACGATCACCGTGGGCTCGATGAACCATCCCTTCGAGTCGTCGCACCCTCCTCCGACGATCACCTCGGCGGAGTCCGACGCCTTGGCTTCGTCGATGTAGGCCTTGATCTTGTCGAAGGCGGGTTTGTCGATGACGGCTCCCATGAAGGTCGTGAAGTCCGTCACGTCGCCCATCTTGATGCTCTTCACGTCGGCGACGAGGGGCTTCTGGATCTTCTTCCAGAGGCTCGCCGGGATGTAGCCTCGCGAGGCGGCGCTACACTTCTGGCCCTGGTACTCGAACGCACCGCGCACGATCGCGGTCCTGACGGCGTCCGGGTCGGCGCTCGGGTGGGCGATGATGAAGTCCTTCCCGCCCGTCTCGCCCACGATGCGCGGGTAGCTCTTGTAGGTGGCGATGTTCTGGCCGATCTGGCGCCAGAAGCTCTGGAAGACGCCGGTCGAGCCCGTGAAGTGGATGCCACCGAAGTCCTTGTGCGCCAGGATCGCCTCGGTGATCTGCGCCGAGTTGCCGGTGATGAAGTTGATCACGCCGGCCGGAAGTCCGGCGGCTTGGTACATCTTCATGTTGTAGTAGTTGGCCAGGATCGACGTCCGGGCGGGCTTCCAGATCACCGTGTTGCCCATGAGGGCGGGGGCCCCGGGCAGGTTCGCTCCGATCGAGGTGAAGTTGAACGGCGAGATCGCGTAGACGAAGCCTTCCAGCGGGCGGTACTGGAGCCTGTTCCAGACGCCCGGCGAGGAGATCGGCTGGTCCGCGTACATCTCCTCGGCGTACGCGACGTTGAAGCGCAGGAAGTCGCAGATCTCGCACGCGGCGTCGATCTCCGCCTGATGCGGCGTCTTGCTCTGGCCGAGCATGGTCGCCGCGTTGAGCGTCGCTCGCCAGGGCCCGGCGAGGAGGTCGGCCGCCTTCAGGAAGATCGCGGCGCGGTCCTCCCAGGGCGTGCGCGACCACGCTTCGTGGGCGTCCATGGCCGACTCGATCGCCCTCTTCACCTCGGCGGGGCCCGCCTTGTGGGCCTTGGCGAGCACGTGACCGTGGTCGTGCGGCATCACCACGTCGAGCGTGTCACCGGTCCTGATCTCCTCGCCGCCGATGACGAGGGGGATCTCGACGACTTCAGAAGCCATCTCCTGGAGCCTGGCCTTCAGCTCGGCTCGCTCCGGGGTGCCCGGAGCGTAGGACAGGACCGGCTCGTTGCGGGGTGCGGGTACCTTCACGTTGCCGTTCATCGCGGGTCTTTCGTATCGGGAGGTGGGCATGGCGATGCCGGGAGGGCCCAGAAAGAAAGAGGGCGGCGAACCGCGCTGCGTTCACCCGCCCTTGATACGGCGCCTCCAGGCGTCGCTGGAGGGGTCGGGAATGACCGGACGACCCCGTCAGATCACCAGATCTTAACCCGCGACAGACCCTCACGCAACCGCTTCCACCCGCCTCCCCCGGACGGCTGGTAGCTGTAGTAGTACTGGAGGTAGTAGCTCTCGTCGGGGCTCGCCGCGGAGACCTCGTTGAGCACCGCGCCGAAGACGCGGACGCCCAGCCGGCGGAGCTGGTCGACCGACCTCTCTGCCGCCCGCTGCTCGGTCTCGCCCGATCGCAGGACGAGAACCGCGCCGTCGGTGTGCACGGCGAGGATGGCCGCGTCCGTCACCGCGAGAAGTGGGGGCGAATCGATGATGATCTGGTCGTAGCGACCCTCGAACTCCTCCAGGATCCTGACCATCGTCTTCGAGTTCAGCAGCTCGGAGGGATTCGGCGGGAACGGCCCGGAGGGGAGGAAGTCGAGGTTCGGGAGGACGTTCGGCCGCACGGCCTCCCGGGCCTCGGCGTCCCCGATGAGGAGGTTGGTCAGCCCCGGCTCGCGCAGCACGTCGAGCGCCCGGTGCAGGGAAGGGCGCCTCAGGTCGGCGTCGAGCAGGAGGACCCGCTGGCCCTGCTGGGCCAGCATCACCGCGAAGTTCACGGCGGTCGTGGACTTCCCCTCCGCGGGGCCGGGGCTGGAGAAGAGCAGCGTCCGGATGGGCTCGTCCTCGGTGCTCATGAACATCAGGTTCATGCGCAGGTTGCGGTAGGCCTCCGCCGCGGGGTCGAGCGGGTCCAGCGCCACCACCAGCGGGGCGCCGTGGGGCACGCCGGGGGCCTGCTCTCCTTCCTCCTCGATCCGGCGCAGGCGCGGGATCACGCCGAGCACCGGGATCCCGAGCAGCGACTCGACGTCCGAGCTCGTGCGGACGGTACGATCGAGGTACTCCAGGAAGAACGCCGCCCCGATCCCCAGGATCAGACCCAGCAGCGCTCCCAGGAAGACGTTCACGCGACCGCGCGACCGGATCGGGGATGCGCCCACGGCCGGGTCCAGGATATCGATGTACGGCGAGGCGGCCGCCAGCGTGATCTGCGCCTGGTAGAGCTGAGAGACGAGGAACTGGTACGAGTCACGGTCGGTCGTCTGCTGCGCCTGCAGGGATTGCAGCTTGCCTTCCAGCTCCGGGAATTGGCTCTGCTGCTGCCGCAGCTCGGCCTGCTGGGCCGCGAGATCCTTCAAATGGGACTCGATCAGGCCCAGGCTGGTCGTAGACGCGTCGGAGAGCTGCCTGGCTAGGTGCTGGATCTCCGCGCGCACCGCGAGGACCTGCGGGTGGCTCGGGCCCTCGCGCTCCTGGGTGAGGAGCTGGCGCTCCTGGGCCTCCTGGTCCCGGATCTGCCCGATGATCGAGCGGACCTGAGAGCCGGCCGAGTCCTGGAGCTGCGTGAGGACCGACACGAGGTCCACGTTGGCGATGCCTTCGGTGCGGAGGTCGTGCACGAGCCCGCTCAGCACGCTACGCTCCGTGTCCCACCGCTGCATCGCCTGCGCGATCTGCTGCTGCTGCTGCACCAGTTGGCGTTCCTGGTCCGAGAGGCTCGCGAACGCCCTGGTCTTCTCGAAGTTCTCGATCGCCTGCAGGGAGCCCTTCAGCTTCCGGCGGGCGCTGTCGAGTTGCTGGTTGATGAACTCCACGTCCGCCCGGGCCGATTGGCGGATGTGCTCGGCCCCCTGCTCCCTGAGGGCCAGTCCTGCCTGGTTCAGCATCTTGGGGATGAGCACGGGATCCGAGCCGACCAGCGAGACGTCGATGATGTTCGTGTTCTGACGTGGCGCGGCGGCCAGCGAGACCTCGCCCTCGACTGCGGAGGCCGGCACGATGCTCATCGGGTAGACGCGCTCCGCGTCCGGGGCGGGCTGCACCGTGAAGCGCACGAACCCAGCGTCGAGCACGCCGCCCACGGGAGCCGATCCCAGGACCTTCCCCGCGTCCGTGCGGAGCTCGGCCCCGCGCCCCGAGGCGTCGTACGCGAGCTGATAGCCTCCGTCGGGTGCGTCGTCCGCGACCCATACGTCACGAACGAGCTGGGAGCGCAGGGCATCGGACGGGACCCGCTGCAAGCGCAGCCCGACCGAGTCCACGACCTGCGCCGCGATGCTTCCCGACTCCAGGACCTGGATCTCGGACTGGATGGGATCGACGTAGATGTCCATCCCGGAGACCCTCGTCCCCGTGACCAACCCCCTCTGACGCTGCAGCGGATCGTGGATCTGCAGCGCCATGTGTCCCTGGTAGTAGACCCTCTGGCGTGAGACGGCCCAGATGGAGGACGCCGTGGTGATCGTGAAGATGACGAGGACGAGCCAGAGGCGGCGTGATACCACCTGCCAGTAGTCGGACAGGTGGGGAACCCCTCCCGAGCGAGCCGGCTCGGCGTCGCCGTAGGGGCGGGGGGTGGGCTCGGCGCTCATCGACGTCTGCTGGCTCCCTGACCGGTTGGTGTGGAGGGCCCGCGCGCTTCCCCACGCCCCGAGGAGAGGTCGGACAGGCCGATCTTCAGGATCGCTTCGGGAAAACTTCGCCAATGGCGGATGCGAACGCAACGATTCTCGCCGTGTAACCCCCTGGGACTTCGGGGGATTTCAGTTGACGCCCCCCCGCGCGCGCGGGTAGCTTTTTCGAGGTTTCCGCCCCGGTCGCGGTGCGGGAGCCGGGGAGGAGACCCAGGTGGGCACGAGCGCGCGCGAAAAGATCATCGAGGTGCTCGACTCCATCCGTCCGGCCATCCAGGCAGACGGGGGGGATGTCGAGTTGCTCGACTACAGGGAGGCGGACGGCGTCGTCCGGCTCCGGCTCCTGGGAGCGTGCGAGTGCTGCCCCATCTCCCTCATGACGCTCAAGGAGGGCATCGAGCGCCGCATCAAGCACTCGGTCCCGGACGTCGTAGAGGTCATGGCCCAGTAGACTTCTCCCGCCTTCCTTCGAACAAGTGCGGGGCCGTTCCTGCGGTCCCGGAACGGAACGGATCATGAACGCAGACGAGCTTCGCGGCTCGGTGCTCGCCACCCTGTCCCGCGTTTCGCACTCGGGCGCGACGCGGGACCTCGTCGCGAGCGGGCACGTGCAGAACCTCGAGGTCGACGAGTCGGGAGAGGTGCGCTTCGCGTTTCTCCTGCGGCCGAACGATCCGGGGGAGCTCGTGAAGGAGGCCCGCCTCGCCGTGGAGGCCGTCGCCGGCGTGAGCGAGGTGAAGGTCAACGTCCAGCTTCCCCAGGCGCCGATGCAACCGCTCGAGCGGGGCGGCGGGTCGGGCCTCAAGCCCGGCTCGGTTCCGGCGCCCACCCCCGCGCCCGGAATCCTCTCGGACGTGAGGCGCGTCGTGGCCGTGAGCTCCGGCAAGGGGGGGGTCGGAAAGTCGATGGTCGCCGCCAACCTCGCGGCCGCCATGGCCCGTGCGGGCGAGAGGGTGGGCCTGCTGGACGCCGACATCTACGGGCCCAACATCCCGCTCATGTTCGGTGAGACCCGGCGCCCCCGGGTGACGGGGTCGCGAGGCAAGGAGATGATCGAGCCCCTGGAGGCGCACGGGGTCCGGCTCATGAGCCTGGGCTTTCTGCTCGATCCGGAGCAGCCGGCGATCATGCGCGGCCCCCTGATCTCGGGAATCCTCAAGCAGTTCCTGCAGCAGGTCGAGTGGGGACCGCTCGACGTCATGGTGGTGGACATGCCGCCCGGCACGGGCGACGCGCAGCTGTCCCTCGTGCAGACGATCGACGTCGACGGTGTGGTGATGGTGACCACGCCTCAGGACGTCGCCACGGGAGACGTGCGTCGGGGAGTGAAGATGTTCGAGCGGGTCAACACGCGTGTCCTCGGGATCGTGGAGAACATGAGCGGCTTCGTCTGTCCGCACTGCGGGGAGTCGGTGGACATCTTCGGGGTGGGTGGGGGAGAGCGCCTGGCCCGCGAGATGGATCTGCCGTTCCTGGGTCACATCCCCCTGGATCCGGCGGTGCGCGCGGCCGGAGACGAGGGTGTTCCAACGGTGCTCTCCGCGCCCGGGTCCTCGGCCGGGCAGGCGCTCGCGGCGCTCGCGTCCAAGGTGGAGGAGGCTCTGGCCGCGGTGTCCGTCTAGTGTCCGCGGCGGTGCGCGCCCCGAGACGGGTCACGGTCCTCACCGACTTCGGGACCTCCGATGGCTACGTCGCCGCCATGAAGGGGGCTCTGGCGCTCGGGGCTCCCTCGGCGTGGGTGGACGACGCCGGCCACGACGTGCCCCGGGGCGACGTGGCGCACGCCTCGTGGGCGCTGGGCAGGTACTGGAGCCGATATCCGGGGGGTACCGTGCATCTGGTCGTGGTGGACCCGGGGGTCGGGACGGGGCGCCGTGCCCTCGCGATCGAGGCCGACGGCCGCTTTGGCGTCGGACCGGACAACGGCGTCTTCACGAGGGTGCTCGAAGTCTCCGGGAGCTGGAGTGCCGTCGCGTTGCCCGTGCCGCCGGGAGCGTCCACGACGTTCCACGGACGGGACGTGTTCGCGCCCGCCGCCGCGCGCCTGGCCGCTGGAGCCTCCCTCTCCGACCTGGGACCAACGGTCGGCGATCCGGTGATCCTGAACGGCGGAGCGTCCGCCGCGGGACAAGGGGCCGTCCGCACGGTGGACCGCTTCGGCAACCTCGTGACGGACGTGCCGGCGGGGCTGCTCACACCAACGTCTCGAGTCGAGATCGCGGGGCTCGTGGTGCCCGCGGCGGGGACCTACGGGGACGTCGCGCCGGGCGAGCTGGCGGCGATCGCGGGATCCGACGGGACCGTGGAGGTAGCGGTCAGGGACGGGTCGGCCGCCGCGGCTCTGGGGGTGGGCGTCGGAGCACGCGTGCGCGTGCGCTGAAGGGTCTGCTCAGTCGTCCTCGAGCCACTTCCTGTCCGCTGCGGACAGGCCGTCCTTGCCTTTGACCTTGTGGATGACCTTCATCACGACCCAGCCCACCAGCATCAGCGGGGCCACCTTGAAGAGCAGGAACGTGGCGAGCCCGAACGTCAGCGAGAACACGGCGCCCACGATGGACAACACGATTCCGGCCACGATCAGGGTGATGAGACCCACCGCGAAGAACGTGAGGAGTGTGCCGATCATCGTAGCCTCCTGAGTGCAATCGGGACCGTCGTCGCCCGCTGACCTTCAATACGCCGGAGCGGTGCGGAAAGGTTCAGTCGATCCAGACCACGTGCACGCTGCCGAAGGCCGCATCCAGGTCGACGTCGATCTTCCGCGCCGCCCGATCCCAGTCGGGCGAGTAGTAGGCGTCTCCCCGCTTCACGAGCCCCTGGGCGTCGACGGACGTGAGGAAGCTGTCCTTGTGCAGCCGTACGCCCAGGCCCCGGGGAAAGCGGAGCTCCATGGAGCCGATTCCCATGCTCAGGGAGACGGAGGCGTCCCGCTGCCAGTCCCCGCCGAAGCCCAGGATCACCGACCCGACGCCTGTGCTCACGTCGATGTGACTCGCGTTCAGGTTGCCGAGATGCCGCGCGGTGAAATCGGCCGCCCCGACGTCGAGGGTCGCCTTGGACATGCCGACGCGGTTCGGCTGCGAGATGTCCAGGGTCGATTTCGAGGCCCCGGTGCTCAGCGAGAGGCTCGTCAGCGACAGCCCTCCGAGGTCCAGGTCGGCGCGCACGGCCCCGAACTCCAGGTCGACGGCCATGGGCACGCTCCTCGTGAGCGCGATCTGCATCTGCCCGCCGGACTTCTCGTCGAGATGCACGGAGTGCCCCAGCTGATCCACGCCGAGGCGGAGCTTGCCTGCCTCGAACTCGACCTGCGGCTTGAACCGGTCGCGGTCGTAGCGCAGGTGCATCCGGTAGAGCACGCCGTCCTGCGCCGGGCCGACCGTGAGGGTTCCCGCGCCGTACTTGATCCTCACGTCGAGGTGCCGCTCTCCCGTGGCCTCCCGGGAAACCGTCAGCGTGCGCCAATCCTGCGCGGCGCCCGCGCGGGGTGCCACCAGCGCCGCGACCGCGGCCGCGACCAGCAGACTACGCATGGCTCCCTCCCTCCGTCGCTCCGCCTCCCTCGCCTGCCGGGGACCGTGACGTGGAGTCCTGCACGTCGGCGTCCCATGCGGCTTCTCCGAAACCGTACTGCGGGCGGGTGCCCGCGCGGGTGAGGAGGACGGCACCGAACCCGATCTCCGCCGCCGCGATGGTTACGATCACGCCCAGGAACACCAGGAGTCCGCGCACGAACCCGAAGAACGGGACCATAGAGACCACGTTGCCGATCATGAACGCGCCGATCAGCGCCACCAGGCCCGCGACGACCGTGTGGATCGGGTTCGAGGCCCTGATGCGGTCCGTGAAGCGGAAGTCGCTTTGGGCGAGCCACTGTCCGACATTGTGCGCCACCGCCAGGTACCCGAGCACCCCTGCCGCCGCAGCCGCCAGCGGGAAGAGCGGGAGCCATGCGATCATGACGGGGATGCCGACGATGGACACGGTCAGCACGACGATGCCCAGGAGCCACACGGGGACCAGCAGGAAGCTCCCGGCCAGCCCCACTGCAGCAGCGCGGCCGGGTGAGCGCCGTGCCGTGTCGGCCACGGCGTCCAGCCTCGGTCCCGCGAAGACCGCCACTCCTGCGCCCGCCAGGCCGAGGACCAGGATCGTGAACAGGTTCTGGATGAGGCCGCCCAACCCACCGACAACGCGTCGTACGGGGGCGAAGAGCGAAGACCCGAAGCTGTGCCGTGCCCGGGCTGCTCCCTCAGTCTCCTGCTCCACCTGCTGCCGGATCCGGCCCGCCATCTCGTTGCTGGCGCCGCGACCGGCGCCGCTCACGCGCGTGAGCTCGCCCTCGACCGTGCCCCCTTCGCGGCTCACGGACGCGTCCGCGAGCCGAACGTCTCCGTCGACCTCACCGCCGGGCAGGAGCCGCAGGCTTCCGCCCACGACCACGACGTCGCCCTTGACGGTGCCGGCGATCTTCGCGTTCCCGTCCACGACGACCAGCGGGCCCTCCAGCGTATCGCCGGCCTGGACGTCCACGTCCTCGTCGATCCGGATCCGCGCGTCACTCACGTCCACGTCCCTCAAGGCGACGCCGAGATCGGCGAGCCGATCGCTGCGCTCGAGGAGCGCGCGCACCTGGCTGAGCCCCGTCGTGTCCAGGGTGCGCTGGCGCCGGGTGGCCGCAGCCGGTCCGTCGGCCCTCTTTTGCACGGGTGGGGCCAACGCCGTGTCCAGTGCCGTGGCCACGGCCGTCGCTCCGTCCGCCTGGTTGCCCGTCAGGCCTCCAGGCGGGCGCCACCCACGCAGCTCCCGGGCGAGCGCTCCGTCGTCGAGCGAGACCGCCTTCCCGAGGAGCGAGCGCCATGCGGCGTCCAGTCGGCCCCCGGGCCGGTAGCTGCCCACCGTATGATCGTCGATCAGGATCGTGCCGTTCCGCAGGCTCACCGTGAGCTCGCCTTGATCCGCGAACTCGAGACGGAGTGTCGCCTCGGAGCGTCCCACGGACACCTCGTTCGAGACCACGGCCCGATCCTGCGCGGCCAGCCCGGCCGGAGCGAGTAGCGCCAGCGCGGCCAAGGTCAGGAGGGCCCTAGGAGTCGACATGCGCATAGCCTCCCTCCACAGCCGGTGTGACGACGACGTTGCGGTACAACACCCAGAGTGCCGCTCCGATCAGAATCGAGAACCCGACGAAGCCGCCGAGGACCACCCAGGGCGACGTCGTCACGGAGCCGAGCAGCGCCCAGGCGCGGAAGAGCGAGTCGCTCTCGAGGAGCCGGGCGACGAGTGCGTGCCAGGTTCCCAGGGCGAGGTCGCTCAGGTGCCACCACGCGAACGAGACGAGGGCGCCCGGAGTCAGCGCCGGGTGGGAGAACATCGCGTAGAGCGCCAGGCCGAGGGTCGCCATCGGCGTGACGGCCACCCCGGTGATCGCCGCCCAGGCGCGACGCGTGCGGGGCACGATCCGTCCCATGGCGGCGAGCGCCCGCCCGCGGGCGCTGACGGTCTCGGCGACAGGAGCCGGAGCAGGGATCCGCACCTTCTCCATGACCCTGTCCTCGAACTCCTCCGTGGGCGTGAGCTCGGGCAGCGCGCCGAGCCGGGCCATCAGCCCGCTCCATGCTTCGGCTTCACGGGCACAGGCGTCGCAGCCGCGGAGGTGCGCCCGCACCCGGGCGGCCTGTGCGGCGCTCAGAGCGCCCTCTGCCAGCTCCTGCAGCCGGTCCGCGCCCGGGTGAGCTCTCCGGCCCCGCGCCCACACGGCTCCGAGGCGCTCCCGGGCGCGTGCCGCCACGGGGATCTTCCCGGCGAGGCGGACGTCGGCCATGACGCGCTCGTCGAACCCCTCGCGGGGCGAGAGCTCGGGGAGCTCTCCGAGCGTCGAGAACAGGAGGGTCCAGGCCTCGACCTCGGCCGAGCACCGCGCGCACGAAGCCACGTGCTCCTCGAGAGAGAGGCGCTCCTCGGCGGAGAGCTGTCCCTCGAGGAGCGCCTGGAGGCGCTCGGGCCCGGGATGCGGGTTCACGGTTCGGTCGCTCATCGTTCGATTTCCACGGTCGTTCACCGTCGATCCCTACGCGCTCGTGCGGTGTCGGGTTTCATGACGTGACGCGCTCCAGGAGCTCCTTCAGCTCCGCGCGCGCGCGGTGCAGATAGGTCTTCACGGTGCCCAGGGGAACTCCCATGATGTCGGCGATCTCCTCGTAGGCGTATCCCTCGACGTGTCGCAGCAGGATCGCGGTCCGGTACTCTTCTCTGAGCTCCCCGATCGCCCGCTCGATCTGGCCTCCCAGCTCCATGTGCTCCACGTAGTCGTGGGGGCTCTCCTCCCTCGACTCCAGGACCAGTCGGCTCTTCTCGGCCTCCTCGGGGGTCCCCGCGTGGGGAGATCCGTGGATGGACACCGTGTCGAGCTTGCGCTTGCGCAGGTAGTCGATGGTGTGGTTGTTGGCGATCTTGAAGATCCAGTTGCTGAACTTGTAGCTCGTCTTGTAGGTGCCGATCGCGTTGAACGCACGGATGAACGCTTCCTGGGCGAGGTCCTCCGCGAGGGTCCGGTCCCGGACCATCCGGTAGGTCAGCGAGAAGACCGGACGCTCGTACCGGCGCAGGAGTTCGCGGAACGCCGCCTCACGACCTTTGGCGGCGAGGGTCGCGAGCTCGCGGTCGTCCAAGCGGGAGTAGTCCAGAGCGGCCAGCGGTCTTCGCCTTCGCGAGGTGAGCCGTCGGGTAGCGGCGGTCGGGGTGGGGAGGCTCGGGGAAGGCATCGGCCGCCCCTACGCGGTTTCGGAGCTGCCGGTTTCCGCGTCCGTTGAGCCCCCTGGCCCCTGCTCCTAACTTTCGGCCCCTCCGGCGTCCGGCAGCAGGTGGAGCCCCAGGAATCTTACCGAGGTCGAACGGCGCTGTCATGCAATCTCCCGATCCTGCCGCCCCCCGCGCGGGTGCGGAGCGCGAAACCCAGGTGCGGCGCATCTTCTCGGAGATCGCTCCGCGCTACGACCTGCTGAACCACCTCCTCAGCCTCAACATCGATCGCGCCTGGCGGAGGGAGGCGGTCGACCGGCTGGGCTGGCAGGAGCGCAGCGACGGGGCGTTCCTGGACGCGTGCGCGGGGACCTACGACCTCGCGCTCGAGCTCGCGCGACGTCCCGGCTTCGAGGGGTGGGTCGCGGCCGCGGACTTCACCTGGTCGATGCTGTTCGAGGGGCGGGCCAAGGTGTCGTCGACTCCGGTCCGGGCCCTGTGCGGGGACTGTCTGCGCCTCCCGTTTCCCGACGGCGCGTTCGACGGCGCCACGGTGGGCTTCGGCGTGAGGAACCTCTCCGACCTCGGGGGCGGTCTTTCCGAGCTGCGTCGCGTTCTCCGGCCTGGAGCGCGCCTCGTCGTGCTCGAGTTCACGCTGCCGCCGGGACCGCTCATGCGCGCGGCCTACCTCCTCTACTTTCGCTTCGTCCTGCCGACCGTGGGGCGGCTCGTCTCCGGCCACCCCTGGGCTTACGACTACCTGCCGGAGTCCGTGCGGGCGTTCCCGGGTCCGGAGGACCTGGCGGCCCTCTTCCGGTCCACGGGCTTCGAGGACGTGGGCTGGCGCCTCCTCACCGGAGGGATCGCGGCGCTGCACTGGGGCACCGCGGCGGGTTGAGGGGGCTGGCAGCCGGGGCAGAAGAAGGCCGACCGGTTGCCGAAGACCGTGCGCTCGACCGTGCCCCCGCACCGGAAGCAGGCCTGGCCGTCGCGCCCGTAGACGTGGAGCCTGGGGGCATAGGCCCCTTCCTCCCCGTCCGCGTTCCGATAGTCGCGGATCGTCGTCCCCCCGGACTCGATGGCCGCGCGGAGGACCCGCCGCAGGGCCCGGTGGAGACGGCGGGCCTCGTCCGCGGTTACCTCGCGCGCCGGCCTGCGGGGGTGGATCCCGGCCAGGTGGAGTGCCTCGTTGGCGTAGATGTTGCCGACACCTGCGATCCTGCGCTGATCGAGGAGCCACGATCGCACGGGGGCCCGTGAGGCCGCGAGGGCGGCCCGGAGCCCTTCGGTGGTGAAGCCCCGGGACAGCGGCTCGGGCCCGAGCGCGGCGGAGCGGCGCGCCCAATCGCGTGCGTCCAGGCACTCCACGGTCCCGAAGCGCCGCTGGTCGTCGAAGACCAGCATGCCGCCGGACTCGAAGCGGAACAGGACGGCCGGATGGCCCGGGCGTCGCTCCGCACGCGGCGTCGCGGCGAAGGGGAGGAGGCGGCCCGTCATGCCGAGGTTCACGGCGAGGACGCGTCCGCCATCCAGCCGGAGCACGACGTTCTTGCCCCGGCGGCCGACCTCAAGGACCCGGCGCCCACGCACGGCGTCGCAGAACGCGCGGCGCGGCTGGCGGAGAACGTCCTCGTGTGGGACCTCGGTCCGACGGATGCGCTCGCCGGGGACCGCGCGCCGCAGGCCGCGGACGATCGTCTCCGCTTCGGGTAGCTCGGGCACGGGAGGAGGTGTCCTGCGCGCCGGCGGCCTACGCGCTCCGACCGGTGCCCTGGCGCTCGAGCTCACGCCAGCCGATGTCACGGCGGAAGAAGGCTCCCTCGAACTCGACGGCCCGCGCCCCCTCGCGGCTCGCGAGCGCCGCGGCGGCGTGGTCGCGCGCGACCGCGGTGACGGCGAGCACCCGCCCGCCCGAAGTGCGCAGCCGCCCCTCCTGCCGTGCCGTGCCGGCGTGGAACAGCACGCGATCGTCGGTCTCGAGGCCCTCGGGGATCCGGATCTCCATGCCCTTCGCGTAGGCTCCGGGATAGCCGGCCGAGGCGACGACGGTCGTGACGGACGCACCGCTCCTCCAGCGCGGGCGCGCGAACGCGAGCGATCCTCCTTCAGCGACGGTGGCGAGCAGGTCGAGTAGCGAGGAGTCCATCAGCGGGAGCACGGCCTGCGTCTCGGGGTCCCCGAAACGGCAATTGAACTCGATGACCGAGAGGTCGTCGCCGCTCCGCATGAGGCCCGCGTAGAGGAGACCGCGGAACGGAGAGCCGTCGCCGGCCAGCGCCCGCAACGTGGGCTCGAACACCTGCCTGCGGGCCCGGTCGACGAGCTCGGGCGTGGCGATCGCCACCGGAGCGTAGGCGCCCATGCCGCCGGTGTTGGGACCCGTGTCGCCTTCGCCGACCCGCTTGTGGTCCTGCGAGGGCAGGAGGAGGACCGCACGCTCACCGTCGCAGAGCGCGAAGATCGAGAGCTCCTCGCCCTCGAGCAGGTCCTCGATCACCACCTCGCGCCCCGCTTCTCCGAACGAGAGGTCTCGGAGCATCGCCCCGAGCGCCGACACGCCCTCCTCGACGGTCGCGCACACGACGGCCCCCTTGCCCGCGGCCAGGCCGGACGCCTTCACCACGATGGGGGCGCCGCGCTCCCGGACGTACGCTTCGGCCGCGGCGAGGTCCGTGAACGTGCGGTGCTCGGCGGTGGGCACGCCCGCGCTGCGCATGAGCTCCTTGGCGTACGCCTTGCTCGCCTCGATGCGGGCCGCGGCCTTCGACGGGCCGAAGACGGGCAGTCCCTTCGCCTCGAACCGGTCCACGAGGCCCGCCGCGAGGGGAGCCTCGGGCCCGACCACCGTGAGGTCGATGCGGTTCGCCGCGGCCCATCCCGAGAGGGCCTCCACGTCGGTCGGCGCGAGCGCCACCGGCGTGCAGTGAGGGGCCATGCCCCCGTTGGGCCGCGTGGCGAAGAATGTGGCGGACGGGGCGTCGCGCCGGAGCTTCCAGAGGAGGGCGTGCTCGCGCCCGCCGTTTCCCACGATCAGGATGCGCATGGCCCGAAGATACGAAGAAGGGGCGCCGGGGCTACCGCCCCGGCGCCCCTCGCCGCTGGACGCGCTCGACGGGTCAGCGCTTCATGCCGCCCATGAACGTCTCGCCCATCTTGCGCGCCGCGGCCGTCATCGTGTCCAGGAAGTCGCGGGCTCCTTCGGCATAGGCGTCGGCGGCTTCCTTCAGGTCGTCCTGGTAGCCCCGGTCGGGCTCGCTGCGGCGGGCATATTCGCCACGGATGATGCGGTCGTACTCGCCGGCCTCGATCCAGGCGCGCAACTCGCTCACGCGCAGCGTCCAGAACGGATGCGTCTCTCCGAGCAGGTTGAGGATCTTGAAGACCTGATCCGCGACGTCGCCGCCCGCCCGGTACTCCTCCGCTTGCACGATGAACTCCTGGAGGTCGGTCTCCTCGTCGCTCCCGCCGCCGGCCATCTTGAGCATCGTGCGCATGACCACCTCGGAGTCCTGCACGGCGAGGAGGCCGGCGCGGTCGCACGACAGCTCGCTCTTGCGCGACCATTCCAGGAGCGCCACGAGCACGGCCCGGGCGGCGAGCCCGACGATCGGAAAACCCATCGACGCGAGCTGGAGGAGGAGCGCCGTCATGGTCCTGTACAGCACGTGGTCGCTCAGGATGTGGCCGAGCTCGTGGCCCAGGATGTACGAGAGCTGCTCGTCGTCGAGCAGAGCCACGGTGCCCGAGTTGAGCACGATGAACGGCTCCTCCATTCCCCACGCGCCCGCGTTCACGATCGGCGTCTGGGACACGAAGAGCGGGTAGTGCTCGGGCGAGTCGAGCGTCCTCAAGACCTCCTCGTAGAGCCCGTGCACCCGCGCGAACTGACGGGCGCTCACCTTCACCGCGTTCGCCTGGAACGCCAGGCGCACGGGCTTCTCACCGAAGAACCCGAAGAGCTTCTTGAGCACTTCGTCGAAGACCGGGATGCGGCGCAGGGCCTGCAGCGCGGCCTTGTCCGCGGGATGCTCCCAGGAGCGGGGTGCGATGTCGGTGAGAATCCGGCGCGCCCGCGCCTCGCCGCCCGCTCCTGCGTCGGTACGACCCTGATCGTCGGCCATCTTGCCCATCCTCCTGGTTGGCTCGTGCCCGACTGCGGGGTCGGGCGCTCGTCACGACCTACGCCGCGGCCGGAGCGGAGGTTTCGCGCTCCTCCGTGCGCACAGGTACCCCCCGTGGCGTCCCACGGTCCGGAAGGGGCGGCGGGTGGGGCGACCTCCCGCGCGGGAACGGCGCGAAGGCGAGCCGGGGCCCCCGGACGGGAACTCCTGCGGGGGATCGCCTCCGCTGCCGGGCTGCCGCAATGCAGCTCCGGCGGATCCTCCTCGGAGCCCCTTCCCGCGGGGCCGAACGATCTCCTCACCCCAGCGCCCGCTCCAGGTCCTCCAGCAGGTCCGCCTCGTCCTCGATCCCGACGGAGAGCCGCACCAGGCCCTCCGTGAGCCCCATCGCCTCACGCCGCTCCAGGGGGACCGAGGCGTGCGTCATGAGGGCGGGGACGCTGACGAGCGACTCCACCCCGCCGAGGCTCTCGGCGAGCGCGAAGATCCTCGTTCGCTCGGCGAGCGCGCTCGCTCGCTCCAGGGAGCCCACGTCCAGCGACACCATCCCGGTGAATCCTGCCATCTGCCGGGCGGCGAGCTCGTGCTGCGGATGGGACTCGAGCCCGGGGTAGAAGACACCCTCGACGCGGGGGTGCGTCTCCAGGTAGCGGGCGACCGCGAGTCCGTTCGTGTTGTGCGCCCTCATGCGCACGCCGAGCGTCTTGATGCCCCGGAGGCAGAGCCAGCAGTCGATCGGCCCCGGGACGGCCCCGGCGGCGTTCTGGAGGAACCGGAGCTCCTCGGCGAGCGCGTCGTCCCGCACGACCACCACGCCCCCGATCACGTCCGAGTGACCGTTCAGGTACTTGGTCGAGGAGTGCACGACGAGGTCCGCGCCCAGCTCGAGGGGGCGCTGGTTGAAGGGCGACGCGAACGTGTTGTCGACCGAGAGCAGCGCCCCCGCCGCGTGCGCCACCTCCGCCACGGCGGCGATGTCGGTGACGTGCATCAGCGGGTTCGTGGGGGTCTCCACGTGGACGAGCTTGGTGTGCGGCCCGAGTGCCGCGCGGACGGCCCCGGGGTCCCGCGTGTCCACGTACGTGAATGCGATGCCGAGCCGCGAGAGGATGCGGTCGAACAGGCGGCTCGTGCCCCCGTAGGTGTTCCGTTCGCTGACGACGTGGTCCCCGGCCGAGAGCCGCTTGAGAACCGCCTCGATCGCGGCCAGGCCCGACGAGAACGCCACTCCGTGCCGACCGCCCTCCAGGGCCGCCACGCTCGCCTCGAGCGCGTCGCGCGTCGGATTGGCGCTGCGGGCGTAGTCGTATCCTTCCCGCGGCCGGCCGACCGCGGGCTGCACGTACGTGGAGGTCTGGAAGATCGGGGTCATGATCGCCCCGGTTCGGGGCTCGGGCTCGACGCCCGCGTGCACCGCGAGGGTGCCGAAGCGCGTGCGCCCGGCTCGGTCTTCGCTCATGGGCTCGTCCTGCGGGAGGATGGGGCCGGCCGGGTCCGGTCCGGCTCGGACAGAATGGAGCGACGCTCCGGCCCGAATGTATCGGGCGGGCGCGCGACGCCGCCACCGCGCCGGGACGCTCCCGCGCGGAGCGCCCGATCCGTTGACCCTGGGCGGCCGCGACGGCAACTTGGCTTGCGATTCCTGGCCCGCTTCTATCCGCCACCCGCCGCGCTTTCAGAGGCCTCATGCCGATCCGCCTTCCGGATGATCTGATGGTGAGCGTCTCGGGCGTGCGCGGTCGGGTCGGCGCTCCGCTCACGCCGGAGCTCGTCGCAGGGATCGCGGCGGCGTTCGGCGCGTTCCTGGGGGACGAGGGAGCGCACGGCCCCGTGATCGTCGGCCGGGATTCCCGCACGTCGGGCCCCATGTTCCAGCGCGCCGTGGTGGCGGGCCTGCAGTCCGTGGGGAGGACGGTGGTGGAGGTGGGCGTCGTTCCCACGCCGACGGTTCTCCTGGCAGTCCAGGAGAGCGATGCGGCGGGAGGCGTCGTGGTCACGTCGAGCCACAATCCCGCGGAGTGGAACGCCCTGAAGCTCGTCTGGAGCGAGGGGATCTTCCTGGACGCCGAGCGCTCCGCGCGCTTCCGGGCTTCGCTGGGTCGGAGCGACCCTCCCCGGGCGGCCTGGAACGCGCTCGGGGGAGTCACGCACGACGGCGAGGCCTGGCCGCGCCACCGGGACCGGATCCTCGCACTTCCCCAGCTCGATCTCCAGGCGATCGCGGCGCGGCGCACCGTCGTGGCGGTGGACTGCGTGCACGGCGCCGGGGGCCCGGTGATGGCGGATCTCCTCGAGCGTCTCGGGTGCGAGGTGCATGGGATCGGCATGGAGCCGGACGGGCTGTTCCCGCGGGAGCCCGAGCCGGTCGCGGCGAACCTCGGCGACCTGGGGCGGCTCGTCCGAGAGACCGGCGCCACCGTCGGCCTGGCGGTCGATCCCGATGTGGATCGCCTCTCGCTGGTCGACGAGACGGGCAGGGCCGTCGGCGAGGATCTCACGCTGGCGCTCGCCGCGGCCGCCGTCCTGCGCCGCACGCCCGGGCCGGTCGTGACGAACCTCTCGACGAGCCAGGTCGTCGAGGACGTGGCGCGGGCCTTCGACGTACCGTTCGCGCGGGCGCCGGTGGGTGAGGTCAACGTCGCGCGCCGGATGCAGGCCGAGGGGGCGGTCGTGGGGGGGGAGGGGAACGGAGGCGTCATCCTGTCCGCGCTCCACTACACGCGCGACGCCCCGCTGGCCGCGGCGCTCATCCTGCAGCATCTCGCGGACGAGGGAGGGACGCTCTCCGAGGCGGCGGGGCGCTGGCCGGCGTACGCGATCGTGAAGCGGAAGGTCGACGTTTCGCGCGCCGCCCTGGAGCAGGCCTATGCGGCGCTGGTGGAGGATCTGGAGCCCGGGGCGCGGGACGACGCGGACGGGCTGAGGCTGGCGTGGGCGAAGAGGCGCGCCTGGCTGCACGTGCGCCCTTCGGGCACGGAGCCGGTCGTCCGGCTCATCGCCGAGGCGCCGGAAGCAGGGGGCGCGCGCGCGTTGGTCGAGCGCGCCGAGCAGGTGCTGAGGGGCCTGGTCTGAGCGACGAGCGCGCTTCCTGGCCGCGGGCACCCTCGTGGCGGGGAGCCCGGGCGGGGGGATACGCGGGGACGCGCCGTCGAGGCGCGGGCGCTATCGTAGAGCACACCCCAATCGTACAGGGAGAGCGGCGATGTGCGGAATCGTGGGATACGTGGGCTCCAAGAGGGCGGAGCCGGTCCTCGTCCAGGGGCTGAAGCGCCTGGAGTACCGGGGCTACGACTCCGCGGGCATCGCGGTGCTCGACGGGAACGGCGGGCTCGCGGTCGTGAAGCGACCCGGCAAGATCGCCGAGCTGCAGGCCGCGCTGCGTGAGGAGCCGCTCGCCGGCACCTGCGGGATCGCCCACACGCGCTGGGCGACCCACGGGGTGCCGAACCTCGTGAACGCCCACCCGCACGTCGCCGGAACCGGGCAGATCGCCCTCGTCCACAACGGGATCATCGAGAACGCGGTCCCTCTGAGGGCCCACCTCGAGGAGATGGGCTGCGTGTTCGTCTCGGAGACCGACACCGAGACCGTGGCGCATCTCGTGGACAGGCTGTGGCCCGAAGGGGGACGGCTCGAGGACGCCGTCGCCGAGGCACTCCGTCTCGTGGAGGGCACGTACGGCATCGCGGTCGTCTCCAGCCGCGACCCGGACAAGATCGTCGTGGCCCGCAACGGCAGCCCCCTCCTGGTGGGGGTGGGCAAGGACGGAGAGATGCTGGCCGGCTCGGACGCCGCCGCGGTGATCGCGCACACGCGCGACGTGGTCTATCTCAACGACGGCGACTACGCCGTGCTGGAGCCGGACGCCTGCCGGACGTACCACCTGGAGAGCGGCGAGGTGCACCGCTCGGTGCATCAGGTCACGTGGGACCTGGACGCGATCGAGAAGGGCGGCTTCGACCACTTCATGCTCAAGGAGATCTTCGAGCAGCCCTCCAGCCTGCGGGACGTCATGCGGGGCCGGCTGCTCGAGGAGCAGGGCGACGCCAGGCTCGGCGGCGTCTCCCAGCACGAGGACGTCCTCGCCGGCGTGCAGAGGATCGTCATCACCGCCTGCGGCACGAGCTGGCATGCGGGCCTCGTCGGCGAGTACATGCTGGAGGAGCTCGCGCGCATCCCCGTGGACGTGGAGTACGCCTCGGAGTTCCGGTACCGCAACGCCGTGCTCGAGGACGGGACGCTCCTTCTCGCGATCAGCCAGTCCGGCGAGACGGCGGACACGCTGGCCGCGCTCAAGGAGGGCAAGCAGCGTGGCATCCCGGTCATGGGGATCGTCAACACCGTGGGCTCGAGCATCGCGCGGGCCACGGATTTCGGGGTGTACCTGCACGCGGGCCCCGAGATCGGCGTGGCGTCCACGAAGGCGTTCACCAGCCAGATCGTCGCGTTGGCCCTGCTCACGCTGCACATGGGGCGCCGGCGCGATCTCTCCGTGGTCCAGGGCAGGGAGCTCGTCCACGCCCTGCAGCGCCTGCCCGGACAGGTGGAGGAGGTGCTGGCGCTCAACCAGGAGATCCGCGACCTGGCCGTCGCGTACAAGGACGAGAGCAACTTCCTCTATCTCGGGCGCGGGTACCAGTTCCCGGTGGCGCTGGAGGGGGCCCTGAAGCTGAAGGAGGTGAGCTACATCCATGCGGAGGGCTATCCTGCGGCCGAGATGAAGCACGGGCCGATCGCCCTCATCGACAAGGCGATGCCGGTCGTCTTCCTGGCTCCGCAGGACGCGGTGTACGGCAAGGTCGTCTCGAACATCCAGGAGGTGAAGGCGCGCGGCGGGCGGATCATCGCGATCGTGAGCGACGAGGCGAGCGAGCTGATCGACAAGGTCGACCACGTGATCCGCGTGCCGCACACGGTCCCGGCGCTCCTCCCCGTGCTCACGACCATCCCCCTCCAGCTCCTCGCCTACCACGTGGCGGTCCTGCGCGGCGCCGACGTGGACCAGCCGCGCAACCTGGCCAAGTCCGTGACCGTCGAGTGAGGATCGTCCTGCAGCGGGTGTCCCGTGCGAGCGTATCCGCGGGCGGGACGCTGCTGGGCGAGATCGGACACGGGCACGTCCTGCTGGTGGGCTTCCAGGCCGGGGACGGCGAGGAGGTCCTGGCGTGGATGGCGGACAAGGTGCTCCATTTGCGGGTCTTCGCGGACGACGAGGGGAAGATGAACAGGTCCCTCGAGGAGGTGGGTGGCGATCTCCTGGTCGTGAGCCAGTTCACGTTGTACGGCGACGTGCACAGGGGACGGCGACCGAGCTTCGTGGACGCTGCGCCGCCCGCGACCGGCAGCGTGCTCTACGAGCGCTTCGTCGCCCTCCTGCGCGAGCGGGCGCCCGGGCGCGTCGAGACGGGGGAGTTCGGCGCCCACATGCACGTGGGCCTGGTGAACGACGGTCCTGTGACCCTGATCCTGGACCGGTCGTGACACGGGCGCCGCGCCTCGTCCTGGCCTCGGCGTCGCCGCGCCGGTCGGAGCTCCTCGACCAGATGGGCCTCGCGCACGAGGTGTGGCCCGCGAGCGTGGACGAGGCCTACGAGGACGGAGAGACGTGCGCCCGGTACGTCGAGCGTCTGGCCCGGGCGAAGGCCGGGGCGGTAGCACGCACGCGGACGGACACGCTCGTCGTGGGGGGCGACACGGTCGTGGTCCGGGACGGCCTCCTGCTCGGGAAGCCCGAGCGGCCCCGCGACGCCGTCGCGATGCTCCTCTCGCTGGCCGGACGCAGCCACACCGTGCTCAGCGGCGTCGCCCTGGCGGGTGCCCACGGCATGCTCAGCGCGGTGGGGGAGGCGGAGGTGCGCTTCCGGTCCTTCGGCGCGGAGACGGCCGAGCGCTACGTCGCCACGGGCGAGCCCATGGACAAAGCCGGGGCCTACGGGATCCAGGGCTTCGGGGCCGCGTTGGTCGACTCGATCGCCGGCGACTACTATGCGGTGGTCGGGCTCCCGTTGGCTCGCCTGTTGGGCCTCCTGGAGCAGGCGGGCTGGCGGTACGCGTTCGGGCGCCTGGAGCCCCTGTGAGCGCATCCGGCCCCCGGCTGCTGGACCGATGAGCGTTCCCGCCGTCCTGGCCCTCGACCAGGGCACCACCGGGTCCACCGCGCTGGTCGTCGCGGCGGACGGCCGCATCCTGGGGCGGGCATACTCCGAGTTCACGCAGCACTTTCCGAGCCCCGGCCGGGTGGAGCACGATGCCGAGGAGATCTGGCGCGTCACGCGGCGCGTGGCGGTGGAGGCCCTGGAGGGTGCGCGCGAGGCGGACGTGCGCGCGCTGGGCATCACGAACCAGCGCGAGACGGTCGTGCTCTGGGACCGCGGGACGCTGGAGAGCGTCCACCCTGCGATCGTCTGGCAGGACCGCAGGACCACGGAGATCTGTCGGGCGCTGAAGGACGCGGGCCACGAGGAGGATGTCCGCCGGCGCACGGGGCTGGTGCTCGACCCGTACTTCTCCGGCACCAAGATCGCGTGGATCCTGCGGGAGCACCCGGAGCTGCGGGCGCGGGCGGAGGCGGGGGAGCTGGCCGTCGGCACGATCGACAGCTGGCTGCTGGCGCGGCTCACGGACGGCGCGGTGCACGCGACCGACCCCACGAACGCTTCGCGCACGCTGCTGTTCGACCTGCACACGGCCGAGTGGGAGCCCTGGCTCCTGGATCTCCTGGGCGTGCCGGCCGGCCTCCTCCCGGAGATCCTTCCGAGCTCGGGCCGCTTCGGCGTGACGGCCGGCCGCCACCTCGGCCTCGAGGTGCCGATCTCCGGCGTGGCGGGCGACCAGCACGCCGCGCTGTTCGGACAAGGGTGCTGGGAGCGGGGTCTGGCCAAGAACACGTACGGGACGGGAGCCTTCCTCTTGCTCTACACGGGAGCGGAGGCGGTGACCTCGAAGCACGGGCTCCTCACCACCGCGGCGTGCGACGAGCGCGGCGGCCTCGCGTACGCGCTGGAAGGCTCGATCTTCATCGCGGGAGCGGCCGTCCAGTGGCTGCGCGACGGCCTGGGGGTGGTGGAGCGCGCCTCCGACTCGGAGTCCCTGGCCCGCTCGGTCGCGGACAACGGGGGCGTCTACTTCGTCCCGGCCTTCGTGGGCCTCGGCGCGCCCCACTGGGTGCCGGAGGCGCGGGGCACGCTCGTCGGGCTGAGCCGCGGGAGCACCCGCGCCCATGTCGTGCGTGCGGCCCTGGAGTCGATGGCGTACGCGACCGAGGACGTCCTGCGCGCGATGGAGGCCGACTCCGGCGTGGAGACCGGCGAGCTGAGGGTGGACGGAGGCGCGGCGCTCAACGACTGGCTGATGCAGTTCCAGGCCGACGTGCTGCGCGTGCCGGTGCGGCGGCCCGCGCTCGTGGAGACGACCGCGCTCGGCGCCGCCGGGCTGGCGGGCCTCGCCGAGGGCGTGTGGCCGGACGCCCGGGCCTTCCTCGAAGCCCAGGGTGGGGCCACACGCTTCGAGCCCGCGATGGAGCCGGGACGGCGCAGGGAGCTCCTGGACGGGTGGGCGCGGGCCGTGCGAGCCGCCGTGCGGTGGGCGACCGACGGAGACGGAGCATGAGCGACGCACCGGCGCCTCGTCCCTACCGGATCGCGGTCATCGGAGCGTCCCGCGCTGACGAGGAGGACCTGACACGCGCGCGGCGGCTCGGTGCCGCCCTCGCACGCCTCGGGGCCGTGGTGGTGTGCGGGGGGCGGGGCGGGGTGATGGAGGCGGTGGCGAGAGGAGCCTCCGAAGAAGGCGGGCTCACCGTGGGCATGCTTCCGGGGATGGACGCCGAAGCGGCCAACCCCTGGATCGGGCTCCCGCTGGCCACCGGGCTGGGCGAGGCCCGTAATGCCCTGGTGGTCGCCGCGGCGGAAGCGGTGGTGGCGGTGGGAGGCGCGTGGGGCACGCTCTCGGAGATCGCCCTGGCGCGCAGGATGGGCCTCGACGTGGGGACGCTCGGCCGTCCGCCCGCGGCGGATCTCGGACTGCCGGACCTCCAGGATCCCGAAGCTGCGGCGGAGTGGGCCGTAGGGAACGCCCGACGGCGCCGTGGGGAGAGACCCCGTTTCCCGTAGGTGTTGTTACGGAGCGACGTAAGGGGGGTTTCCCGACTGGTCGCTCCTTCGCGGTCAGGCCTAGATTTCCACCCGTCGGAAGAGGGCGCGCGAGGGCGCGCGTCGGCCGGAACATCCCTCCGACTGGGGGGAAGAAAGGCGAGCCGGGCCCCCCGGAAGGGAGGCTACGGCAGGCAGGGCTTCGGGCGCGGACGTCGCCTGCTCGGCGCCCGGATCGCATCCGGGGGAGTCGTCATGAAGATGAAGAACGGCCGGTTCATGGTGGGCCTGGTGGGTGTGGCCGGCGTGGTTGCGTACCTGATGTGGACCGGCGTGGACCGGACGATGGTCTACTACCTCACCCCGTCGGAGCTGATGTCCCGCATCCAGGCCGATCCTTCGTTCCGTGACGTGGGCGTCAAGGTGAGCGGCCGGGTCGTGACGGGCTCGTACTCGCGCGCGCCGGGCGTGAAGCTCGTGCAGCGCTTCCGGATCGAGGGCATCCAGGACCCGTCCGTCACGTTCCCGGTGGAATACGACGAAGCGCTCCCGGAGACCTTCACCGACCACTCCGACGTCGTCGTCCAGGGGAGGATGGGGCCCGACGGGGTGTTCCACGCGACCACGCTGCTGACCAAGTGCGGCAGCCACTACAAGCCGGCACCGCAGGATCTGAAGCCGGCACCGGAGGGTGTGACCAAGTGACGGTGCTCGGGGAATTCGCCCTCTGGATCGCCCTGCCCGTCGCGATCTGGGGCATGGTCCTCGGCTTCACGGGCGGATACAAGCAACGCGGCGACCTGGTCCTGAGCGCGGAGCGTAGCGTCTACGGCGTCGCGTTCCTGCTGTTCCTGGCGGCGATCGGCATCATCGCCGCGTTCGTGGGCGACAAGTACCAGTACTGGTACGTGGCGGGCTACTCCAACCGAGCGCTGCCGCTCTTCTACAAGGTCGCCGGTCTGTGGGCGGGGCAGCGCGGCTCGCTTCTGTTCTGGGCGCTGCTGCTGTCGATCTTCGCCTCCGTCGCGGTGTTCACGAACCGGCGCAAGAACCGGGAGTTCATGCCCTGGGTGGTGGGCGTGCTCCAGGGCATCCTGACGTTCTTCCTCGTCGTGCTGCTGTTCGCGAAGGTGAACCCGTTCCAGCGCCTCGGCTTCACGCCGAGCGATGGACAGGGGCTGAACATGCAGCTCCAGAACTACTGGATGGTCATCCACCCGCCGATGCTCTACCTGGGCCTCACGTCGTTCTCCGTGCCGTTCGCCTTCGGCATGGCGGCCCTGATGAGCGGGCGCCTGGACTCGAGGTGGATCCACCTCACCCGGCGCTGGATCCTGCTGAGCTGGATGTTCCTGTCCATCGGGATCATCCTCGGCATGCGGTGGGCGTACGAGGAGCTGGGGTGGGGCGGCTACTGGTTCTGGGACCCGGTCGAGAACGCCTCGCTGCTGCCCTGGCTGGCGGCGACGGCCTTCCTGCACTCGATCCAGATCCAGGAGAACCGGGGGATGCTGAAGGTCTGGAACGTGTCCCTCGTGCTCGGCACGTTCCTGCTCACGATCTTCGCGACGTTCCTGACCCGCTCCGGGCTCATCCAGTCGGTGCACGCGTTCGCCGAGAACACGCAGATCGCCTACATCTTCCTCGCGTTCCTGTTCACGGTCGCGGCCGGCGGGGTGCTGCTCATCCTGTATCGGCTCCCCAGCCTGCAGACCGAGAACAAGATCGAGTCGTTCGTGTCTCGCGAGGCGGCCTTCCTCTTCAACAACCTGATCCTGCTGGGAGCCGCCTTCGCGGTGTTCTGGGGCACCATGTTCCCGCTCATCTCCCAGGGGATCACGGGCCAGAAGATCTCCGTGGGGCCGCCCTTCTTCCAGAGGGTCAACTTCCCGATCGGCCTCGTCCTGCTCGCCCTGGTGGGCATCGGGCCCGTGATCGCGTGGCGTCGCGCATCGAAGCGGAACCTGAAGAAGAACTTCCTCACGCCGATGCTGCTCGGCCTGGTCGCGACGACCGTCTTCTGGATCCTGGGATACCGCCAGCCGGTGGCGCTCACGACCTGGGGCGTGTCGGCCTTCGTGCTCACCATCATCGTCGTGGAGTTCTGGAAGGGGACGCGCGCGCGGGCGCGCATCGAGGGCGAAGGGCCGATCGTGGCGTTCTACCACCTCGTCACGCGGAACCGGAGGCGGTGGGGCGGCTACATCGTCCACGTCGGCATCGTGATGGTCTTCCTGGGGATCTCCGGCGCGGCCTACAACCGGGACGTGCGCCAGCACGTGGAGCCCGGCGACTCGGTGCGGATCTCGTCTCCGTGGGGCAAGAAGTACACGCTCACGTACCAGGGGCTCTCGACGTCGGACCCGGAGGGCCAGCGCAACATGGAGTGGCAGGCCATCGCGCTCGTCTCGGTGAAGGAGAACGGCAAGGACATCGGCAACCTCACGCCCGAGAAGGTCCAGTTCCTGACCGCCCAGCAGCCCCTGAGCCGCGTGGCCATCCGCTCCACGGTGGGCGGGGACTTGTACGTGATCCTCACGGCGCTGGACAACACCCAGGGCGCGCTGAGCGGCAACCCGAATGCCCAGGGGGTGGACCTCCAGGTCCTGATCAAGCCGCTCGTGGGCTGGATCTGGTTCGGGGGCCTCGTGCTCGCCCTCGGAAGCGTGATCGCCATGTGGCCCAGCGCGGAGCGCAGGAGGTTCCCCGAGGAGGAGACCGCGGAGATCGCCGTGGCGGGGGCCTCGAGGTAGCCATGGCGCTGCTGCTCGGGGCCGCCCTCGTCGCCGCCGCGGTGGTGCTGTTCATCCTGCAGCCGGTGGTGAAGGGCCTGCACGCTTCGCTCGTGCGCCAGGAGGACGAGGTCACCGAGACGGAGGCGCGGAAGCGCGTCGCGCTCCTCGCGCTGCGGGACGTGGAGTACGACTACCTTGCGGGCAAGCTGGACGAGAACGACTACCGCTCGCTGAAGGGCGAGCTCACGGCCGAGGCGCTCGCGGCCCTCGAGGCCGACGAGGCCGCCAGGGCCGCGCTCGCGAAGGACGGGAGTTCCGGCGACGTCGATCTCGAGGCGGAGATCGCGCGCGTACGCTCGCAGCTGGGCGACGGGGTCGCCTGTCCGTCCTGCGGCTACCGGAACGAAGCGGGCAGCCGTTTCTGCTCCGCGTGCGGCAGCGCGCTGATGAGCCGGATCGCCGGCTGACGGTCGCCCCGACTCCCGGTCGCACCGTGGCAACTCCTGCCGCCGCCGCCCCGAACGTGGCCTCCGCGGCACCTCCGGTCCTCGTGGCTCGCAGGCTCGTGCGCGAGTATGGTGCGCTCGTGGCCGTCGACGGGATCGATCTCTCGCTGGACGCCGGCGAGTTCCTCACGGTCTTCGGCCCGAACGGAGCCGGAAAGACCTCGCTGCTCCGCCTGCTGGGAGGGAGCTTGCGGCCCACGTCGGGCGAGGTGGTCGTGGCGGGCCACCCCCTCGACTACGGCAGCACGGACTGGCGCCGGCGCATCGGCATCGTGTCCCACCAGGGCTACTTGTACTCCCATCTCACCGCGGAGGAGAACCTGCGCTTCTTCGGGACCCTGTTCGGACTGCGGGATCTCTCGGAGCGCATTCCCGCGCGCCTCGAGCAGGTCGGGCTCGGGGACCGCGCGGGCTACGAGGCGGGACAGCTCTCCCACGGGATGCGCCAGCGGCTCTCCGTGGCCCGCGCGCTCCTGCACGACCCCGACGTCGTTCTGCTCGACGAGCCCTACACGGGGCTGGACCCGTACGCGGCGTCGGTGCTGCGCGACGTGCTCGGATCGCTGGGCGACGGACGCCGCACCGTCGTCATGGTGACCCACAACCTGACCCAGGGGCTCGAGCTCGCCACGCGGGTCGCCATCCAGGTCCGGGGGCGGTTCGCCTGGGAGGGCCCCTCGGGGTCCATGGAGCCAGGCGCGTTCGAGCACTTCTACCACGACGTCGTGGACCGGGCGGCGGGGCGATGAGGGCGTACCTGGGCCAGGTCTCCATCATCGTGTGGAAGGACCTCCTGCTGGAGATCCGGACGCGCGAGCGCATCGCGGCGATGGCCGCGTTCGCCGTCCTGGCCGGCATCCTGTTCAACTACTCGATCGACACGACGATCGTGCGGCCGCAGGACATCGCTGCCGGGCTCATCTGGATGACGATCGTGTTCGGGGGTCTGCTCGGCCTGGGCCGCACGTTCTACCTCGAGGCGCAGGACGGGGCCATCCAGGGCGTGCTCACGAGCCCGGCGCCGAAGGACGCCGTCTTCCTGGGCAAGACCGCGGCCAACTTCGTGCTGCTCTTCGTCGTGGTGCTCCTCGTGCTCGGGGTGTTCACCCTCTTCTTCGGGCTGGACCTGGGTCGCCATCCCCTCGTGCTGGTCCTCGCGCTCGCGCTGGGCGCGTTGGGCTTCGTATCCCTCGGCACGCTGTTCAGCGCGGTGTCGAGCGGCACGCGCATGGGGGAGACGCTGCTGCCCATCCTCGTGTTCCCGCTCCTGGTCCCGATGATCGTCTACGGCGTGTCGGCGACCGGGCGGCTCCTCGCCGGCCGCCCCCTGGCCGAGGTGGCAGGCAACCTGCGCTTGCTCGGGGCGTTCGCCTTGATCGCGACGGCGGCAGGCGCCGGACTGTTCCGTTTCGTGGTGGAGGACTGATGACCTCGGAGAGATTGCGCACCTGGGCGATGTGGCTGGCGACGCTCGGCATCGTCGGCGTGCTCGTGATGCACTACCTCGTCTTCTTCTGGGTCCCGACCGAGGCGACCCAGGGGATCATCCAGATGATCTTCTACATCCACGTGCCCGCGGCCTGGGTGGCGTTCATGGCGTTCGGCGTGTCCGCGCTGTGCAGCGCCGTCTACCTGTGGCTGGGCGAGGAGCACATGGATGAGGCCGCCGTCTCGGCCGCCGAGGGCGGGATGGTGTTCACGACGGTCGTCCTGGTCACGGGGCCGCTCTGGGCGAAGATCGCCTGGGGGACCTACTGGACGTGGGATCCCCGGCTGACGTTCACGCTCCTCTTGTGGTTCATCTACCTGGGGTACTTCATGGTGCGCGGATCGTCCACCAACCCGGAGCGCGGCAAGCGCTTCTCGGCAGTGGTGAGCATCGTGGGCGCCCTGGACATCCCGCTCATCCACATGAGCGTGCAGTGGTTCCGGGGAATGCACCCCGGACCGGTCGTGATGAAGCCCGGATCGCCCACGCTCTCCTCGTCCATGCTCGTCACGCTCATGGTGGGGCTCGTTTCCTTCACGCTGCTCTTCTGGGGCCTCTTCTTCTTCCGCTACACGCTCGCCGTCGCCCGACACGCGGTCGCGACTCGCGAGCGCGGCGCGGCCGCCTGACCCGCGAGGAACGATCCATGATCTCCAGACTGAATGCCGCCCTTCGCGTCGTCCTCGGCGTCTTCGTGGTGAGCCTGGCCGGCGCGGCTCCCTTGCTGGCACAGGGGGGCGCCGCAGCACCGCTCGGCTCCCAGACGCTGAACCCCTACCACTTTCTCTTTATCGCGTACGCGCTCGCCTGGATCCTCGTACTGGGCTGGGTCGTCTCGATCGGACGCAGGATATCCAGACTCGCCGAGCGCTTGGAGAAATGACACGGCGCGCCGGCGGCTGAGCGTGCCGGCGCGGGCTCAGTCCGCCTGTCGTACGTGCCGCTCCAGCACCCGGTTGCTCGCGTCGAGCACCGAGCGGGCGGTCGCGTGCAGGAGGTCGGGCTCCTTCTCGCAGGAGGCGGACCCCAGGAGGCGATAGGCGCGCTCTCCGGCCTCCGCGTGCAGCGACGTGACCACGACCCACCCGTCGAAGGCCCGGACCGCCTTGACCCCGAGGAGCTCCAGGATCACGCGCCCTTCGGCGGCGTCCCGCACGGCGCCGATCGTGGCCAGGGCGGCGGCGCGTAGGCGACCCTCCAGCGTCTCGAGGACCTCCACCGAGGCCGTGTGGATGCGGCCGGACCACTCCAGCCGGATCTCGACGCTGCCTCGCCCGTCCGGGCCCGAATCGTGCTTCAGCTCCTCGAAGCGGAGGCGCTGGCGGTTCACGGCATTCAGCGTCATGGATCCTCGTCGTCAGCCCGGGGGGATTTTCAACATCGGGTGGAGCGGGCCCGCTCGGCAAGATCCGTCTTCGCTGCCGGTCCTGGCTCGGAGCCCGGCGCGGCGGCCGGCGCCGGGCCGTGCGGGCAGCCCGCGGAAGCATTCCCGATACCCGCGCAGGCCCGTAGGTTGGGGGCGGATCCGGCGGAGGAACGCGGCACTTTCGCTTTCTGTTCGGGTCCTGTACTTTGAGTGCCGACCACTTGCGAGGCCGCGGCCCTGGGGAGAGGCGATGGCGACGACGGACGCGAAGGACCAGAAGAAGAAGGCTCTCGACACGGCCATCACACAGATCGAGCGCTCGTACGGCAAGGGCTCGATCATGCGCATGGGCGCGGAAGGCATGAAGGTCGCGATCGACGCCATCTCCACCGGGGCGATCAACCTCGACGCCGCCATCGGCATCGGGGGCATCCCGCGCGGCCGCATCAGCGAGATCTACGGCCCCGAGTCCTCCGGCAAGACCACGCTCTGTCTGCACGTCATCGCGAATGCGCAGAGGGCGGGCGGCGTAGCCGCCTTCATCGACGCCGAGCATGCGCTGGACGTGGCGTATTGCCGGAAGCTGGGCGTCGACGTCGACAACCTCCTCGTGTCGCAGCCGGACACGGGGGAGCAGGCGCTGGAGATCGCGGAGGTCCTCATCCGGAGCAACGCCGTCGACGTCGTCGTGATCGACTCGGTGGCGGCCCTTGTGCCCCGCGCGGAGATCGAGGGCGAGATGGGGGACGCACACGTCGGGCTGCAGGCGCGCCTCATGAGCCAGGCGCTGCGCAAGCTGACCGGAGCGGTGAACCGGTCGAACACCGCGGTCATCTTCACGAACCAGATCCGCGAGAAGGTCGGCGTGATGTTCGGCAATCCCGAGACGACCTCGGGAGGGAGGGCCCTGAAGTTCTACGCCTCGGTCCGTCTGGACATCCGTCGCATCGGCGCCATCAAGGACGGCCAGGACGTCGTCGGCAACCGGACACGCGTCAAGGTGGTCAAGAACAAGTGCGCGCCGCCGTTCCGGCAGGCCGAGTTCGACATCCAGTACAACGAGGGGATCAGCCACACGGCCCTCCTGATCGACCTCGGCGTCGACCACGGCGTCGTGGAGAAGTCGGGCGCGTGGTACTCGTACGGAGATCTGCGCATGGGGCAGGGAAAGGAGAACGCGAGGCAGTTCCTCGGCGAGAATCCGGACATCGCTCAGGAGATCGAGATCCGGCTGAGGGCCGCCATGGAGCTTCCCGGCCACCGCGCGGCCGCGGGTGAGGTGGAGGGGTACGAAGAGCCCGCGATGGACGGCTGACCACGAAGCGTGGGCCAGCGACCGCGTGGCGCCGCGCGGGCCGGCGTTGAGCGCGTCCCTCTCCTCGGATTACCTTAGTGCCCGCGGCACGAATACCGTGACATTCGGCCGCCGATGCATCCCTGCCGCCGGCGTTGCGCCCGTCCGCCGTACCTTGAAGGTGCGGCTCGGCGATGCGCGCCGGGGGCACCGCGCGCGGAGCGCGGGGAGCGCTTGGCCGGGGCGCCTCGGTGCTCCGGTGCGTCACCGTCTTCGCGCCGAGGACCACGAACTCTCTCTTCCGCGGAGGCTGTTCGGCTCCGCGCGACTCCAGTCCGGTGGACAGGGATGACGGCCGCCGAAATCCGAGCACGGTTTCTCGACTACTTCAGGGAGCGCGGCCACGAGGTGCGGCCCAGCTCGTCGCTCGTGCCGACGGACGACCCTACGCTCCTGTTCGTCAACGCCGGCATGGTGCAGTTCAAGCGCGTGTTCCTGGGCCAGAGGAGCGTGCCGTACCGCCGGGCCACCACGTCCCAGAAGTGCGTGCGCGCGGGCGGCAAGCACAACGACCTCGAGGAGGTCGGGCGCACGGCCCGCCACCACACGTTCTTCGAGATGCTCGGCAACTTCTCCTTCGGCGACTACTTCAAGGCCGAGGCCGTGCAGTACGCGTGGGAGCTCCTCACCGAGGTGTTCGGGCTGGACCCCGAGCGGATGTACGCCACCGTGCATCACTCCGACGACGAAGCGGCGCGCCTGTGGGAGCACGAGGTCGGGCTGCCCCCGAGCCGCATCTTCCATCTCGGCGACAAGGACAACTTCTGGCAGATGGCCGACACGGGCCCGTGCGGGCCGTGCTCCGAGCTGCACTACGACCTGCGCCGCGACCCTCCGGCCGAGATGGACGCCGCGGCGTTCGTCGCCTCGGGGGACGCGGGCCAGACGATCGAGCTGTGGAACCTCGTGTTCATGCAGTTCGACCGGGACGCGGACGGGAAGCTGACGCCGCTGCCCGCTCCCTCCATCGACACGGGGGCCGGCCTGGAGCGGCTCGCCGCGGTGCTGCAGGGCACCGACTCCAACTACCATACGGACCTCTTCCGGCCCCTGCTGGAGCGCGTCGCCGAGGTCGTCGGTCGTCCGTACACGGCCTCCGCGCCGGACGGCGTGAGCTATCGGGTGCTCGCGGATCACGCTCGGGCCGTGGCGTTCCTGCTCGCCGACGGCGTCTTCCCGTCCAACGATGGACGCGGTTATGTGCTGCGCCGTATCCTGCGCCGTGCGGTTCGCCACGCCTGGCTCCTCGGATTGAGGGAGCCCGCGCTCGTCTCCGTCGTCGACGCGGTGGTCGACACGATGGGAGACGTCTACGCGGAGCTGACGGAGCGGCGGGACCACCTGGCGCGCACGACCAGGGCCGAAGAGGATCGGTTCCTGACCACGATCGCAGGAGGGATGGAGCGGTTCGAGGAGCTGGCGCCCCGCAAGGCACGGTCGTCGCGGCGTCGCTCGATTCCGGGAGACGAGGCCTTCCGGCTGTACGACACGTTCGGGTTCCCGCTGGACCTCACGCAGCTCATGGCCGACGAGCGGGGCTATGTCGTGGACGTCGAGGGGTTCGAGCAGGCGCTCTCGGAGCAGCGTGAGCGGTCCCGCGCCGACCGTGCGGCCGCCGGCGTCTCGCTGGTGGGGGCGGAAGGGAGGGAGGGATGGACGATCCTCTCAGACGAAGCGCAGGTGTTCGTGGGCTATCGCACCGTCCGCGTCGAGACCCAGGTCCTGGCGCTCAAGCGCGACGGCGAGGCGGTGGGGCTCGAGCTCCGGGAGAATCCGTTCTACGTGGAGAGCGGTGGGCAGATCTCGGACGCGGGGGAGGTGCGCGGGCACGGTTGGACGCTTCGGGTCGAAGACGTGCGCAAGGTCGAGGGCCGGACCGCGGTGTACGGGTCCGTCGAGGGAGATCTTCCCGAGCGACCGGACGGCCCCCTCGTCGCAGAGGCGGTCGTCCCGAGGAAGGTGCGCCACGACACCGAGCGGAATCACACGGCCACGCACCTTCTCCACGCGGCCCTGCGCAGCGTGCTGGGAACGCACGTGGTGCAGCGAGGCTCCCTGGTGACGCCGGACCGGCTGCGGTTCGACTTCGCGCATCCCGAGCCGATGACGGACGAGGAGCGGGAGCGCGTCGAGGCCATCGTCAACGAGAACGTCTGGGCGGATCATCCGGTGGAGATCCGGGAGGAGCGCTACGCGGACGCGGTGAAGGCCGGAGCGATGGCGCTGTTCGGGGAGAAGTACGGCGACGAGGTGCGCGTGGTGCGGATCCCGGACGTGAGCATGGAGCTGTGCGGAGGCACGCACGTACGTCACACCGGAGAGATCGGCGTCTTCCGGCTCACGAGCGAGAGCGGGGTGGCCGCGGGGGTGCGCCGGGTGGAAGCGCTGACCGGACCGAAGGCCTACGCGTACCTGAGGGGGCAGGAGCGGAGCCTAGAGGAGTGCGCGCGCGTACTGCGCACCCAGCCCGACAACGTCGTGCATCGCGCGGAGCAGCTCCTCGGCGAGCGGTACGAGATGGAGACCCTGCTCGACGAGCTGAGGCGCAGCGGCGGTGCTGGAGAGACCGCCGTGTCGTCCGAGGTGCTCGTCCTGGAAGGAGGGGGGGAGGCGGAGTTCCGTGCCGTCCGCCTGCGCGCCCGCGGGGCCGACGACGCCCGGAAGTGGGGAGACGCCTATCTCGCCTCCGGCCGCCCGGGCGTCGCCCTGGTGGGTGCAGAGATGCCGGGCGACAAGCGCGCGATCTTCGCGTTCGTGAGCGGCGACCTCATCTCCCGCGGCGTGCGCGCGGATCACGTCGTGCGCGAGGTGGCGTCGATGGTGGGTGGGAAGGGGGGTGGGCGGCCGCACATGGCTCAGGCGGGTGTGGAGGATCCCGAGCGGCTCGACGAGGCGCTGGTCTCCGGAGCGGGGGTCGTTCGCAGGCTCCTGGAGGAGGGCAGGAGATGAGCGCCGCCCCGGATTGGCTGCGTGCCCGCCGCCCGGCTCCTCCTTCGGGTCTCCGACCCTGGCTGTCGGTCGCGGGCCCCGACGGACGGAGCGTGCGTGCAACGTTGACCGCCGCGGGTCTTCAGGAGCTGGACGTCGCGCGTGCGCGCCTGGGGCCGGTCCGGGAGAGCGCGCTGCATCTCCTGGCCGCCGACGCGCTGATCACCTACGCGTGCGAGGCCGCGCTGGAAGAGAGCGACCCACGGGTCGCTCTCACGGAGGTTCTCCGTGCCGTGGCGCCGCCACCGCGCGTGGGCGCGTGAGCAATGATGGACGACCGGGATCCCACCGCGCTGGCCGACATCCACAACCACCTCGTCCCGGGAGTGGACGACGGGGCACGAACCGTGGCGGAGGTGCTCGACGCGGTCGGGAGGATGGCCCGCGAAGGGATCCGGAAGATCCTGACGACCCCGCATCTGGACGGGAGCCTCACCACCGATCCGGAGGCGCTCGCGGAGCGGCTCGGGGAGGTGGACGAGGCGTGGGAGGAGGCCTCCGCCGCCGTGGGGAGACAGTTTCCCGAAGTGGAGTTTCGCCGCGGGCACGAGGTCATGCTCGATTCCCCGGACGTCGCCTTCGCGGACGACCGCGTGCGGATGGCGGGTACGTCGTTCGTGCTCGTCGAGTGGCCGAGGCTCCACATCCCCCCGGGGACCACCCAGGTCCTCAAGCGGATCCGGGACGACGGGTACCGGCCGATCGTGGCCCATCCCGAGCGCTACATCGGCCTCGACCCGGAGCTCGATCTGGTCGGGCAATGGCGGGGCGCGGGAGCGTACGTTCAGGTGAGCTACGGCTCGCTGGACGGCCGCTTCGGAGGCGAGGCGCGCAGGACGGCGTTCCGGCTGCTGAGGCGCGGTTGGGTGGACTACCTCGCCTCCGACTTCCACGGTCGCCCGGACCGCAAGCTGTTCAAGCGGGAGGCATGGGAGGCCTTGCGCAGGATCGGCGCATCGGAGTGCTTGGTGGCCCTCACGACCACCAATCCCGGCCGGGTCTTCCGGAACGAGGACCCGGTGCCGGTGCCGTTGCCTCCGCCGGAGCGGGGCTTCTGGAGCAGGGTGAAGGAGGTTCTGTCGGGACGGTGAGGTGGAAGGGCAAAGACACCGTGATCACGGATCGATTCGCCGGCCGAGTCGGTCACCGAGGAGGGGACCTGTGAACGCTCTGTCGGAGGACCTGCGCGAGGCGCGCAGGGAGCTGGAAGAGCTCTCGGATCTGGCGCGTACTGCTGCGCAGGATCTGGCAGGGGATGTCGCGAGGCTCGCGCTCATGGTGCGAGAGACGCTCGCCGCCGGGCGGAAGATCCTGCTGTGCGGCAACGGCGGGTCGGCCGCCGACGCCCAGCACGTGGCGGCCGAGTACGTGGTCCGGTTCTCGAGCGACCGTCGCCCCCTGGCGGCGCTCGCGCTCACGACGGACACGTCGGTGCTGAGCGCGGAGGCGAACGACCACGGCTTCGAGACGATCTTCGCGCGCCAGGTCGACGCCCTGGGGGTTCCGGGCGATCTGCTGATCCTGCATTCCACGAGCGGGGAGTCGGAGAACCTCGTGCGGGCGGCCGACGCCGCCAGGGAGAAGGGCGTCGGGACGGCGGCGCTGCTCGCGAAAGGGGGCGGTCGACTGAAGAGCCGGGTGGACTTCGCGATCGTGGTGCCGACGGCCGACACCGCGCACGCCCAGGAGGTGCACCTGGCGATCGAGCACGTCGTGTGCGGGCTGGTCGACCGTGAGATCCTGGAGGGCGGATGAAGGACTCGGCACTGCTCGGGATCCTGGAGGAGGGGCGCCGCAGGGAGCGCGAGCAGACGCTGTTCTATCGCGGCCTCACCGGCCTCGCCGAACGGGTCGGCGACACCGTGGCGGCGGACCGGCTGAATGCCCTGCTCGCCGACGAACAGCACCATCTCTCGCGGCTCACGGCGAGGCTCCTCGAGCTGGGAGCCCGCCCGGCCGAGCTGGAGGCGCGTCCCGCCCCGGACGTCGGCCTCGACCGTTGGGAGGCCGAGGCCCGGCGCAGGGAGAACGACGAGGTCGCCTGGTACGAGGCGGCCGTGGCGGGAGTCACCGACGCGGCTACGGCGGACACGCTGGGTGAGATCCTCGCTTCGGAGCGGCACCATCGCGACGATCTCGGAGGCAAATGGATGCCGGCTTCGCCTCCTGGCGGGGGCTCCGGAGGGGAGGGATGAGCGCACTCGTCGACCTGAGCGGGAAGAACGCCGTCGTGAGTGGCGGCTCCCGGGGCATCGGCCGCGCCGTCGCCCTGATGCTGGCGCGTGCGGGCGCTTCGGTGGGCATCGGCTACCGGAGCCGACGGGATGCAGCCGAGGCTGTCGTGGCGGAGGTGCGCGCGATGGGTCGCGGGGCCTGGGCGGAGCCCGGGGACCTGGCGCGCGTGGAGGACGCGGAGGCGCTCTTCCGGAGGGCCGACGCCGAGTTCGACGGTCTGGACATCTTCGTCTGCAACCATGGGATCTGGACCGTGCCCGAGGCCCCGATCGAGCGCATGACGGACGAGCAGTGGCACGCCACGGTCGGCGCGAACCTGCACTCGGCCTTCTACACGAGTCGCGCGGCCGCCCGGCGCCTGCGCCGCGGAGGGCGTCTCGTCCTGGTCAGCAGCACGGCCGGTCAGCGCGGAGAAGCGTTCCATGGCGACTATGCGGCGACCAAGGGAGCCCTGGTGTCGCTGGTGAAGGGGTTCTGCATCGAGCTCGCTCCGCGGGGCATCACGGTGAACTGCGTGGCTCCGGGGTGGGTCGACACGGAGATGGCGGAGCCGGCCTACGGGAACGGGGGCAGGGAGCGCATCGCGGCCTCGATCCCCCTGGGCAGGGTGGCCTCTGCGGACGACGTGGCCGGCCCGATCGTCTTCCTCTGCTCGGAGCTGGCCCGCCACGTGACGGGGGAGGTCCTCAACGTGAACGGCGGGTCGGTGCTCGTGGGGTGATCCACGCTCGCCCGAAGGCTCCGCAGGCGGTCCGGTGGATCGCGCGCACCCTTGAGGAGGCGGGGTACGAGACCTGGGTGGTCGGCGGCGCCGTGCGCGACGTGCTGCTCGGGCTGCCCTCGGTGGACTGGGACCTGACGACGAGGGCACGTCCCTCGCGCGTGCGCCGGCTCTTCCGGCGCACCGTACCGATCGGTGTGGAGCATGGGACCGTCGGAGTCCTGGCGCGTGACGGCACCCTCTACGAGGTGACGACCTTTCGCCGGGATGTGGAGACCGACGGCCGGCACGCCGTGGTGGCGTTCGCGGACACCGTCGAGGAGGACCTGGCGCGCAGGGACTTCACGATCAACGCGATCGCGTGGCATCCCCTCAGGGACGAGATCCTGGACCCCTTCGGCGGCGTCCCGGACCTCGACCGGCGCGTCCTGCGCACCGTGGGAGACGCGCCCGCCCGTTTCGCCGAGGACCATCTGCGCGTGCTGCGGGCCCTCCGGTTCGCGGGGCGCTTCCGCCTCGAGATCGAGGAGGGAACGTGGACGGCTCTGAGGGACGGCGCGCGGCGCCTTCCGGAGCTCTCCGCCGAGCGGATCCGGGAGGAGCTGCTGAAGGTGCTCGACGCCGACCCGCGGCCCTCCACGGCACTGGATCTCTACCGGGCCTCGGGGGCTCTCGGGATCCTCTTTCCGGAGCTGGACCGACTCGCCCGGGCAGAGGCCGGGCCGGAGCGGGGGACGTGGGCGAGGCTGCTGCAGGTGCTCGACCGCCTCCCGCGGCAGCGTCCCTTCCTGCGGCTGGCGGCCCTGCTGCGTCCCTTGACGCCGGACGGCGCGCTGGCGCTGCTCCTGCGCCTGCGCCTGTCGAACGCGCAGGTGGACGGCACGATGGGCCTGTGCGCGGCGCCCGCCCTGCCGGCGTGCGA
>JBJKSF010000082.1:0-18006 GCA_046704285.1 Longimicrobiales bacterium | reverse complement strand
TGCACTTGCGGCCACGGCCCGCGATGGTGCGATGGAGCACGTCTACTCTGGCAGAGCGCCCCCGCCCTCACCTCGGTGCAGATCGTGATGGCGGCGCAGGAAGAAGACCGGGAGGATCGTGAAGGCGAGGACGATGAAGGCCAGCCAGAAGACATCGTCCACGGCCGACACGAAGGCCTCTTGCTGGACGTGCATGGCCACCAGGGCCTTGGCCCGGGCAGTCCCGCTGCCGTACGTGCCGCCCACGGCGCTCATGGCGAAGTGGCTCAGCGCCCGTACCGTCTTCGTGTAGATCGCCGAGGCGGGGTTGATCTGCTGGCCGTACATGGCCATGTGGAAGATCGTCCGGCGCGTGAGGACCGTGCCGAAGATCGCCACGCCGAAGCTGCCGCCGACCTGGCGGATCACGTTGATGAGACCCGAAGCCTGGGCCATCCTGCGGTTCGGGATCTCCGAAATGGCCACGGTCGTGAGCGTCGTGAAGAGACACCCCATCCCGATCCCCCGCAGGTAGAGCGGCAGCATGATCTGCCAATGCTCCGACAGCAGCGACAAGGAGCTGAACTGGTACATGCTCAGCGCCATGACCGCCAAGCCGAAGACGAGGGGCACCCGAGCGTCGTAGCGGTCTGTGAAGATTCCGGCCAAGGGCGCCGAGATCCCCAGCATGATTCCCACGGGAAGAAACACGAGCCCAGCCTGGAAGGGCGTGTAGTTCAGGGAGTTCTGCAGGTAGATGGGGAGCAGGAAGTTGGCACCGAACATCCCCAGGCCGAAGGTGAAGAAGACGACGTTGCTCACCGAGAAGTTGAAGTTCTCGAAGAGCCCGATGTCGATGAGGGGATGCTCGACGATGAGCTCGGTGGCCAGGAAGACGCCGAGCCCCACGAAGGCGATGAAGAACGACGTGAGGATGAACGTCGAGGTCCACCCGGCGGTGTTCCATGCCGAGTTGCCGTCCGACAGGGCAATGAGGAGCGCGGTGAGTCCGATGGAGAGCGACAGGAAGCCGACGAAGTCGAACTTGGCCCCCGGCGCCGGCCGGTGCTCACGCAGGATGATCCACGCCGCGATCATCCCCATGAGCCCCACCGGGACGTTCACGTCGAAGATCACGTTCCAGTCGTAGCGGTCGATGAGGTAGCCGCCGAACGTCGGGCCCAACGACACCGAGGCCGAGGCGGACACCGACCAGAAGCCCAGCGCCACCCCCCTCATGCGCGGTGGAAACTCCCGGGTGATGAGGGGAATGCCGATGGAGAGCAGGAACGCCGCACCGGCTCCCTGGAGCACCCGGAAGGCGATGAGAACGCTGAAGCTCCCCGCCAGGCTGCACAGGAACGAGCCCAGCGTGAAGAGGAAGAGTCCGACGATGAACATCGTCTTGTAGCCGAAGCGGTCCGCCAGCCACCCCGACGACGTGAGCATCACGGCGAAGATCAGCAGGTAGGCCGTGAGGACCCACTCCACACTGTCCACGGAAACGCCGAACACGGCCATCAGCTTGGGCAGCGCCACCGTGACGATGGTGGAGTCCAGCACGGCCATGAACGTCCCCACCATCACGCTGGCCAGCACGAGCCAGCGGTAGACCCCCCTCGCGGGATCGAGGAAGGGAAACTGTTCGATGAGCTCGTGTCTGAAGTGCGACTGCTCGACCGGCATCCCCTGCGCCACCCCGCCCTACTCGGGGTCGACGACCGTGACGACCACCGACACTCCAGGCAGCAGGCGCAACGGCAGGTCGCCGACCGACACTCCGATGAGCGCGGCGCGGCCCTGGAGATGGACCTCGGCGGGCGCGCTCCGGTGCTCTGCGCCCTCGTAGCTCGTGAACATGGGGTCGGTCAATCCTCCCGGTTCAGTCTCCGCTCGAGCAGGAAGTCGATGAACGCGCGGAGCGCCGGCGAGGTATGCCGCCGGTTCGGATAATACAGATAGCATCCCGCGAACGGAGGAAGGAACTCCTCGAGGACGGACACGAGCTCCCCGCGCGCGATCTCCTCCGCCACGTCGTCGGCGTAGGTGATGGCGAGCCCGAGCCCCGCTCGCGCGAATCGAAGGTTCACGGCACCGTCGTTGCAGAGCACGCGGGTCTCGACCGCCACCGAGAAGTCCTGGTCGTCTTCGGTGAACTCCCAGCGGTAGGGGGGTGCGTCGGGCGTGGCATGCCAGTTGATGCAGACGTGCTCCGTGAGATCGCGCGGATGCGCCGGCACCGGGTGACGCCCGAAGTAGGAGGGTGAGCCGACCACGGCCAGCTGCATCATCCCGGTCACGGGCACGGCGATCATGTCCCGGTCGATCACCTCTCCGAGCTCGACGCCCGCGTCGTAGCCCAGCGCCACGATGTCGGGGACCTCGCCGCTCACCGCCAGGGCGAGTCGGATGTGCGGGTGCGCGACAAGGAAGTCCGTCAGCACAGGTCCCGCCAAGAACCGCTCCGCCGCGGTGGAGACGTGCAGCCGCAGCACTCCGTTTGGCTGTGCAGCGAGCTCTCCGACTTCTTCGACCGCTTCTCGCAGGTCCTCAAGGAGCGGATGCACGGCGGCGTAGAATCGCTGGCCGGCCTCCGTGAGGCGCACACTGCGCGTCGTCCGCTGCACGAGCGTGACCCCCAACCTCCCCTCGAGCCGTTTGAGGGCGTGACTCACCGCCGAGCCGGTCACACCCAGTCGCCTTCCCGCGGCGCGGAAGCCCTTCTCCTCCGCTACCGCGACGAACACCGGAATTCCGTCGAGCGCGTCTGCCATTGTCAAGTAGTGCTCATCAACGTGTGCAATCCGATCCGGTTTATCGCCTCCCCTGAGTCAATAGCTTGAAGGGGTCGCTGTGTTCGACGCAACCGCGCGCAGCCCTGGGAGCACTGCCATCGGCATCGCGAGGCAGGCCTTCGCGGATGCAGAGAGCCGAGGGACCACGCAAAACCAACCCGAGGAGAACGAGATCGAGATGAAGATCACACGAGTAGGCACGCTGCCTTCGACACCGGGGCCCGGGGACTGGTTCACGGGAACCGTCCGTGTCGACCCGCTCTTCCAGGCTCCCGATCCGGCGCGGGTCGCGGGCGCCCAGGTCACCTTCGAGCCCGGCGCCCGGACGGCGTGGCACACCCACCCGCTCGGCCAGACGCTCCTCATCACCTCCGGGCTCGGCCGGGTGCGGCGCGAGGGCGGCCCCGTCGAGGAGGTGCGGCCGGGCGACGTCGTCTGGTTCCCGCCGCACGAGAAGCACTGGCACGGAGCCTCGCCGACCACGGCGATGTCGCACGTCGCCATCCAGGAGTCGTTGGACGGGAAGGCCGTGGACTGGCTGGAGAAGGTCAGCGACGAGCAGTACGGGGGTGAGCCGAGCGCGGACTGAGGCTCACCCGAGGGTCACGGCGAACAGGGCCGACCCCGGTGGCCCGAGCACAACGACGAGGAGATCATCATGAAAGGAGCTGTCATGTACGGCCCGGGTGACGTGCGCTTCGAGGAGCGCGCCGACCCGGAGATCGTCGAGCCGACGGACGCCATCATCCGGATGTCGGCGACCTGCGTGTGCGGATCCGATCTGTGGCCGTACCGGGGGATCGATGCTCCGGAGGAGCCCACCGCCATGGGCCACGAGTACTGCGGAATCGTCGAGGAAGTCGGCAGCGAGGTGAGGAACATCAAGCCCGGACAGTTCGTCGTCGGATCGTTCTTCGCATCGGACAACACCTGCCCGATCTGCGGCGCGGGGTACCAGAGCCGCTGCGTCGATGCCCGGCCCTTGGGGGCGGAGGGTGCCCAGGCGCCGTTCCTCCGCGTCCCGTTGGCGGACGGCACCCTGGTGGCCACCCCCGACGTCCCGGACGACGACCTCCTGCCGAGCCTGCTGGCCACCTCCGACGTCCTGGGCACGGGCTGGTTCGGCGCGGACGCGGCGGCCGCGGGCCCAGGCAAGACGGTGGTAGTCGTGGGAGACGGTGCGGTAGGTCTGTCCGCCATGCTCGCGGCCAGGCAGATGGGCGCCGAGCGCATCATCGCCATGAGCAGTCACGAGGATCGGCAAGAGCTCGCCACGGAGTTCGGTGCGACCCACATCGTGACCGAGCGCGGAGACGAAGGCGTCGCCCGCATCAAGAGCATGACCGACGGCCTCGGCGCCCACTCCGTGGTCGAGGCGGTGGGCACTCGCGAAGCGATGATGCAGGCGATCCGCTCCACTCGACCGGGGGGCCACGTGGGCTTCGTCGGCGTCCCGCACGGCGTGCAGATCGATGCCCGGGAGCTGTTCTACGCAGAGGTCCACCTGCACGGAGGCCCCGCCCCGGTGCGGCATTACCTCCCCCGGATGATCGACGCGGTGTGGAACCGTGAGATCGACCCGGGGAAGGTCTTCGACCTCACGCTGCCCCTCGCGCAGGTGGCCGTCGGGTACCGAGCCATGGACGAGCGCCGTGCCATCAAGGCACTGCTGATGCCGTGACGCGCGCTCACATCCCGGACCGAAGAGAACCACGATGAGCGACTGGCCCAACCCCAAGCGGCGCTCCGGCAGAGAGCCGGTCGGATCACGGCTGCCGGAATGACGAAAGAGGTCGCCTTCGAGCAGGTGGAAGGAACGGTCAACGACGCGATCGACGACGCGTACGGGGCCAAGTACCACGACAGCCCCTACCTCGCCCCGATGGTCGGCCCCCGCGCCCGCGCCGCGACCGTGAAGGTCCCCACGAGATACCGGGCTTGAGGGTTCCGGACGCTGACGAGGAGGGAACCATGCCGCACGTGATCGTGAAGCTCTGGCCCGGGAAGTCGGAGCAGAAGAAGAAAGAGCTCGTCGACCGGATCACCGAGGACGTCATGAAGGTGCTCGACTACGGAGAGGAATCCGTTTCGGTCGCCTTGGAGGAGATCACTCGGGAAGACTGGGCGGAGCAGGTGTACCGGCCCGATATCGTCCAGGGCGCGGACAAGCTGTACAAGAGACCCGGCTACAGGATGCAGGAATGACCTCGACCAATCCGCCCTCACGACGCCCACGGGTGATCTGTCACATGATGGCGTCCGTCGACGGGCGCATCGTCCCCAGCGGGTGGCCGCTCACGCCCGAGGAACGGCGGCAGTACGAGGAGATCCACGCGAGCTACGAGGCCGACGGCTGGCTCTGCGGCCGGATCACCATGGAGCCCTTCGCGGGGGCGACCCGCTCCGAGGCCGAAGTCGAGCGGCGGCACGAGGGAGACGGTCCGCGGGACGACCACGTCACCCCCGGAGCCCACGACTCCTTCGCCTTCGCCCTGGACCCGAGCGGCCGGCTCGCGTGGGAGAGGAGCGACATCGAGGGCGACCACGTTGTGTCGATCCTCTCCGAGCGCGTCTCCGACGAGTACCTCGCGTTCCTGCGCGAGCGGGGCGTCTCCTACCTGCTGTCGGGAAAAGGCGAGATCGACCTGTCACTCGTACTCGAGAAGATCCGAGCGCGTTTCGGCGTCCGCACCCTCCTGCTCGAGGGAGGGGGCCGGATCAACGGGTCGTTTCTTCGCGCGGGCCTGATCGACGAGGTCAGCCTGCTCCTCGTCCCGGTGGTGGACGGACGCATCGGCACACCCGGGCTCTTCGATGTCGATGAAGAGGCCGCCGCACCCCGCCGGCTCGTCCTCGATGCAGTGGCGCGGCGCACGAATGGCGTCCTCTGGCTTCGGTATCGGCCGGAAGGCCTGGCCGACAAGCCGGAGTGACTCGATGGCGGCGACACGACTAGGGCGACCGCCACGAAAAGCCCTACGGAGCCGACCAGGAGGGCGTAGTCCTTGAGCGTGAGGAGCGCGAGCAGATAGCGGACAGGGCGCCCCTCGCCGAGGTCACGCGGAGTTTCTGGACATCTATGTAGAAAACTGTATTGTTGGAGCGTATGCGGGCGGCGGTGTCGCCACACGCCGCCCGGAAGAACCCGACCAGGAGGTGGCGGACATGGCGGCAGTGCGCATGACCCAGGTGACGGCCCTGGTCCTGAAGGCCGTGGCGGGAGGACGCCGCTACGGCTTCGACGTCATGGACGCGTGCGGCCTCCCGAGCGGCACGGTGTACCCGGCGCTGCGCCGGCTGGAGAAGGCCGCGCTGCTCCACTCCGGATGGGAGGACGCCGAGCGGGCCCGCGGCGAGGGACGCCCCAGGCGTCGCACGTACGCCCTCACCGCCGCGGGACAAGACGCGCTGGTGGACGCCGAGACGAAGCTCGCCGAGGTGCGGGCGCTCCTGCGCGAGTTCCCGCCGAGCTCCGCAGGGGAGGCCTGAGGGTGGGCGTGCGCCTCTGGCTGCGCCTCGTGGGGATGCTCGTACCCGGTGCGCGTCGCGCCGAGTGGATGGAGGAGTGGGAGGGCGAGCTGGCCTCGCGCCCCCCTTCGATGATGGACGCGTGGGGCGCTCTTCCCGACGCGTGGACGCTGAGGAGGGAGGGGTGGACGATGGACCGGATGCTCCACGACGTGCGTGCGGCCTGGAAGGGACTCGCGCGCAGACCGTTCTTCACGGCCCTCGCCGCCGTCACGCTGGCCGTGGGCATCGGCGCGAACACGGCCATCTTCAGCGTCGTGGATGCCGTGCTCATCAACCCACTCCCCTATCCGCACAGCGATCGCCTGGTCTCCGCGAACCTCACGGCGCCCGGGATGCAGATCTCGGTCGTGGGCCTCTCCGAGGCCATGTACTTGCGGTACCTGAAGGAGTCCAAGACCCTGTCGGCTTTCGCAGTGTACAAGCAAGGCCCCATGAACCTCGAGCGCACGGGCAATCCCGAGCGCGTCGCAGCGGCCGAGGTCACACGGGAGTTCTTCGACGTCATGGGCGTGCACCCCTTCCTGGGCCGCGGGTTCGCCGTCGGTGAGGATCGCAAGGGCGCCGAGCCGGTGGCCGTCCTGGGTTACGGCCTCTGGCAGACGGCGTTCGGCGGCGACCCGAGCGTCGTGGGCCGCACGGTGGATCTCAACGGAGTGCAGCGGCTCGTCGTGGGCGTGATGCCCAGGGGCTTCTCGTACCCGCGGAGAACGTCGCTCTGGCTTCCGCTGCCCGTCGACGCCCAGGACCCCCCGGTGAGCTCCCTGAGCTACCTCGGCATCGGTCGCATGGCACCCGGGGAGACCGCACAGGCCGTGCAGGCCGAGATGCAGGGCATGCTCCACTCCTTCGCCCAACGGCTCTCGGACGATTTCGGTCCGGGTGTCATGAAGCGGTCCGGCCTCGCGGCGTACGTGAGGCCGCTCAGGGACGTGGAGGTCTCGAACGTGCGCCAGACGCTCTGGGTGCTCATGGGCACCGTGGGCTTCGTGCTCCTCATCGCGTGCGCCAACGTGGCAAACCTCTTCCTGGTGCGCGCCGAAGCCCGTCAGCGGGAGCGGGCGCTGCGCACCGCGCTGGGCGCCACGCGCGGAGACATGGTGCGCCTCTACCTCACGGAGAGCGTGATGCTCGCCCTTGGGGGAGGCGTGCTCGGACTGGGGTTGGCATGGGTAGGAGTGCGCGGGCTCGTGACGATGGTCCCCGTGACGCTTCCCCGGGCCGGCGAGATCGGGATCGACGGCAGCGTGCTCGGCTTCACGGCGGCGATCTCGGTGCTCTCGGGCTTCCTCTTCGGGCTCTTCCCGGCGTTCGGCCACGGGCGCCGGGACCTCTCCGGCGCGCTCAAGGAGGGTGGGCGCACGACGACCGGTGAGCGAAAGCAGCATCGTGCACGGAGCGCCCTCGTGGTGGTGCAGGTCGCCATCGCGCTCATTCTGCTCGTGGGTGCGGGGCTCATGGCACGCAGCTTCGTCGCCATGAGCCACGTCGACCTGGGATTCGCGACCCGAGGCCGGCTGGTGTTCCACGTGTCTCTGCCTTCGGCCGACTATCCCGACGCCGCCAGGGTGGGGCTCTTCGAGCGCAACCTGCTCCAGCACCTGGAAGCGACTCCGGGTGTGGAGAGCGCGGCGATTGCCGGGAGACTGCCTCTCGAATCACAAGGGGAGAACGCAAGCCCGGTGGAGCCCGTGGATCACCCCCTCGCCGAGGGGAAGCCCGTGCCCATGGTGAACCTGCAGCGAGTGAGCCCCGGATACTTCCAGGCCATGGGCATCACGCTGTTGCAGGGACGGGGCTTGACGGCCGACGACGAGGCACCGGGTGTCCACAAGGTAGTGATCGACGAGAAGCTCGCCCACATGTTCTGGCCCGACGCCGCCTCCGTGCTCGGGCGACGGCTCAGGCAGCACGGGGCGACGAACCCGGCCCTCGAGGTCGTGGGGGTCGCGCGGGACGTTCACTTCTACAGTGTGACCGAGAATCCCGGTCCCAGGCTCTACTACCCCGTCCCGACCACGAGCGAGTTCAGCGGCCAGCCCGCGCGCGCGCTCTCGGTCGTCATGAAGGTGGGGGCGGCTCCCATGAGCTTCGTGTCCGCGGCGCGGGAGGCTCTGAGCGCGGTGGACCCGCACCTCCCCATGGTCCGGCCCGAGACCATGGACAGGATCGTCCAGGACGCCATGGCGCCGACGTCGTTCACCGTCATCCTGCTGGGCATCGCCGCGGCCATCGCGCTGCTCCTCGGCACCGTCGGCATCTACGGGGTGATCTCGTACATGGTGAGCCGTCGCACGCAGGAGATCGGCGTGCGCATGGCGCTGGGGGCGCCGCGCGCGTCCGTGCTCCGGCAGGTCGTGGGCCAAGGGATGGCGCTCACCGCTCTCGGCCTGGCGGTCGGCCTGCTGGGAGCCTGGGGGCTCAGCCGTGTCCTGGCGTCGATGCTGTACGGTGTGAGCGCGACGGACCCGGTGACGTACGTGCTCACGGCGTGCTTCCTCGCTCTGGTGGCGCTCCTTGCCTCGTGGGTTCCGGCCACACGAGCGGCCCGGGTGGACCCGGTGGAGGCGCTCAGAAGCGATTGAACAGCGCGGCGAACCCGTAGTCACGTTTATAATTCTATGAGCGCGTGTGCAGGTACTCAGCCATCCATGGCTCGTGCCGCGCAACGCGTGTCTCGGCGCCGCAAGGTGCGACGAAGCAGCCTGGGCTGCGAAGGCCTCGCGCCATTCGCGATACATGGCGAACGCCGGCGTGCCGGAGGCCGATCGCGACGGTGTCACCATGAACCACCGACTTCCCTCCCATCCGTCTCCGGAGTCGTCCGCTCTCCTGGTCGCGCAGCAACGAACGGGACGGCCCCTACGGGAGTCGAGGTCGGCCCGATTCGCGACGGAACCCCTGGGCGGTCGAACGGAGGAGAGAAGGTGAGCGACGATCGACAGATACTCGAGAAGGCACTGGAGTCTCACGGCCTTTTCCTACAAGCCGGACCGCCACAAGGAAGTAGCCGAATCGCCTTTCATGAAGAAGCGCAGCATGGGTACCCCCCCTTCGGAGATCCCCGCGCAGGAGGCCTGGGACATGGCCAACATCATCTGGGAGTCGCCGGGGATACGAGCGTTGAGGGGCGAGATGCCCGACCGTGCCTCTTGCTGAGCATGCGTCAATGACCGCCTCCACCGCATCTGCCGACCTGTGGGCCGACCCCAAGATGATGGAGCTCGGCCGGGAGGCGCTGGAGTTGCTGCGTCCTTACCTGCATTCGCGCCGCTTCCGGAGCGGAGAGCTGATCTGGCGGGAGGGTGACGCGGACGGCATGCTCGTGGCGCTGCGCTCGGGCCGGGTGAAGATCTACCGGCTCCTTCCCAGTGCCCGGGAGGTGACGCTTCTCATCTTCGGGCCCGGAGAGCTCTTCGGCTTTCTCCCGCTGCTGGACGGCCACAGCTACCCAGCGTACGCACAGGCGATCGAGGAGGTGGAAGCCGACGTGATGCCGCGCACGGCTCTCCTCCAGGTCCTCCGAAGCGAGCCCGACCTCGCGGTCACGCTGATCGCCCTCCTGGGAGGTCGGCTGCGCGCCGCCTTCGACCTCATCCGCTCGATGTCGATCCCGGGCGCACAGACGCGCGTGGCGCAGGCGCTCCTCGCCCTCGTCCCTCCCGAGGCAACGCTTACGGGGAATCCGGTCGTCGTGCGGCTGCCCGTCTCCGCCCACGACTTCGCGGGCGCCCTGGGCCTCGTGCCGGAGACCCTGTCTCGGGCGCTGACGGGTCTCGTGCGGGACGGCCTCCTGGAGCGGGCGGGTACCGGGCGGTACCGGATCCTGGACGTGAGGAGACTCCGCCTGGAGGCGGATCCGACTTCCGCCTGAACGTCCTCCCGCGAGGCTCAGGTCCCGAAATGCCGACGCCGTAGACACACCAGGAACGGTTGCACGGCACGCCGAGGCTTATCGGCGACCCTTCAGCCCGTCCGGGCGCTGGGCTGCGTCCGACGAGAGCGGGCGTCCATCGTCGCTCGATTGACGGCGGTCAATCGACCCATTGACCGCAGTCAATGAGCCGGCGCTCCCCGTTCGACAGCTTCCCTCGTGACGGAGTCGATGGGTGGCTCCAGGGACGGGCTCCAAGAGGTTGAGCGGAATGCCCGATCCATGCCTCAGCTACGACCGAAGAGGGAGGGAAGCTCGCGATGGTGGATCCGAAGGTGTTTCTGGAGAACGGGCTCGAGCTTCACGGCCACAAATGCCCCGCCATGCCGCTCGGGCTGCGGGCGGGCGCCATCGCCATGAACATGCTGGGCGTACCGCGCTCGGGCGCGAAGACGCTGCTCGCGCTCGTGGAGCTGGGCGACGACCACTGCTCCCACTGCTTCGGCGACGGCGTGCAGATGATCACCGGCTGCACGTTCGGCAAGGGCAACATCAGGCAGCTCGGCTACGGCAAGTTCGGCCTGACGCTGGTGGACAGGACCACGGGACGTGCGGTGCGCGTCGTGCCGAAGGCCGAGGCCCAGATGCAGACGAAGAAGACACCCTTCTTCACCGAGTACCGGATGAAGGGTGTGCCGCCCACGGAGGTGCCCGACGAGGTGGTGGACCCGCTCATCGACGAGGTGCTCTCCGCCCGCCAGAGCGACCTGTTCTCCGTCAGCGAGGTCTTCGACTACGAGGTAGCGGCGAAGGAGGAGGACTTCAGCTCCTTCGTGTGCGACCGGTGCGGGGAGATGGTGGTCGAGCGTTACGGGCGTGTGGTGGGTGACCGCAAGGTCTGCATTCCCTGCCAGAAGGCGCTCCTGAACAGCAAGTAGACGGTCGCCCGAGCCTCGGGCCCGTTCACAGGGGGAGAACAGAATGGGACGCAACGCTCTTCGATTCGCCGCCGGACTGGCCGCGCTGATCGCGCTCGTCGGCGCCCGACCGGCCCCCGCGGCGCCGCAGGCTTCGGCTGCCGTCGCATCGGGCGACACGGTGCACCTGGGGCTCGACGAGGCCATCGCGCGCGCCCTCCACGACAACCCCGGCCTGAGGGCTGCCGCCCAGCAGGCTCGCGCCGCCGACCGCACCGCCGCCGCCGCCTTCCGCCAGCACTTCGGGGAGGTCGACGCGATAGCCTCGGGATCCCGCTACAACGAGGCGGCGCTGCTGCGTCCCATGACGCGGGAGCTGATGGCCGGCGGGCTCGCCAACCTCCCGTTCGCCCAGGATCAGCTCCACTACGGGCTGACCCTCGAGGTGCCGCTCTTCGAGGGCGGCAGGTTGATGGCCGAGAGCCACGTAGCACGCCTCAAGGCCGACCAGGCTGCGGTCCTGCTGCAGGGCACGCGCTGGCAGGTCCGCGCCAACGTCATCACGACCTACGCGGCGACCCAGGCGCTCACCGCGGCGACACGAGCGTATCGGGCGGAAGTCGCTTCCCTCGAGCAGACCCGGGCGCGCGTGGGGCTGATGGTGCGGGAGGGCAAGCGCCCGGAGGTGGACCTGCTGGAGGTCGCCGACGCGTTGGAAGAGGCACGCGCGCAGCTCGCCGACGTCGCGGCCCAGCGCACGGGAGTGGGTGCGCTCATGCTCGCGCTGCTCGACTACCCGCCCGATCGGGCCGTCGCGCTCGACTCGCTTCCCGGCCGTCTGCCCACGCTCTCGCAGGACCGTGTGGACTGGGACGCCATGGTCGAGCGGGCGTCGCGGGTAGCGAGCTCCGCGCTCGAGCTGCGGCAAGCCACGGGCGGCAAGCATATGGCCCTGGCCGGATTCCTTCCCAGGCTGAGCCTGCAGGGCAACATGCTCGAGAACACGGGCTCCGGACTCGGGGGAGCACAGCAGACCTGGCAAATCACGCTGCAGGCATCGCTGCCCTTGTTCGCGGGCGGCCGCCACGCGGCGCAGTACGAGAGCGCTGCCGCCAGCCAGCGGGCCGCAGCCATGGCCCTGCGACAGACGCTCCTTCAGCAGCAGGCGGAGGTCCGTGGCGCCCTCGCCCGCTTCCATGCCGCGCAGGACGCTGTGGACGCTGCGGAGAAGCGGGTACAGGCGGCCGACGAAGCAGCCCGGATCCAGGATCTGCGTTACCAGAACGGGGCCGGGACCATCGAGGACCTGCTCCGCGCCCGCACCCGAGCCTCGCAGGCCGAGGCGTTCCTGGCCCAGAGCAAGGGCAACCTGCTCGGTGCCGCCGCTCTGCTCAACGCGTTGGTAGAACAGGAGATCGTCAGATGACGCGCAAGAAGATACTCGGGATCCTCGTCACGGTGACCGTCGTCGCCGTATTGCTGGGCGTGCGCCACGCGCGGGTCGTCGAGATGGAGAAGGCCCCCGTGCTCTCCCAGCCCGCCGTCGCCGTTCAGGTCGCGGCCGTGCGGCGCGGCACGCTGGAGAGCACGGATCATATCCTGGGCGAGGTCTACGGCGCCGACGAGGTCGACGTCGTCCCCCAGGTATCGGGGCAGGTGCTGGAGATGCTGGTGAGGGAAGGCGATTACGTCGCCCAGGGTGCGGTCCTGGCGCGCGTGGATTCGCGCGAGCTCGATGACGCCGCGGCCGAAGGGGCCGCGGACCTGGTAGCGGCCCAGGCCGCGTACGCGGCCCGGATCGCCGCCACGGCGCGCGACAGCGTCCTCTTCGTGAATCAGGGCATCTCCCAGGAGCAATGGGAAGCGTCGGAGGCGGCGCGGGCCGCCGCGACGGCCGGGCTGGAGGTCGCACGCCATCGACTCGACCAGGCAAAGGTCAAGCTGGGCTACGCGGTCGTGCGGGCCCCGTTCCCGGGCCTGGTCTCCGCACGGCTCGCCGACCCCGGCGACCTGGCCGCGCCGGCCAAGCCGTTGCTGCGCATGGTCCGTCAGACCTCCGTGCGCGTCCGCGGCGTCGTTCCTCCGGAACTCGTGACCAGGTTGCGCACGGGCACGCCCGTGGACCTGACGCTGGGTGCGGAGCGCATGAGGGCCAGCGTCTCGCGTGTGTTCCCGGCCATGCAGGGCAGCCACCTGGGCACGTTCGAGGTCGACGTGGCGCATGCGCCCTCCGGGTACGTGGCGGGCGCTACCGTGGGCGTGGACCTGCACCTGCGGAGCGCCACGGGCCTCCTCGTGCCCGGCGACGCCCTCCTCGAGAGCGACGCCGGTGCGCACGTGTTCGTCGTGGGCGCGGCGAAGGAAGGCGAGGCGAAACTGCGGGTCGTGCCCGTGACCGTCGTCGCCCGATCGCTGGACGAGGCCGTGATCACGGGGGACGTCCACGAAGGCGACCGTGTCGTGGTGGCGCGGCCTTCACGTCTCATGGACTTCTCGGCCGGCATGCCGGTCACCCCTCTACCGGAGAGCTGAGCCATGCGAATCGTCGAGTCCTACCTCGAGCGGCCGCACCTGGTGAGCTCGCTGGTCCTCCTGGTCGCGGTCATCGGCCTGGTGGGCTACGCCCGGATGCCGGTGAACCTGTTCCCTGATACCGAGCGGCCCAAGGTGGCCGTGGTGAGCGTGTATCCCGGCGCGTCCGCGGAGGACGTGGAAGCCGAGGTGACGCACCCCATCGAAACGGAGCTCAACACGATCGAGGGAGTCCGCCTGGTGACGTCGGTCAGCAAGGACGAGGTCTCCGCGGTGACGGTCGAGTTCCACTACAGGGAGACGCTCAACACCGCCGCCACGGACGTCGCCAACGAGATCCAGAAGATCAAGGCGCAGCTGCCCGAAGGCCTGCGTCCCCCCATGATCTTCAAGGTGTCCTCGGCCACTCCGGCGGTGATGACGCTGGCGCTCTCGCCCCGCCCGGGCTCGCCGCTGGACCTCTCGATGGTCCGCCAGCTCGCCGAGAACCCGATCAAGGACCGCCTGCTCCAGCTCCCCGAGGTCGCCAACGTCGAGGTGTTCGGCGCACACGAGCCGGTGATCCGTGTGGACCTCGATCGGGACGCCCTCGAGCGCTACCACCTCACTCCGCAGGACGTGCGGCAAGCCATCGTGGCCTTCAACGCGAACCAGCCCGTAGGCTTGCTGATTACGCACGACAGCCAGTTCCTCCTCAAGCGGATGGGCGAGTTCCAGAGCCCGAGCGACGTCGCTCGCATTCCGGTCGCCCACCGCGAAGGTGGGGACGTCTACCTGAGGGATGTGGCCAGGGTCTACCGATCCGTGCTCGAGCCGCAGAGCGCCTACCACGCCGACGGCCGGCCGGCCATCGCGATCAACATCCAACGCGCGACTACCGGGAACGCCCTCAACACCATCGCCGACGTCGCCGGCGTGCTACCCGCACTGGAGACGGCCTATCCCGACATCGCCTTCACGATCCCCGACACGCAGGGAGATCTCATCCATCTCTCCGTGAGCAACATGCTCGCGGCGTTGCGCGACGCCCTCATCATGACGGTGCTGGTGATCTTCCTGTTCCTGGCGGACCTGCGGGGCATGACGCTGGCAGCCATCGCGTTGCCATTCACGTACCTGCTCACCTTCGCGGTGATGTGGCTCATCGGGTACGAGTTCGACATGGTGACGCTCACCGCGGTGATCCTCGCCGTGGGCATGCTGCTCGACGACGCGATCGTCGTCATCGAGAACATCGAGCGCCACTACCACGAGCGAGGAACCGACATCCACGACGCCGTCGTCGGAGGCACCCAGGAGGTCATGCTGGCGATCTTCTCGGGCACCTACAGCACGATCATGGTGCTCGTGCCCATCATCTTCATCGGCGGCTACGTCCAGACGGTCCTGAGGCCTCTGTCGGTCTCGTTGACGGTGGCGCTCATCGCCTCCTACGTGGTCTCCGTCACCGTGATCCCCCTGCTCGCGCCGTACGTGCTGCGTCGTGGAGCGAACAACGGGCGCAACCGGATCGAGCGCCTGGTCCTCCGGTTCGACCGCTTCGTGGTCGAGCCGATCCGGGACTTCTACGTGAAGCTCACCCGCAGGGCGCTGCGGCACCGGGCACTCTGGCTGCTCGGCGCCGTCGTACTCTTGGCCCTGTCCGCGCGGCAGATGAAGCTCATCGGCCGGGACCTGATGCCCCCGATGGACAGCGGCATCATCAAGGTGAGCTTCCAGACCGACCCCAACAGCTCGCTGGCGGCCACCGAGGCGGTCCTGAGCCGGATGGAGCGGATCGCCCGCGAGCGCAGCGACGTCACGTCGGTCTCGTCGGTCATCGGGTCCGAGCCCGCCGTCATCTCGTTCGGCTCGGGAACCCTGGCTCAGCAGGGCCTCGTAACGGTTCACCTGACCGACCGCTTCCACCGGCGCGAGAGCATCTGGCAGGTCGAGAACGACCTGCGCTCGCGGTTCCGCCGGATCCCCGGCCTCGCGAGGGTGGACGTGTTCGACTTCGGCGCCACGCCGCTGTCGAGCATCCGCAGCCCGGTGGACGTCATGATCTCCGGGCCCGATCTGGCCACGCTGGACCGCATCGGGAAGGATGTGGAGGGGCGGCTGCGCAGGGGCGTGCGGGGCGCCACCTCCATCTCGCGCTCCTGGACGCTGGACAACCAGGAGATCGCGTTCCACGCCGATCCCGACAAGCTGGCTCTGTACCGCGTCTCGCCTGCTGCGGTGGCGGCCCAACTGCAGGGAGCCGTGCGCGGCATGCCGGGATCCGTCTTCCAGGTACCCAACCAGAACGGGCTCGACATCTGGCTGCAGGTCCAGGCGTCCGAACGCCGTCACTCCGCGCAACTCGAGACGTATCCCATCGAGACGCCGGAAGGCCCGGTGCCCCTGGCCCAGCTGGGCAACCTCGATCGTCAGACGGCGCCCACGGTGATCACCCACCAAGGACTCGAGCGCACGCTGGACATCGAGCTGTACCGCGGGCGTCGGCCGATCACACAGCTGCAACAGGACGTGGGCGCCGCCCTGCGCGGCCTGCAGGTGCCTCCTGGATATCGCATCAGCCAGGAGGGTGACGTCAGCCAGATGACGGAATCCTTCGCGCGGCTCGGTCAGGCCCTGGTCCTGGGGCTGGTGCTGCTCTACTTCGCCCTGGTGCCGGCGTTCCGGTCGTGGCTGCATCCCCTGACCATCATGTCGGCGATACCACTGGCCCTGATCGGTGCGGCTTGGGGCCTCCTGCTCGCGGGCAAGCACGGCTCCATGCCGGCGATGATGGGGATGATCCTGCTGGCGGGCATCGTCGTGAAGAACTCGATCCTGCTCATCGACTTCATCGCCACGGCGCGAGCCGGGGGAGCGAGCGTCGAAGACGCGCTGGTGGATGCGGTGCGCATCCGCACGCGCCCGATCCTCATGACCGCGGTCGCCACGGCGGTGGGCATGATCCCCATCGCCGCGGAGTGGGCCGTCGGCCTCGAGCGGTTGAGCCCCCTGGCGATCGTCGCCATCGGAGGCCTGATGGTCTCGACGTTCCTCACCATGGTCTACGTGCCGATCCTCTATTCGCTCTTCGAGGACGGCCGCGTGGCGCTCTCCAGGCGCTGGGCGCGTGGACACTCACGGGATGCAGTCGCATGAGCGCCAGAGTCTACCCTACCCGGAGCTCCGGCCCATCGATGGAGACGCCCGATGAGTCCTGGACCGACACCCTCGCGCTCGCGATCCCCGGCAAGATCTACGTTGTGGACGCGATCCTCTTCGACCTGGTGCGGAGGCGCTGCCTCGACCTCGGGTGCAGAGAGGGCTCCGAGCTGCTCTGCACGGAGAACGACCATGAGGGCGTCTCATTCCTGACTCGTGACGGCTTCGTCCGACGGCTCGAGCGCGAGTACGCGTGGTTCATCAGGGTGGCGTCGCCTACCGGGCGACGGTCGGCCGCGCGGCCGGAGTGAGGCACGATCCCATGGTGGACTACGTCGGGATCTGGAAGGCGTTCGACGTGCCCGTCCTGCGCGGCGTCGACCTGAGCGTGGAGGACGGCGAGACGCTGGCCATCGTCGGTCCGTCGGGCGCAGGCAAGAGCGTGCTGCTCAAGACGACGATCGGTCTGCTGATGCCCGATCGGGGCGATGTCCGCGTCGACGGGGTGTCCGTGTCCTTCGGAGACAGAAGCGCTCTCCAGTCGGTGCGCCGACGCGTTGGCTACGTGTTCCAGAACGGGGCGCTGTTCGACTCGGCTACGGTCTACGAGAACGTCGAGATCGGCATTCCGGAGGCCGAGTTGAAGCGACTCGACCGCCGAGCGGCGGCAAGGCGCGTGGCCGACGCGCTCGAGCACGTGAACCTCCCCTTTCTCCAGGTGGCCCGACATCTGCCGGCCGAGTTGTCGGGCGGGATGAGGAAGCGCGTCGGAATCGCCCGGGGCGTTCATCGCGCGGCCGGACATCATGCTATGGGACGAGCCAGTCACCGGGTTGGACCCGGTCAACGCCGCACACATCCATGGCCTCATCCAGGACCTCGGCCGTGAGATCGGCGCCACCAGCGTGGTAGTCACGCACGATGTCTGGGGCGCGCTCGCGATCTGCGACCGGATCGCGCTGCTGGATGAGGGACGGATACGGTTCGTGGGCACACCCTCCGCATTCCGACAGAGCCCGGACCCGGTCGTGAAGTCGTTCCTGCAGCAGGAGCCGGCTGCCGCCTCTCCCGTGCGGGCCCCCGCGTACGCCTGAGACCGCACGCGCCAAACGTGCCGCCCATCTTCGTGGCCCTCCCGGAAGCCGGGTCGGCCCGACCCCGGTTCCGGGAGTCCACGGCCGACGAAGCCGGTGGGAGGGGGAGCCACAGGCGGGCGGGCGCGCTTCGAGTTCGACGGTCG
>JBJKSF010000081.1:0-3956 GCA_046704285.1 Longimicrobiales bacterium | reverse complement strand
TCTACCAGGGTCACGCGCGCGTGGTGCGGCAGGTGTCCCACTCCACGACGATCGACGCGGGCACGGAGCTGTACCACACCAACTGGAGATCCCCCGGCTTCCTGAGCTCGAGCCAGTTCGAGCGGGGTCTGTTCCAGCACGTCCAGAACAGGACGGACGGGGGGTTCGACAACAGCGCCCAGGAGCGCCTCAGCGTCCGCACGCTGATCGGAAGCTCCTTGCTGTGGCGGAGCACGGTGTACGCCAAGCAGGGCCGATGGCAGCTCTACCTGACCATCCCGCCGGAGCCGGGAAGCGGCGAGGGCTCCGGCGGCCAGACGGAGGAGGAGGACCACCGCTACGGCTTCGGCTTCACCAGCGCTCTGAGCTGGTACTTGCCGCGGGGCGATCTCACGGTCGGGACCGAGGACCGATTCACCCACGCGCGGTACGGCAACTGGTTGACGACCGACCGGGTGCGTGACTCGGTCCAGGACCTGGTGACGGCGCACCAGACGTCGGGCGCGCTCTTCGTCCAGTACGGACAGGACGTGGGGCCGCGCCTGCGACTACGCCTCGGCGGGCGGCTCGACTACCTGACCACGACGTCCGCGCCGCCTGGCGCACCCGGCCTGAGCCACGGCAAGGCGATCCTGTCTCCCAAGCTCGGCATCCTCTATCACCTGCCCGTCCTGTTCGACCTCTACGCGAACGTGTCCAGGGGGTTTCGCCAGACCGACGGCGTCATCGACGATCCCAGGCTGCCGTTCATCACCGAGTGGGCCTATCAGGCCGGCGTCAAGGCGGAGAACCGGTGGCTCAGGGGCAGCGTCACGCTCTTCCGCATGGACGTGAGCAACGAGCAGACGTTCGACCCGATCACGAATCAGGAAATGAGCGGCGGCAGGAGCACGCGTCAGGGCGTCGAGGTGCAGCTCGACGTGGGGCTGCCCGCCGATCTCCGGCTCTCGACGGACTGGACGTTCACGGACGCTCGCTATCGGCGCCTCGTCACGCAGTCCGGAGACACGCTCGACGGGGCGCGGGTGTTCAACACGGCCCCGTACGTGGGCGTCGCTTCGCTCGAGCTCGCGCCCGGCGGGGCGCCGTGGCGCGTGCGCCTCGCCACGAGCGTCGAGGGGCCCTACAGCCCCTTCGACGAGCCCGGAGTCGTACGGCCGCCGTACGGTCTGCTGCAGCTCTCGGGTGGATACAGGCTCGGACAGGCGGAGCTCCAGCTGGGCGTCCGGAATCTCCTGGACATCCGCTATCGCGAGCTGGAGGCGGGCGGGTTCGTCACGCCGGGAGCCCCGCGCGAGCTGTTCGGGAGCGTGCGCTACCACTTCTGAGCGACCGGCGAACGGCGCCGGGCGTGCCACCCGCGCGGCGGCGCGTGGGGACGCTCCGCCGGGGTCCGGCCACGGCCACGGTCCGGGCCCGCTCGTCGTGTCAGGGCCCGGGCGACGGGCGCTTGGCGAGCTTGCGCTGGAGGGTCCTGCGGTGGAGGCCCAACAGCGCCGCGGCACGCGTGACGTTCCCGTCGCAGTCGCTCAGCACCCGTTGGATGTGTTCCCATTCGACGCGGCTGAGGCTGGGCACCGCGACGGGAGGGACTTCCTGTCCCACGCCGCGGCGCGCCCGCTCGTAGGCGTCGAGGAGTTGGTCCGCGTCCGCCGGCTTGGCGAGGTAGTCGCTCGCCCCCGCGCGCAGGGCCGCGACCGCGGTGGCGACGCTGCCGTATCCCGTGAGGACGAGGGTCACCGTCTCGTCGTCGGCGTCGTGGATGACGCGGACGGCGTCCAGGCCGTGGTCGGCTCCGAGGCGCAGGTCGACGACCGCCAGGTCGAGCATCTGGTCGGCCACCACCTCCGCCACGGCCTCGCACGACGCGGCCTCGAACGCCCTCCACCCGCGATCCCGGAAGGCCCGCGCGAGGCGCGGCCGCAGCCTGTCGTCGTCTTCCGCGACCAGCACGGCGGGCGCCTCCTCCCTCCCGCGATCGGGCGCGGCGGCGTTCATCCGCCCACCCCGCTCCGGGTCGACGCGGGCAGGACCAGGGTGACGTGCGTGCCGCCGGGGGAGGCGCCGTCGATGCAGAGCTCGCCCCCGACCTGGTCGACGAGCCTGCGCACGAGGAAGAGGCCGAGTCCCCGGCCTTCCGGCTTGGTCGTGAAGAACGGCTCGCCCAGACGGGACCGGACGTGGGAGGGGATGCCGTGTCCGCGATCCTCCACCCGGAACCGGAGCTCGCCTCCGTCCGTGCGGCAGAACACCGAGACCGGGGCGTCGCCGGAGTCGAGCGCGTTCTGCAGGAGCGCCGCTGCCGCTTGCGCCGTCCGTTCGCGAGGGAGGCACACGGGAGCGCCGGCAGCCTCTCGCACGTCCACGCGGCGGCCCACCGAAGCACCGAGCCGTGCGCGCAGCTCTGCGATCAGCTCGGCCGGAGACAGCGGTGCCGGCTCGTCGCCTCCGGGACCCACCGGCGAGAGCGCGTCGAGGATGACCCGGCACCGATCCACCTCCTCGCGGATCAGCCGCGCGTCGGCTGCCCACGCTTGCGGCGTCTCCGCGCCTGCCGCCGCACGCTCCAGCTCGTGGGCCGCCACGGCGATGGTGCCGAGCGGCGTCGCCAGCTCGTGGGCGGCTCCGGCCGCCACCGCCGTCAGGGAGGCGAACGACTCGGCCTGGGCGGCGGCGTCCCGCGCCTCCTCCGCCCGCGACTCCGCGCGGCGGCGCTCGCGCTGTACGAGCCAGATCGAGTAGGCCGTGCACGCCGCCGCGCTCACGAACGAGAGGAGCATGCCATACAGGTGCCCGGCGAACGCATGCCCGCCCAGATCTCGAGGCGCGATCGGTACGAGCAGGAACAGTCCCGCATAGCAGGCGCTGCAGAGAAGTACGAACCCCCAGGTCCACGCACCGCCGAGAAGGACTGCGGCCATGACCACGTTCACGAGGTAGAAGACCGTGATCGGATTCGTCGGTCCGCCGCTGACGGCGAGCAGAGCCGTGAGCAGCAGCGCGTCGAGCAGCAGGAAGATCCCCGTCAGACGCCTCCCGTGCAGATGCGACCGGTCGCGCAGCAGGTACAACGGAACGTTGCTCACGACCATCACGCACACGATCGCCGCCAGCGGTCCAGTGCGCAGATCCGCCATGGCGCCGACGGGCAGCAGGGTCGCGAGGGTCGCGAGCTGACCGGTCAGCGCGATCGCGCGCAGCCGGAACAGCCACATGGGGTCGGCCAGGGGATCGGGTGACGGCGGGCGCCGGGCGCTCGCCGGAGGGTCGCGCTGGGGGCGGTCCACCATGGAAGCCGTGGTCAACGCTGGCAGCTCCGTGTCGGCAGGGGAGGGTACCCCATCGGGGGCCGGGGCCGTTGTCGGGGAAGCATAGCCCCCGGACAGGAAGGAAGATCCCGAAGATCCGACCGGAGAAGGCCCGCACTACTCCGTAAGGTAGCCGCGGGCGTGTGAAAGGGGGCCCGCGAAGGCCGAGGGGAGGGAGAGCCGTGCGGTAGTCCGGTGCTCCATCACCGGGAGGGTCTTCCGCGGCTCATGCGCCCTCCCCTTCGGCACTTCGCCCTCCGGCGCACGGCCCTCACTTCGCTCGAGCTTCGCTTTCGGCACGCGTCGCCGGAGGCGCACTGTGACGTCACCGTCCCTGGCTGCAGGCATCGTGCCATGCGCCGGAGGGGTGCCTCCGGGGCGCCCGCTGGCACGCGCGTTGCGTCTCCTCCGGGCCGACCGGCTGCGTGGCCCTCGCGCACGCGGACTCCGCGCACGCCGGGGGATGTGTCCGCAACCCAGGAGTTGGCCATGACCCTCTTCCCCATCGATCCGCGACCGCCGATCGACGCGCGACGTGCTCTCGTGCTCGCGAGCCTGTGCGGCCTGGCCCTCGCAGCCGCGGCGTGCTCGCGCGGTGCGGCGGCCGCCGACAGCCGCGTGGCTTCGGACTCGGCTGCCGTCGCCTCC
>JBJKSF010000080.1:0-4325 GCA_046704285.1 Longimicrobiales bacterium | reverse complement strand
GACGCTCACCAGCATGATGTTCATGATGCCGATGCCGCCCACCAGCAGGCTCACGCCCGCGATGCTGGCCAGCAGCCACGTGAGCGTCTTGTTCGTCTCGTTGAACGTCGACAGCAGCGACGCCGCGTCCATCACCTGATAATCCGGCGGCGCCCCGGGCAGGATCTTGTGCTGCCGGTCCATGATCTGGTCGATCTCGGGGTAGGCCGCCGCGACCTGCTTCGCCTTGGGGGTCGCCACGTAGATCTGGCCCAGCCGCTCGCGTCCGCCGAACACGCGGAACTGCGCCGTGGTGACCGGGATGAACACCTCCTGGTCCGGGTTCAGCCACGCGGCCGAGCCATGCTCCTTCATGACGCCGATGACCTTGAACGGCACGCCCCGGATGTGGATGGTCTTGCCGAGCAGGAGCACGCCGGGGATCGAGTCGAAGCTGTCGCTCACGTCGTGACCGATCACGGCCACGGCGCGCATCCCGTTCACCTCGCCCTGGTTGAAGAACCGCCCGGCCTCCAGGTGGAGGTTGTACATCGGGAAGTAGCTGGGCCACGTGCCGTCCACCTGGGCGTACGTGTTCCAGCGCGAGTACGTGACCTGGACGTGCGAGTCGATGCTGGGTGCGACCTCCAGAGGCGGGTCGGTCGCCTTCGAGAGCGCCTTCGCGTCGGCCAGCGTGAGCGGGGCCGTGGACGACGACGAGACCCCGTGCATCATCAGCCAGTTCGGATGCACCGTGAGCACGTTCGTGCCGATCCTCTGGATCATGCTCTGCATCCTGGCCTGCGCGCCCTGGCCGAGCGCCACGACCGAGATGACCGCCGCGACTCCGATGACGATGCCCAGCGTCGTGAGCACGGCGCGCATGACGTTGGCTCGGATGGCCGACATCGCCACGAGCACGATTTCCCAGACGAGCATGGAGGGTCTCCCACCGGCTGATGCTTGCACCGCGACGCGCCGTCGGGCTCCGCCCCCGGCATGCCGCACGCCGCGCCGACGAGCGACACCGGCGGCGCGAGCGTCGAGACCATGTGACACCGTTCCCCGGACCAGGGTCCACCGACCAACCGTCCCGGGCTCTTCACGACTCGCTTGCGGGGCCCGTCCCGTTCTTTGTGCGCCCCTCAGGCAGTCTGCGCCATACATATCCATCGACCTTCCGCGGATCGCAACTTCTCAACCAGGTCACGGACCCATGGCGGATGCGGTGTTCGTCACGCTGACGCTGCTCTTCTTCACCCTGTCGTGGGGGTTCCTGCACATGGCCGAGAGGATGAGGGGGGGCGGATGAGCGTCCTCTACGGGACCGCGCTCGTCGTGGCGATCGGGCTCCTGATCTATCTCGCCGTCGCGCTCCTCAAGCCCGAGCTGTTCTCGTGAGCGCGAACGGCTGGCTGCAGCTCGGCCTGTACCTGACCGTCCTCGCGCTCACCGTCCGCCCGTTGGGCACCTACATGGCACGCGTCTACGAGGGCGGGCCCGTGCCGGGGCTCGACCGCGTCCTGGGGCCCCTCGAGCGATTGGCATACCGCCTCGCGCGGACCGGTCCCGAGCGGGAGCAGCGCTGGACGGAGTATGCCGTCTCCATGCTCCTCTTCAACGCCGCCGGGCTCCTCTTCCTGTACCTGCTCCTGCGCGTGCAGCAGGTGCTGCCTCTGGACCCGGGCCACGCGCCCGCCATGCGGCCGGGCTCCGCCTGGAACGTGGCCGTCAGCTTCGCCACGAACACGAACTGGCAGAACTACGCCGGCGAGACCGCGCTGAGCTACCTGACGCAGATGCTCGGGATGACGGTGCAGAACTTCGCTTCGGCCGCGACGGGGATGGCGGTCCTGGCGGCGATGATCCGCGGGGTGGCGCGCAAGGAGGCGAGGACGGTCGGCAACTTCTGGGTCGACCTCGTGCGCTCGACGCTCTACATCCTGCTTCCGCTCTCGCTCGTCCTCGCGCTCGTCCAGACGTCGCAGGGCGTGGTGCAGACGCTCGAGCCGGCGCGCGTCGTGCGCCTGGTGGAGCCGCTCCCGCTCCCGCACGGCGAGACGCTGACGCACCAGACGCTCGCGATCGGGCCCGTCTCGTCGCAGGTGGCGATCAAGCAGCTCGGGACGAACGGGGGCGGGTTCTTCAACGTCAACTCCGCGCACCCGTTCGAGAACCCCACGCCGCTCACGAACTTCCTCGAGATGCTGGCGATCCTCCTGATCCCGGCCGGCCTCACCTACACGTTCGGGCGCATGGTGGGCGACACCCGACAGGGCTGGGCGATCCTCGCCGCGATGGCCGTCGTCTTCGTTCCCCTCGCCGTCGGCGCGGCCGTGGCGGAGCAGCGCGGCAACCCCGAGCTCACGCCCCTCGGCGTGAGCCAGCGGAGCACCCCCCTCCAGTCCGGAGGCAACATGGAGGGAAAGGAGGTCCGCTTCGGGGCGAGCGTGTCCGCCACGTGGGCCGCGGCCACCACCGCGGCCTCCAACGGCTCGGTCGACTCGATGCACGACTCCTTCACGCCCATGGGCGGCCTCGTCCCGATGTGGCTCATGCAGCTCGGCGAGGTCGTCTTCGGCGGGGTGGGATCCGGTCTCTACGGGATGCTGATCTTCGTGATCGTCACGGTGTTCGTGGCCGGCCTCATGGTGGGGCGCACGCCCGAGTGGCTCGGCAAGAAGATCGAGCCCTTCGAGATGAAGATGGCCTCGGTCGGGATCCTCGTTCCGCCGGCGATGGTCCTCGTCGGCGCGGCCGTCGCCGCGGTCGCGCCCGGTGCCGCCGCCTCGGTCACCAACCCCGGCCCGCACGGGTTCAGCCAGATCCTCTACGCGTTCTCGTCGATGGGCAACAACAACGGCAGCGCGTTCGCCGGCTACGGAGCGAACGTCCCGCTCGTGAACACGCTGGGCGGCGTCGTGATGCTCTTCGCCCGCTACTGGGTGGCGCTGCCCGCGCTCGCGATCGCGGGCTCCCTCGTCGAGAAGAAGAAGGTACCCGCGAGCGCCGGCACGCTGCCGACGCACGGCCCCCTGTTCGTCACGATGCTGGTCGCCGTCGTGGTCGTGGTGGGCGCGCTGACGTTCGTCCCGGCGCTCGCGCTGGGTCCCGTGGCCGAGCAGCTCCGCATGCTCCACGCCGTGGTGCACTGAGCCGGAGAGGAGCCCCGTGTCCGATCGCATAGAGCGCCGCTCCCTCCTCGATCCCCGGATCGCCCGCAGGGCGGCCGCCGACGCGCTCCGGAAGCTGGACCCGCGCCACCAGGTGCGGAACCCGGTCATGTTCACGGTCTGGGTGGGGAGCGTGTCCACGACCCTCCTCTTCGTGGAGTCGCTCACCGGGAGGGGGGAGGCGCGGCCGGGGTTCATCCTGGCGGTCAGCCTGTGGCTCTGGTTCACGCTGCTCTTCGCGAACTTCGCGGAGGCGATGGCGGAGGGGCGGGGGAAGGCGCAGGCCGACGCGCTCCGGAAGACGCGCACCCTCACCGAGGCGAGCGTCCTCTCCGATCCCGACGACCACGACTCGGCGAGGAAGGTGGCGGCGCCCGAGCTGCGCGCGGGCGACGTGATCCTCGTGCGCACGGGCGAGGTGATCCCGGCGGACGGCGAGGTGATCCGCGGCGTCGCCTCGGTGGACGAGAGCGCGATCACCGGAGAGAGCGCGCCCGTGATCCGCGAGAGCGGCGGTGACCGCAGCTCCGTCACCGGCGGCACGCGCATCCTGTCCGACTGGCTGGTGGTCCGTGTGACCGCCAACCCCGGGGAGAGCTTCCTGGACAAGATGATCGGACTGGTGGAGGGGGCCAGCCGCCAGAAGACGCCCAACGAGATCGCGCTCGACATCCTCCTGGCGGCTCTGACCATCGTCTTCCTGCTCGCGTGCGCGACGCTCCTCCCCTTCTCGATCTTCAGCGTCAAAGCGGCCGGCGCGGGACGGCCCATCGAGATCACCGTCCTGGTCGCGCTCCTCGTCTGCCTCATCCCGACCACGATCGGTGGCCTCCTGTCCGCGATCGGCATCGCCGGCATGGACCGCATGATCCAGGCGAACGTGATCGCGACCTCGGGCCGTGCGGTCGAGGCGGCCGGCGACGTCAACGTGCTGCTCCTCGACAAGACCGGCACGATCACGCTCGGCAACCGGCAGGCCGTCGAGCTCGTGCCCGCTCCCGGCGTCGAGGCGGCGTACCTCGCGGACCGTGCGCAGCTCTCCTCCCTCGCGGACGAGACGCCCGAGGGACGGAGCATCGTGGTGCTGGCCAAGAGGGAGTACGGCCTGCGCGCGCGCGCGGTGGGCCGCGCCGCCGCGACCGGCGCAGGCCCGGACGCCGCGGGCACGGACGC
>JBJKSF010000079.1:0-3576 GCA_046704285.1 Longimicrobiales bacterium | reverse complement strand
CTCCTCGCCACGGGCGCCGGCGGGCTCGGGTGGTGGCGCCTGCGCCGCGAGGTGGGGGATGACGCGCCGTCCGCCCCGGCCCTCCACGACGCGTTCCGGCTCCAGGCGATCGACGCGCGGCTCCGCGAGCGGGACCTCGCCCGCGTTGCCGGTCTGCTGGCGGGAGCCGGCGTGGACTTCGTGCTGGCCAAGGGATGGGCGGTCGCGCGGCTGTACGCGCACCCGGCGCTCCGCCCGTACGGGGATCTGGACCTCTTCGTGGCTCCCGAAGAGCACGGCCGCACGGCCGCCCTGCTCGCCGCGCACGAGGAGGCGGCCGCGCGGGTGGACCTGCACGCGGGCGTTCCGCTCCTCGGCGTGCCGTGGCAGGATCTTCGCGAAGGGGCGGAAGATGCCGAGGTGGACGGCGTGCCGGTCCGGGTCCTTGGGCCCGAGCATCACCTCGCGCTGCTGTGCGCGCACCTCTCCTTCCACGGCGCGTGGAGGCCCACGTGGCTGACCGACATCGCGGCGTTCGTCGAGACCCGGGGCAGCGCACTCGACTGGACGCGGATCGAGCGCGGGACGGCCCACCTCGTCGAGCTGACTCGGGCGACCGTGCTGCTCGCCGGGCTGCTGGTCCGGGCGGACCTCGAAGGCACGCCCTGGGGCGGGGCGGAGGAGCGTCTACCGTCCTGGCTCCCCGCCGCCGCCCTGCGCGCCTGGGGACGCGCCGGGCACTACAGCGTCACCACCCGCATCGGGCTGACGGAGCCCGCGCCGCGCGCAGTCCTGCGGGCGCTGCGCGTCCGGTGGCCGAACCCGATCGAGGCGACGTTCCGGTGGCGTGCGCCGATCAACGCCTTCCCCCGTCTTCCATTCCAGCTCCTGGACGTGCTGGCGCGCGGGGGCAGGCTGCTCGCGGGGCGCTAGCCCCCGCGCCGGAGTCGGCGGCCAGGCGTCGGCAGGTTTCCTTTCCGGGCGGACCCCGCGAGGTTGAGGGCCGGCCGGGGTGGCGAAACGGTAGCCGCGGGGGACTTAAAATCCTCTGGCTCTAACGGCCATGTGGGTTCGACTCCCACCCCCGGCACTGACGGCAAGTCCGTTGTCGAAAATGCGTTAGGATCGCTTGGCTACTGCGGCGCCATGGCCAGTTCTTGGCTTTGGCTCGAGGCTTCGGTACGAGTGTGGTACGAGGCGTAGCCCGCATTCTACCTTCGGCAGGCTCCCACGACATCCCGATTCGAGCAGCCTCGGGGGAGCCCTCGGCCGGAGTAGAGCACCGAGGCTCGACGCTCACGAGTTGCGGAACCCGCTGGACGAGGTCGCCGGCAGCATCTCCGAGCTCCCGGCCAAGACATCCCAGGTGCCCGTCTTCACAGTCCATCCGGCTCCTAGACTCGCACTTGTGATGGATCAGGTCCGGGGGCAGGACCGCAGGTCTACAGCCTGATGGTGGATCAGCTCGAATGGCTGCAGACCCTGTCCCAGCTGCCGGGATGGGCCCTGAAGCACGATCTCGACCAGTTCGTCCTGGACGAGCTCACGCAGAACCTCACCAACGACGCCCAGGTGGGGTATCTGGAAGACACCCGGAAGATGAGCTTCCGGCAGCGTGGGTGGCGGTCTGCCGACCTCCGACATGGAGTCAGGAAGGGCGGGCACGAATCGTGCTGCCGGACAGCCACGAGCCGTCGGAGTGTCGGCGGCCGATCCGGTCGGGGTTCCAGAGTCTTGAAATCGGTAGGAGATGTCCGTGGAGGGCCGCACCAGCCTCGAGCTGCGTGTAGGTAGCGCGACGCAAGACGTCTTGGGCGGCCAGGTCGTCCTTCCCTGGGTTGCGTTCTTGGCGCTGGGTATCGAAGCAGGCGATCTGGTGGAGATCGTTTTCGAGGGCACGGCATGGGCGCGAGCATTCCCGCCTCGAGCCGAAGACCGGGAGGACACGGCGGGACTATGTCTCGAAGCCGGACATCGCGAGAGGCTCGGCCTGGCCCTGGGTGGTCCCGTGCGCGTGCGTGTTGCGGGGGTGTCGGATGCGCTCCGGATCGTCGTGGAGCCGATGGCGGGATCGGAGTCGCCCTCCACCGCCCAACTGCTCAACGCACTGGTGACGTCGGACTTCCCGACGCTGGTGGGTGACATCGTGAACATCCCCAGTGACCGGGATCGTCGGAGCTTCACGGCGGGGCTCGGCCTCGTGGGTCTCGAGTTGGTTCGCGTGGAGGCTCAGAGCGAGCGAACGGAGGAGATCGCCATCCGCGTGGTCGAGACCGACCCTCCGGGGCCTGTCAAGGCGACGTCTGACACGGTCATCACGCTGGTCACGGAAAGCGCCGACTGAGTCGTCCGTCCCAACGGGGGTCGCGCGGCCGGCGGCCCGCCGACGCGTGCCCCGGCTGGCCATACCCATCGCCCCGTCCGTGGGGCGGGCGTTGGTCTTCTCGCCCGTTCGACCCGCGCCTCCGGAGCCGCCCGTGACCTACAAACCCTCGCGCCTCGTACTCTCCACAACCCTCGCAGCGGCGTGCCCGCCCACCGCCCCCCCTCGACGACATCGCGGTGTCGCGGGTGAAGGGGATAGACCGCGCCTCCCCACCCGGCCCTGGGCTATCCCGGCTGCGCGACCTCGCCCAGGAATGTATAGGTGATCGAAAAGGCCCTGTTGGGCGGGAAGGGCACGGTAGGCTGTGGTTCGAGGAGCGGCAAGCGGTGGAGGCGCCCACAGGCGGGGACGAGGGTGGAAGCACGCGAAGGGCGAGAAGAGAAGGATGCTGGTAGGGGCCGAGGCGATAGGAGGATGGGCGGTGGGAGCCGGAGCCCGAGAGAGGACTCCCGTGGGAGGCGGATCGAGCTCTCAGTGGTCGAAGTCGTCGGGTAGTGACTGGTCGAACTGGAAGTCGGGTGCGGGCTCAGGATCGGTGAGGTCGAATCTCGAGGTTTGGTCCAGCAGGAGATCCCGCTGAGGCGGGCCGCGAGCGGGCGCGATAGGCGGAGGTCGGTGGGGGAGGTCGAGGTGCAGGAGGATGGCGGAGAGAACAGGCGGGTCGGTGAGAAAGGCGAGGATCTTCATGGAGCCGCCGCACGCGGGGCAGAGGAGGGGGAGTACCTCGTAGATCCTGGCGAGGAGCACGGCCCAACGGATCCGCGCCGCACTGGCTGAGCGAGGAGGCTCGTCCAGAGAGGCGGAGGCGAGTGAGGCTGACTCAGGCTCGGCGCGGCGGGGCGTCTCGACCGGGGCTCTACCGATGGCGACGACGACGGCGCGCAGGCCAGCGTGAGGCGCGAGGACGCCGTGGTAGCGGTGGCGGTGCATGCGCGGCGGAGGGACGAAGGCGACGAGGCGCTCGAGGAGTTGGAGGGGGGAAAGGACGATCTCGGTGCGTCCGTCCGGGGTGGGTTTGGGGAAGCGATAGAGAAGGCGCGCGCCGGGAGAAGCGAGGGAGGCGACACCCGCGAGGGCATGGAGGCGTTCGAGCGCGAAGGGCGGGCGGGCACAGTAGCGGAGGAGACGCTCGAGGCCGGCGCGGTCGTCACCCTCGATGCGCACGGAAGCGTCGATGCTGAACCCACCGGACCCTTGCCAGGAGAGCATGT
>JBJKSF010000078.1:0-8813 GCA_046704285.1 Longimicrobiales bacterium | reverse complement strand
CCCGGAAACGGAGGGGGTGGGATGGAGCTCCGGTGCGCCTCCGGCGCATCCTCGCTCGTCTCGCGGATCACCTCTCGTGCGCTGTGCGCGACCCGGAGCCCGGGCCGCTCGACTCGAACCCGCGTCGGGGGGGGCTTGGCCCCCGCGCCCCGGGGTTGTCCCGCGCCGCCCCACCCCCCCCGGTGGTTTGGGTCTAATGTCAGACGGTGGGGGGGGGGGGTGGGTGGTGGGGGCGGCGGTTGCTACCCGCGGGGGGGGGCGGCGAAACCCGCCCGACGCGGGCCCCCCGGAGTTCCTCGGTGCGTCAGGGAGCCCCCTGATGCACGCTCCCGGGGGATGCCCCGCCCAGCACCGCCTCCCACGCGTCGACCATCCTCGCGAAGTCGAACCGCTCCCTGGCGCGGCGGAGCGCCTCAGCCGCCATCGCCTCGCGACGCGGCTCGTCCGAGAGCAGCGAGCGCAGGCCCGCGGCCACCGCCTCCGCGCTCGCCTCCACGACCAGTCCCGGTGCCCGCCCGAGCTCGTCGGCGTCCAGCGCTTCGCGCGCCCCGCTCACGTCGGTGCTCACGACGGGCACGCCGGCGGCCAGCGCCTCGAGCATCGCGTTGGCCATCCCCTCCTTGTCGGAGGTGAGCGCGAACACGTCGAAGGCGGCGAGCACCCGCCCCACGTCCTTTCGGAACCCGAGGAAGCGCACGCGCCCCGCCAGCTCTCCGCGTTCGGCACGGGCCCGCAGCTCCCCTTCCAACTCCCCCTCGCCGGCGATCACGACCTGGGCGCGGGGCAGGAGCGCCGCCGCATCCAGGAGTCGGTCCACGCGCTTCTGGATCCCGAGGCGCGTCACCGTTCCGACCACAGGCACGTCCGCGTCGAGGCCCAGCGCGGCCCGCGCCTCCGCGCGGCGCGGCACGTCGCCGACGTGCACGCCGTCGTACACGGTGCCGACACGGTCCGGATCGTATCCGGGCAGGTCGGCCAGGAAGGGCCGGCGGATCCCGTCGGCGTTGACGAGCACGGCGTCCACCCACCGGCGGTACGCGACCCGGTAGGTCCAGGAGCGGCGGGGCAGGTCCGAATCCAGCCCCACGCGCGACACGACCCGCGGCACCCCGGCGATCCGCGCCGCCATTCCCGCGAGCCAGACCTTCTTGAAGGTGGAGAGGAGGAGCACGTCGGGGCGGAGGGCGCGGAGCCGGCGCGCGAACGGGAGCACCTCGTGGACCATGACCTGGCCGCCCAGGCGGCCCACCGAGGCAGGGACGTCGAAGGCGCGGGCCCGCCTGACCATTCCCTCGTCCCGCACGAAGAGATGCACCTCGTGGCCCCGCCGGGCGAGCTCCCGGAGCAGGAGGAGCACCCACTTCTCGCCGCCGCCGAACACCCGCGAGCCGTTGTGCGCCGCGATGCGCAGGCCGGCGCTCACGCGGGACCCCCTCCGCTCCTTGGACCCTTCCCGGAAGGCGGGGTAGATTGCACCGCACGGTCCCGGACCGGTCCGTCGTCCGGGTCGCACACCGTCCCTGTCCAGGTGTCCTCGTGATCCAGGTAGAGCGCAGGAAGACCGTTCCGGTCGACGTCGGCGGCGTCGCGGTGGGAGGCGACGCGCCGGTGATCGTCCAGTCGATGACGAACACGGACACGGCCGACGTCTCGTCGACCGTCGCTCAGATCGAGCTCCTCGCCGACGCCGGCAGCGAGCTGGTGCGCGTGACGGTCAACAACGACGACGCGGCCCGCGCCGTGCCCGAGATCGTCGCGCGCATCCGCGACGACGGGTACCGTACGCCCGTGGTGGGCGACTTCCACTACAACGGTCACGTCCTCCTCACGAAGTATCCCGCGGCGGCCGAGGCGCTCGCCAAGCTGCGCATCAACCCCGGCAACGTAGGCACGAAGCACCACGACGAGAACTTCCAGGACATCGTCCGCGTCGCGATCGAATACGGCAAGCCCGTCCGCATCGGCGTCAACTGGGGATCGCTCGACCAGCGCCTCCTCACCGAGCTCATGGACGCCAACGCGAAGCTCGCCCAGCCGAAGGACGCGCGCGCCGTGCTGCTGGACGCGCTCGTCGAGAGCGCCATGCGCTCCGCGGCGCTCGCCGAGGAGACGGGGCTCGGTCACGACCGCATCGTCCTGTCGACGAAGGTCTCCCAGGTGCGGGACCTGATCGCGGTCTACCGGGCGCTCGCGGCGCGCGGCGACCATCCGCTGCATCTCGGTCTCACGGAGGCGGGCCTCGGCGCCAAGGGCATCGTCGCCACGACCAGCGCGCTCGCGCCGCTTCTGCTCGACGGGATCGGCGACACGATCCGCGTGTCCCTCACGCCGAAGCCGGGCGGTGACCGGGCCGAAGAGGTCAGGGTCGCCCAGCAGATCCTGCAGTCGCTGGACATCCGCCACTTCGAGCCGCAGGTCACCTCGTGTCCAGGATGCGGCCGCACGACGAGCACGTTCTTCCAGGAGATGGCCGACCAGATCACGGGCTTCATCCGCGAGAGCATGCCCGAGTGGCGCAGGACCTATCCCGGCGTGGAGGACATGGACGTGGCCGTCATGGGCTGCGTCGTGAACGGCCCCGGCGAGTCGAAGCACGCGAACATCGGCATCTCGCTGCCGGGCACGTTCGAGGAGCCCAAGGCGCCGGTCTACATCGACGGCGAGCACGCCATGACCCTCAAGGGCGAAGGCCTGGTCGAGGAGTTCAAGGGGATCCTCGTCGATTACGTGCAGCGGAGGTACGGGGCGGGGCCAGCTTGAAGTTGCGGCCGCCGGCCGATCCTGAGCGGCTCGCGGCGCGGCGCGACCGGTTGCGCCCTCCACCCCACCGCTCCACCTTGCGGCCCTCCGCTCCGCCCGGCTCACCTCTCCACGACTCTCGATCTCTGCCCACATGACCGCCGTTTCCGCGTCCGCCCTGCTGGGCCTCTTCGCCGTCTGGGTGCTCACGCTCAACCTGCTCCTGGGCCTCCTGCTCTCCGTTCGCTACAACCCGTTGAAGCGCTGGCCACATCAGCGCATCAACTACTTCGCGGTGCACAACTGGACCGGCTACATCGCGCTCGCCCTCGTGGCGGGGCACGTCGCCCTCATCCCCCTCTCCTCGACGGCGGGATGGAGCTGGGGCGACGCCCTCTGGCCGGCGCACGCGCCCCAGCAGGCCGGGGCCAACGTCCTGGGGGCGATCTCGTTCTACCTCCTCGTGGTGGTGGTGCTGACGTCCTACCTTCGGCGGAGGATGGGCCGGAAGTCGTGGAAGCTGGTGCACTTCGCTTCCTACGCGTGTGTCGCGCTCTTCCTCTGGCACGGGGCGGTGCTGGACCCGAAGCTGCTGAACCGGCCCATCAACTACCTCGATCCCGAGAAGCTCGGCATCCTGTTCTGCGGCGCGGTCTCGGTGGCGGCGACCTGGGTGCGCCTGCGTGCCTTCCTGCGTAAACGCAGGAGCGGGCGGGTGGCCCAGGTCCTGGCCCACTGGGACGAGCCTTCTCCCACCGAGTTCGTGGAAGGCTGAGACCTTTTCGCTATCTTGAGCGCCTGCGGGCGCCGCTCGCCCGCGCGTTCCTCCAGCCCGACTCCGAGATGCGTGACGACGAGCCGCGGGCCCGTTCCGGGACCGACTTCATCCGCCAGATCGTAGCGTCCGACCTGGAGGCGGGACGCTACCAGGGCGTGGTCACGCGCTTCCCGCCCGAGCCCAACGGCTACCCTCACATCGGCCACGCGAAGTCGATCTGCCTGAACTTCGGTATCGCCCGCGAGTTCGGGGGCCGCTGCCACCTGCGCTTCGACGACACGAACCCGGAGACCGAGGACGAGGAGTACGTGCAGGCCTTCCAGGACGCGATCCGCTGGCTGGGCTTCGACTGGGGCGAGCACCTCTACTTCGCGTCCGACTACTTCGAGCGCATGTACGACTGCGCGCTCGTCCTCGTCCGGAAGGGGCTCGCCTATGTGGACTCGCAGAGCGAGGACGAGATCCGGCTGGGCCGGGGAACGGTGATCGAGCCGGGGGTGGCGAGCCCGTACCGGAGCCGGTCCGTGGACGAGAACCTGGATCTGCTGGGGCGCATGCGCGCCGGCGAGTTCGCCGACGGCGAGCACGTGCTGCGCGCCCGCATCGACATGGCGTCCCCCAACATGCTCATGAGGGACCCGCTCCTGTACCGCATCCGCCACGCACGCCACTATCGCCGGGGCGACGCATGGTGCATCTACCCGATGTACGACTACGCGCACTGCCTCGAGGACGCGTTCGAGAACGTCACCCACTCGATCTGCACGCTCGAGTTCGAGAACAACCGCGAGCTCTACGACTGGGTGCTCGACGGCGTCGGCTTCACGGAGCCGAGGCCGCACCAGTACGAGTTCAACCGCCTGAACCTCGAGTACACGGTCGTCTCGAAGCGGAAGCTGGGACCGCTGGTGCGTGCCGGGCTCGTCTCGGGATGGGACGACCCGCGCATGTCCACGCTCGCCGGCCTGCGGCGCAGGGGCGTGCCTCCGGAGGCGATCCGGCGCTTCTGCGACCTCATCGGCGTGGCCCGCACCGACTCGTGGGTGGATCCGGGCAAGCTCGAGTACGCGGTGCGCGACGCACTCAACCGCACGGCACCCCGGGTCCTGGCGGTGCTGGACCCCCTGCGCGTCGTGCTCACGAACTACCCGGCCGGAGAAGTCGAGGAGCTGGAGGCTCCGTACTTCCCGCCCGACGTCGGGCTCGCCGGCTCGCGTGCGGTGCCGTTCTCGGGCGAGCTGTGGATCGAGCGCGCGGACTTCTCCGAGCGCCCCCCGAAGGGCTTCAAGCGCCTGGTGCCGGGAGGGGAAGTGCGCCTACGCTACGGCTACGTGATCCGTTGCGTGGAAGTGGTCAAGGATCCCGCCGACGGTCGCGTGGTGGAGCTGCGCTGCACCTACGATCCGGCGACGCGCGGGGGCGAGACCCCGGACGGCCGCAGGGTGAAAGGCACGATCCAGTGGGTGTCCGCGCCGCACGCGCTCGACGCGGAGGTGCGCCTCTGGGACCGCCTCTTCGACCGGCCGGACCCCGAGTCCGCCACGGACGGGGGGACGATCGTGGACCACCTGAACGCGGAGTCCGGGCGGGTGGTGGGGGGCGCGCTCGTCGAGCCCAGCGTCGCGGCCGACCCGGAGGACACCCGCTACCAGTTCGAGCGCATCGGCTACTTCTGGCGAGACCCGGTGGACTCGAGGGGCGACCGGCTCGTGTTCAATCGCATCGTCACCTTGAAGGACGCGTGGGGCCGCAGGGCGGAGGGCGACGCCGGGACAGGTTCGGCGATCGGGAAGGAGAGCCCGGTCCGGAGCGAGGCCGCGTCCGAGGTGGGCGGTCGGACTCCTGATCCGGGGAGTGCGCGCCCGGATCTCGCCCGCGCCGAGGTGGGGCGGGCTCCGGCGCCGCGTGGCTCGCCTGCCGCCTCCTCCGCCCTGGTCGCGCGCCGGGAACGCTACGTGCGTGAGCTCGGCCTCGCGGAGGAGGACGCCGCCGTGCTGGCGGGCTCGGACGGCTTCGCCGACTTCTTCGAGGAGGCCCTCGCCGTCTGGGACGACGCGGCGGCGGTGGCCTCGTGGGCGGCCAACGACGTGCGTGGCATCGTCGCGGGGCGGGACGTGGCGGAGCTTCCCTTCGACGGAGCGGCTCTCGGGCGGCTCGTACGGCTGGTTGGCGAGGGCCGGATCTCCCGGCGCGCCGGCAAGGGCGTGCTCGCCGAGATGGCGGCGCACGGCGGGGACCCGGACGAGATCGTGGTCCGCCTGGGCCTCGGGAGGATGGACGACCGGGACGCGCTGGCCGGCGTCGTGGAGGAGGTGCTCGCGGCATGGCCCGACAAGGTCGCCGCGTACCGCGCCGGGCGGCCGTCGCTCATGGGGCTGTTCGTCGGGGAAGTGATGAAGGCCACGGGAGGGGCGGCGGACCCGAAGGCCGTTCGGGCCATGATCGCGGAGCGCCTGGAGGGCGGAGGGTGACGCCGCGGTTGAGGTTCGCGCCTTCGCCGACGGGGTACCTGCACGTCGGCGGAGCGCGTACGGCGCTGTTCAACTGGCTGATGGCGCGCAAGGAAGGTGGTGTGTTCGTGCTGCGCATCGAGGACACGGACCGTGCGCGGTCGACCGAGGAGCATACCCGGGCCATCCTCGACGGGCTCACCTGGCTCGGCATCGACTGGGACGAGGGACCCTCGTTCCAGAGCGCGGGGCTCGAACGCCACCGGGCTGCCGCGCTGCGGCTCCTGGAGCAGGGCAAGGCCTACCGCGACTTCTCCGATCCGGCCGAGGTCCAGGCCGAGGCCGAGGCGCGCGCGATGCACCCCAGCCGGGTGGCTCGCGCGCGTGCCGACGCGCTGGGGGAGGACGTGGCGGCGCGGCGCGCCTCGGCCGGGGAGCCGTTCGCGATCCGCTTCCGCGTTCCCGAGGGAGAGACGCGCTTCCACGACATCGTGCACGGCGAGATGCGCTTCTCGAACGACGACGTCGACGACCTGGTGATCCTCAGGAGCGACGGCACGCCCGTCTACAACCTGGCGGTGGTCTCGGACGACGCGGAGATGGGGATCACGCACGTGATCCGCGGCGACGATCACCTCTCGAACACGCCCAAGCAGATCCTCCTGTATCGCGCCCTGGGGCTGCCGGAGCCGACCTTCGGGCACGTGCCCCTCATCCTGGGGCCCGACGGCAAGCGGCTCTCGAAGCGCCACGGCGCGACCGCCGTGGGCGACTACGAGCGGCTCGGGATCCTGCCCGGGGCGATGATGAACTTCCTCGCGCTGCTCGGGTGGAATCCGGGCGACGAGCGCGAGGTGATGAGCCGGGAGGAACTGGTCGAGGCGTTCACGCCCGAGCGCATCCTGAAGAAGAGCTCCGTGTTCGACCTCGAGAAGCTCGAGTGGCTGAACGGGCGGCACCTGGCCGCGACGGCCGCCGGCGACCTCCTTGCGGGCGTGCGCGCGCGTCTCGCGCGCGAGCAGGGCGTGGGCGCTGGGCTCCTGGCCGACGACGGATGGATGGAGCGCCTGGTCGACCTGCTCAAGGTGAGGGCGCGGACGGTGGACGACCTGGCTTCCCAGGCCCGCCCGTACGTCGTGGACCCGATCGCCTACGACGAGGAAGCGGTCGCCAAGCACTGGAGCAGGGAAGCCCGGGAGACCGCGCGGCGCCTGGCGTTGCTCGGGGAGCGGCTCTCCGCGACGGCATGGGACGAGGCCGGCCTGGAGGACGCTCTGCGAGCTCTGGCGGAGGAGCTCGGAGTCGGCGCGGGGAAGCTGATCCACCCGCTGCGGGTGGCTCTGACCGGACAGACCGCGAGTCCCGGCATCTTCGACGTGCTCGCGCTGCTGGGCCGGGACCGCTCGCTCGAGCGCATCGCGAGGGGAAGAGCCTTTCTTGACACCGCTTCCGAGCGCACATTAGGATAGCCGTCCATCGTGCGTTTCGGGCGGTTTCCCTGCTCTCCAAGGGCTCACGTTGGCACGCTCAGAACCGACTGCGCAGCGAGAAACTCCACGCCCCCCCGCCCGGCGCGGTGTCGACGTCGTCCGGCATCCTCTCACGGAGATCGAGCGGAAGATCCTGGACTTCATGGTGCAGTACCTGAGGGCCAACACGTACCAGCCGTCGATCCGCGAGATCGGCGAGCGGTTCGGGATCAAGAGCACGAAGACCGTGTCCGAGCATCTGCAGGCGCTCGCCGACAAGGGATTCCTGGAGCGAGACCCGTCGCGCTCGCGCGGGGTGCGCATCCTCGGTGTCGACCTGGGAGGGGAATCGGTCACGGTTCCGTGCTTCTACGTCATGCCGGAGGACGACGCGGCGGCTCGCGGCGGGAGGCCGGAGGCCTACCTGGCCATCGACCGGCGCCTCGGGGGCGCGAAGGGGGCCTTCTTCGTGCGTGCCGGGGTCGGTGATCTGGCGGCCGTGGGCGTGCACGAGGGGGATTACGTGCTCGTGGAGCCGGCGAGCTTGAAGGAGGTGGAGTCGGGCGCCATCGTCGTGGCTCGGACGGGTGCCGGGTCGTGCTACCATCGACTGACGCGCAACGGCGGCGGCGTGAAGCTCGAGTGCTTGTCTCCCGCAGGCGAGTCCATGCTCGTGCCGGAGGGAGAGAGCGTCCGCCTCCTGGGCCGCGTCACCGCGTTCTATCGCCGCATGGACGAGAGTCCGGGCGCGCTGAACCTGACGCATCACTGAGCGCGCCCCGGGACCGCACGGTGGTCGAGAGCTCCACCCCGCGTCCCTCCCTCGCGGCGTCCCCTGAAGTGGCCGGAGATCGCCTCTGGATGGCGCGCGCCCTCGAGCAGGCGCGCGCGGCCGGGGCCCGGGGAGAGGTCCCGGTGGGGGCCGTGGTGGTGGAGGACGGTCGGCTCGTGGCGGAGAGCGGCAACCGCACCGTCGCCGATGCCGATCCCACCGCCCACGCCGAGGTGCTCGCCCTGCGAGCCGCCGCCGCAGGCCGAGGCGACTGGCGCCTCGACGGAGCGGGCGTCACCGTCTACGTCTCGCTCGAGCCCTGCGCCATGTGCTCGGGGGCGCTCGTGCTGGCGCGCGTGCCGCGCGTCGTGTACGCGGCCTCCGATCCGAAGGCGGGCATGGCCGGCACGCTCGGCAACCTCCTGCAGGACGAGCGACTGAACCACCGGTGCGTGGTCACGCCGGGCGTCCTCGCCGAGGCGTCGGCCGAGCTGCTGCGCGCGTTCTTCAGGCAGCGGCGATGAAGCGCGCCGCGTGGCTGGTCGTGGCCGCGGCCGCCGCCGCCGGGTGCTCGCTCGTCGGGGCGCCGGCGGGAAGGGTGGGGG
>JBJKSF010000077.1:0-18695 GCA_046704285.1 Longimicrobiales bacterium | reverse complement strand
GGGCAGCGTCGGGCGCTCCGACACCGCCGGCAGCTCGGGAGCGTCGGCCGGCCGCCTCGCGCACGCCGTGGAGCGGCTCGTCAGACGGCCGACCGTGGCCACGGCCCGGCAGGTCTCCGAGCTGCTGGACGGACTCCAGGGCTCGGGCGAGGACGTTCCCTTCGAGGCCCGCACGGTGATGGCGCGCGCGATCCAGGGCCCCGACCCGGAGAGCCGCGCCCTCCTGCGGCCCCTGGCGCTGCGGATGGGCTTCGGCGAGGCCGCCTTCGATGCGCGCGCCAGAGCGGCGCGCGGTCCCCTCGACTTCGTGTTCGGGCTGCACGTGCATCAGCCGGTCGGCAACTTCGACGAGGTGTTTCGCACGCACGCGGACGACGTGTACGTCCCGCTCCTGCGCAAGCTGGAGGAGCGGGCCTTCCTGCCCGTCGCCGTGCACGTGTCGGGCCCGCTGCTCGAGTGGCTGGAGGCGCACGCCCATCCCTACCTGGACCTCCTGGGAAGGCTGGCGGACGCCGGCTCGATCGAGCTGCTCCTGTCGGGCTTCTACGAGCCGATCCTGCCGGTGTTGTCGCGCGCGGACCGGCTCCAGCAGATCGCATGGATGGACGAGTGGCTGCACTCGCGCTTCGGCGTCCGCGGCGAGGGGCTCTGGCTCACCGAGCGGATCTGGGACCCCGAGCTCGCCGAGGACCTCGTGGCCGCCGGCGTGCGCTACGTGTTCGCCGACGACCGCCACTTCCTCATCAGCGGGTTCGAGCACCACCAGCTCCACCGGCCGTTCCGCACCGAGTCGGGAGGCAAGGGCCTGGCCGTGCTGCCGATCGACGAGCGCCTGCGGTACCTGATCCCGTTCCGGCCCGCCGAGGAGATCGCCGAGTACCTGCGCGCCCTGCAGGCGTCGGGCGAGCCGCTCGCGGTGCTCGCCGACGACGGCGAGAAGTTCGGGGGATGGCCCGGGACGGCGGAGTGGGTCTGGGAGTCCGGGTGGATCGACCGGTTCCTGGACACGATGGCGGAGCTGGCCGACGAGGGAGTCGTGCGGCTGCGAGCGCCGGGAGCGGCGGTGCGCGACGTCCCGAGCGGCGGGATCGCCTACCTTCCCACGGCTTCCTACCGGGAGATGGAGGGGTGGTCGCTCCCTCCGGCGGCGGCGCTCCGCCTCGAGCGGCTGGACCGGACCCTCACGGAATCCGGCGTGGACGACGATGCGCGCACCCTGCTTCGCGGCGGCCACTGGCGCAACTTCCTCGCCCGCTACGTGGAGTCCAACCGCATGCACAAGAAGGCGATGGTGCTCTCCGCGCTCTGCCGCTCCCGGGGTGACCCGCCCGAGGCGCGCCGCGCGCTGGGCCGCGCTCAGTGCAACGACGTCTACTGGCACGGCGTGTTCGGCGGACTCTACCTGCGGCATCTGCGCAACGCGGTGTGGGCCAACCTGGCCGAGGCCGAGGGGGTCCTGCGGCGGGGGGAGGCGCTCTCGGCGGAGGTCGTCGACCTGGCCGCCGACGGTCGGGACGAGGTCTGGATCCACTCCGAGCGGTTCAGCGCCGTCGTGGCGACGGCGGACGGCGGGGCCGTCACCGAGCTGACCGACTTCCGCTCGCGCCGGAACCTCGTCGACGTGCTCACGCGGCGCCGGGAGAGCTACCACCGCGTCGAGCCCCCCGCCTCCAGTGACACCTCGGACACCACCTCCGGTGCCGACCCGGACGGCGCCCCCTCCATCCACGAGATGGAGGGCCGCCTGCGCCTCGCCGACCTTCCCCCGGTGGACAGCGAGGACCGTGCGGTCCTCGTGGACCGCATCCTGCCGGCGGAGCTCACCGAGGACGAATACGCGCGCGGCGGGTACCCGACGCTGCGCTCGTGGACGGGCGAGACGGTCGAGGCGGCCACCGGCGCGAGCCCGGAATGCGTGGTGGTCCGGATGAAGGCCGGCGGACCGGGGGCGCTGGAGAAGGAGATCCGCTTCGACGCGGAGGGAACGCTCGAGGCTCGCTACCGGTGGGATCCGGCGTCGTTCCCGCCGGACGCGCGCTTCGCGCCGGAGCTGTCCCTGGGCGAGGAGGTGGAGCTGGAGATGGACCCCGAGCCCGTGGACCTCTGGCGCTACGAGATCCGCACGGTCTCGAAGTCCGAGCACGGATTCGAGGAGACCGTCCAGGGAATCTCGCTGACGCCGCTCTGGCGCGCGGGCGCGGGGGCCGCCCGGCTGCGGATCCGGAGACGGACGGGGCGGGAGCCGCCGGCCGGAGGGCCGGCGGCCGCCGTCCGTCCTACATCTGGCTCGTCATGATGAAGAGCGGCTTCGACCCGAACGTCGTGAACTTCGGGCGGAGGCGATCCGGCTGGTAGAACAGCTCCACGTCCACCTTCTTGCTCACCCCCACGACCACGTCCAGCGGCACCGTGCTGTACACCCCGTTGCGCACGCCCACCAGCAGGCCGCTGCGGCCCTCCAGGATCAGGTCGAGCGCGAGGTTGCCGTACGCCATCGGCACGATCGAGTCGAGCGCGTCGGGATCCCCCGAGCGCACCAGGTAGCCCAGGCGCTGGTTCACCACGTTCACGCTCTGGCCCTTGTTGAAACGCGGGGAGAGCCGCTTGACCGCCTCGGCGACGCGGTCGCCGATGCCGCCCAGCTTCCTGTGGCCGAACTGGTCGGTCTCCTGGCTCTCGAAGACCATCGCCTCCTGGCCGGTCATCGTGGCGCCCTCCGACACGAGCGCCACCGAGTAGTGGCTGGGGTTCTTCTCCCGGTCCTCGACCAGCAGCTCGGTGAGCAGCGCAGGATCGAACGGATGTTCGGGGATGACGCACCGGTCGGCGGCGCCCGCCATCGCCGGCAGGAGCGCGGAGAAGCCCGCGTAGCGCCCGAACACCTCGATGATGAGGAAGCGCTCGTGCGAGCCCGCGGACGTGCGCAGCCGGTGCGTCAGCTCGATCGTGCGCGTCACGCACGTGCTGAAGCCGATGCAGTAGTCCGTGCCCGGCACGTCGTTGTCCATCGTCTTGGGGATCGCGACGACCTTTACGCCCTCCCGATGCAGCCTGTCGGCATACGAGAGCGTGTCGTCGCCGCCGATCGGGATCAGGTAGTCCACGCCCAGGAACTCGAGGGCTGAGAGGACCTCGGGCGTGACGTCGTTGACGTCGTCGGTGTACTTGTCCCGCAGGTGCTCCGGGACGGCGTCCTTCGGAAGATGGCTCGCGCGGGTCCGCGACGTGTGCAGGAACGTGCCCCCCGTGCGCCCGGCCCGGTGGACGATCTCCGCCGTGAGCTCCTGCACGGAGTCCGAGTTGTCCGCCCCCTTCTCGGGGATCACGTCCACGAGCCCGCGCCAGCCCCGGCGAATGCCGAGGACCCGATAGCCCTCGCGCAGCGCCCGGATCGTCACCGCCCGTATGGCGGGGTTCAAGCCGGGGACGTCGCCGCCCCCGGTCAGTATCGCGATCGTGCCTTTCTTGCCCGGCATCGCTCCTCCTGAGCTTCCGACTCCGACTGCCATGTGGGGAAGACGGAAGCTACGAAGGCGGGTCGGAGCGTTCCAGCGGGCGGCAGCGGGCACGGCGCGCGTCGCCCTGTCCGCGCCGGGAGGGGTGGTCTGCCGGCGCCCGTCGGCGGCCAGGGGATGCCCGGCGTCGCGCAGCGTCGTACGTTCGTGCGCCATGTCGTACGATCGAGGGAGTCCATGAGCAGCCCCGACGCGGAGCGGGGTGGCCTGCACCGCAACGTATGGGTCACGAGCGGGACGAGCTTCCTCACGGACGTCTCGAGCGAGATGCTGCAGAACGTCCTGCCGCTCTTCCTGGCCAACGTGCTCGGGGTGCGGGTGTGGGCGGTGGGCGTCGTGGAGGGCCTCGCGGAATCCACGGCGAGCCTCCTCAAGCTCTACTCGGGCTGGCTCTCCGACCGGCTGCGCGCCCGCAAGTGGCTGGCCGTGACGGGCTACGCGATCTCGTCGTCGGCCAAGCCGTTCTATCTGCTCGCGTCCAACTGGGGCATCGTGGCGGCGATCCGCTGGGCCGACCGGGTCGGCAAGGGCGTGCGCACGGCCCCGCGCGACGCGCTCCTGGCCGACTCCGTCGCCGTCGGCCACCGCGGGCTGGCCTTCGGGATCCACCGCGCCTCCGACACCGCCGGCGCCGTGCTGGGCCTCTTCTTCACGATCCTCGTCGTGCGGGCCACGCAGGGCGGCGCCCTGCTGCTCGAGCGCGGCACGTTCCACCGGATCGTGCTGTGGAGCCTCGCGCCCGCGTTCCTGGCCGTGCTCGTGCTGGCCGCCGGAGCGCGCGACGTGCCGGTCAAGGCGACGGCGAGCCGGAAGCCCCGCATCTCGCTGCGGGGAATGGATCGGGGCTTCGTGGCGTTCGTGGCGTGCTCCGCCCTCTTCACGCTCGGCAACTCCTCCGACGCCTTCCTCATCCTCAGGGCGCAGAACCGGGGCATGGGGGTGCTCCCGCTGCTGTGGACGCTGCTCGCGTTCAACGTGGTCTACACGCTGGTGTCCACGCCCGCGGGATCCCTCGCGGACCGCCTGCCGCGCAAGTGGGTGGTGGTGGGAGGATGGGTCGTGTACGCCGCCGTCTACCTCGGCTTCGCGGTCGCCTCCACGCCGCTGCACATCGTGCTGCTGTTCCTGGCGTACGGCGTCTACTACGGATCGGTGTCGGGCCCCACCCGCGCGCTGGTCGCCGACCTCGTGGAGCCGGAGCGACGCGGGATCGCGTACGGCACCTATCACGCGGTGATCGGGTTCACGAGCCTGCCGGCCTCGCTCGTCGCCGGCCTGCTGTGGCAGGGGATCGGGCCCTGGCACGGCCTGGGACCGTCCGCCCCGTTCTTCTTCGGGGCGGGGTGCGCGGCCCTGGCGGGGCTGCTGCTGATCGTGCTGGTGCCGTCGGGTGGGCGGGCGGCCCGGTAGGAGACGGTAACCTCCTCGCAGCGAAACCTTCCGAGCGGCCGTCACGTTCAAGGAAGGGAGGAGACGGTGACGGATCGCTCCGGCGAGGGAGGACGAGACGGATGAACGTGCTGAACGAGGTCCGCCAGGCGGCACGCGCGCTCCTGCGGCGGCCCGGATTCACGACGGTGGCCGTGCTCACCCTGGCGCTCGGCATCGGCGCGAACACGGCGATCTTCGCGGTCGTCGACGCGGTGCTGCTCCGGCCGCTTCCCTACCCGGAGCCGCAGCGCCTCGTCGTGATCGACCACCACGCCCCGGGCCTCGGCATCGCCGACCTCACGAACTCCGCGGGGACCATGCGCTTCTACCGCGAGGAGGCGCCCTTCTTCTCGTCGCTCGCCGGCTACGAGCGGTCCCCCGTGAACCTCACCGGCCAGGGGCGGGCGGCCCGCATCGAGACGATCCGGGTCACGCCGAGCCTCTTCCGCGTGCTCGAGACGCAACCGGTCCTGGGCCGTCCGTTCAACGCGGCGGACGCGGCCGAGGGCGCCGCGCCCGTGGCGATCCTCACGCACGCGACCTGGGTGGGGCGCTTCGGGAGCGACCCGAGCGTCCTCGGCAGGACCGTGGACCTGGACGGCGTCCACACGCAGATCGTCGGCGTCATGCCCTCGGGGTTCGCCTTCCCCGATCCCGGAGCGGCGCTGCTCAGGCCGCTCCACATCGACCCGAGCGGCGCCTTCGGGACCTTCGGGATCCGGGGCGTGGCGCGCCTCGCGCCAGGCGTCACGCTCGCGGAGGCCCGCCGGCGCATCACGGAGCTGCAGGGGCGCATGCCCGCGTTCTTCGGCGACAAGGACGTCACGCCCGGGTTCATGAAGAAGGCGGGCTGGTCCGTGACGCTCCAGACGCTCCGCGAGCGGACGGTCGGCGACGTGGCCTCCGCGCTCTGGATCATCCTGGGCACGGTCGGCTTCGTGCTGCTCATCGCGTGCGCCAACGTGGCGAGCCTCCTCCTGGTGAGGGCGGAGTCGCGCCGCAAGGAGGTGGCCGTCCGCGCCGCGATGGGCGCCGGCCGCGGCCGCCTCGCGGCGGTGTTCCTGACCGAGTCGCTCCTGCTGGGCGTGGCCGGCGGCGTGGTCGGCGTCGCGCTGGCGTGGGGGGGCGTGAAGCTGCTGGTGGCGCTCGGCCCCCAGACGCTGCCCCGCCTCCACGACATCGGCCTGGGGGCGCCCGTCCTGCTGTTCGCGGCCGCCCTCTCGGTGCTGGCGGGCCTCGGCTTCGGGGCGATCCCGCTCGCGCGTGTCCTGGGGCGCGGCTTCACCCGAGCGCTGCGCGAGGGCGGGCGGGGCAGCACGGACGGGCGCGAGCGCCACCGCGCGCGGAACGTCCTCGTGACCGGCCAGCTCGCGCTCGCGCTCGTCCTCCTGGTGGGTGCGGGCCTCATGGTGCGCACGTTCCGGCACATGCGCGGCGTGGATCTCGGATTCGACCCGACGAACGTGCTGACCGTGGGGCTCAGCATGGGCGGCGCGCAGGCCGTGCGGAGCCGTCTCCCCGAGGCGGCCCGCGTCTACCAGCAGGTAGCGGATCGGGTCGCCGCCCTGCCCGGCGTGGAGCACGTGGGCGTGACCACCGCGCTCCCGCTCGGGGGCGGGGACTGGAACGGGACCTCGTTCCAGATCGCGTCGAAGCCGACCGCCGCGAACGCGCTGCCGCCGTTCGCCATGTACAAGGCGGTGGGCCCGGGCTATTTCCAGGCCATGGGCATGACCCTCGAGCAGGGCCGCGCGGAGAGGGAATCGGACGTGGAGGATGGCGTTCCGGTCGCCTGGGTGAACGAGACGCTCGCGCGCACGTTCCTGGACGGCAAGGCCGTCGGGAAGCGGATCCGCTTCGGGCGCGGCTCGGACAGCACCTGGGCGGAGGTCGTGGGGGTGCTCAAGGACGTGCACGAGTTCAGCCTGACGGAGCCCACGCGCGCGGTCGCGTACCTGCCGCTCCTGACGGGCCACTGGGGCTTCCCGGACCTCGACGTGGGCTACCTCGTGGTGAAGACGGCGCGCGACCCGACCTCCCTGGTGCCCGCCATCCGGCGCATCGTCCACGAGACCGACCCGGACGTGCCGATCACGACCGCGTCGACGATGAGCGAGGTGGTGGGGCGCTCGATGCAGCGCACGTCGTTCACGCTCGTGCTGCTCGCCGTCGCCACGCTGGTGGCGCTCCTCCTGGGCGCCATCGGCCTGTTCGGCGTGGTGTCCTACGTGGTATCCCAGCGCACCCGCGAGATCGGCATCCGCATGGCGATGGGGGCGCGCGCGGACGACGTGCGTCGCATGGTGCTCCGCGAGGGAGCCCTGCTGGGAGCCGCGGGCGTGGCCCTCGGCCTGGCGGGAGCCTTCGGGCTCACGCGCCTCATGCGCTCGATCCTGTTCGGGGTGTCGGCGACCGACCCCGTCGCGTTCGTGGCCGCACCCGTCGTGCTGCTGGCCGTCGTCGCGCTCGCGACCTGGCTCCCGGCGCGGCGCGCCTCCGGCCTGGACCCCGTGGAAGCCCTGCGGGCGGAGTGACGCGGGCGCGCCGTGGAGCCCGTCGCCGTGGTCGCCGCCGTGATCCGCAGGGAGGGACGCTACCTCGTGGGACGGCGTCCGCGCGCGAAGCGCCACGGCGGACTCTGGGAGTTCCCCGGTGGGAAGGTCCAGGAAGGTGAGTCGAGCTTCGACGCCGCGCGCCGGGAGTTGGCCGAGGAGCTCGCGCTCGAAGCCACGCTGGCCGGCACCACGCTGCTCACCGTGGGCGACGGGGACGCGCCGTTCGTGATCCGGTTCGTGGAGATCGAGGTCCGTGGCGAGCCCACACCGCTGGAGCACGAGGCGGTGGGGTGGTTCACCCCCGCCGAGCTCGCCCGACTCCCGCTGGCCCCGGCCGACGCCGAGTTCGTCAGGTCCCTCCTTCGCTAGGAGAGGCCGACGCGGCGTGCCCCGCTCCGCGGGGCGCTAGAATCCCGGAGAGGGACCGCTCATGCCCGGCACGGGATCGACGTGGAAGACCGTCTCCATTCCCGACGCCACGTGCTCGGCGATGTGGCAGTGCAGCAGCCAGTTGCCGGGATTCGACGCATCGATGAGCAGGTCGGTGGTCGATCCCACGGGCATGATGACGGTGTCCTCCCAACTGTGGTTCTCCACCGGCACCCCGTCACGGTCGATGATGAGCATGCGCTCCCCGTGCAGGTGGATCGGATGCTGCATGGGATGGAAGGAGAACGGATCGTTGTAGATGCGGAGCTTGACCACCGACCCCTGCTTGACGTGCCAGTCGATGTCCATGTCCTCCTTGCCCGTCGCGTCGTCGCGGATGATCCACTTCAGCTCCTTGCCCGTGGACAGCCAGTTCATCATCGGCATGCCGTCCATCCACTCCACGGGCTGGAAGTACGCCGTGTCGACGTCCATGAACTGGATCGTGCCGAGCGGCAGGTCGCCTGGCCGGATCGTGAGCGTGAACGTCTTGTCCGGCGGCCTGTCGAAGTACTTCCGGTACCGGTCGATGTCGCGCACGACCGCCTCGTTCGTGCGCAGCTTGGCGAACTGCGCGCCGTAGTCGGGCGTGGCCGGGGTGGCGTCCACGGTCACGATGCCGAGCGTGTCCACCTCGGGGAAGAACTCGCCCTGGGAGTGGTACATCGCCTGCACCTCGTTGACGAGCGCGTAGCGCCCCGGCTTCGGGAAGCGCACCTCTACGACATACCGCTGCGCGACGCCGAGCACGACGCTCGACACCATCTGCTCGTGCTCGAACCGGCTCAGGTCGCCGGCCAGCAGTTTGATCGGGGCTCCGCTGAACGAGAGGTTGTAGGTGCGCGAGGCGGAGACGTTCGTGAGGAAGAACCGCACCACGGCCCCGCTGTGGACCGTGAGGTGGTAGCGCCGCTTCCAGTTCACCAGCAGCACGTTCCCCAGACGCCCCATGAGGGCGAAGTCGGGAGTGTGCTGCCCGAACGGGATCAGCGTGTCCGCGTTCATCAGCAGGTCGTGGAAGATCAGCGCCTGCTCCTCGTTCGCCGGGGAGTAGTAGCTCGGGTCGGGCGAGTCGACGATGATGTTGCCGAACTGCCCCATCACCTGCTCGATGTACGTCTTGACGTGCGAGTGGTACCAGTACACGCCCGCGTCGGGGAAGTGGACCTTGTAGGTGAAGCTGCCCCCCGGCGCCACCGGTTGCTGCGTCACGCCGGGGACGCCGTCGTAGTGGTTGTCGTCCCGCACACCGTGCCAGTGGACGGTGCCCGGCAGGCTGACGGTGCCCGGCAGGTTCGTGCCGTTGTGGTAGTGCACGACGATCGTGCCGTTCTGGGGCACCCGGATGAGCGGTCCCGGCGCTTGGCCGTTGTAGCCGTAGATCACGTAGCTGTGGCCACCGATCTCCTGGCGCAGGAGCATGGCCGTGAGATCGAGCGTGTCGCCGTCCTTCATGCGCACGACCTGCGAGGGTCGCGCCATCGGCAGCGTGGAGGGGTCCAGCCCCTCGCCGGGCAGGAACGGCGTGATCGGCGGCGTGAGCCCCTTCAGCGCCCCGAACATGGGCATCCCCCTGGGCATCGGGATCGGCATGGACATGCCTCGCATGCCGACGGTCCCGGTGTCGGCACCCATCTTCATGCCGGCCATGCCCGCGTGCGAGCCCATCTTCATGCCGGCCTTCGCGCTGTCGGCCATTCCCTGCTGCGCCGCCAGGGGCGAGGCCAGGGCGGCGAGCACGAGCGGCACGGCCGCGACCAGGGACGTCTTCACGATCAGTGGACCCCTCGGAAGAACGCGTCGTGCGTCAGGAAGTTCTCGAGCCAGCCGCTGGGCGACGTGCCGTGGAGCACGACCGGCCCGTCGTGGGTGTCGGAGGTGGGGCTCGCCTCGGCGGTGACCACCAGCAGGAACTTGTTCATGTCCGTCGTGCCGACCACCGTCGTGCCGTTGCGCACCGGACCCAGCCGCTTCCACTTCGAGAGATCGGGACTGACCTCCCAGGCCACGTACGCCTCGTACGGGCCCAACGCCCGTGGAGCCGGCAGGCCGTGGATCTTCAGGCGGACGTCGTACCGGTCGATGCCGCTGACGGTGACGGCGACGCCGAACGGCGAGGGCGCGTAGAAGAGGCGCGCCTTCCCGGTGGCCTTGTCCGTGCGCGGGGTGTTGAACATCGGGATGTCGTACGGACCCTCCCGCGCGATCAATCGGGCCTGCTGCCCGCGCGCCGCAGCCGGCAGCGCGAGCAGCGTGAGCGCGGCAACCGCCAGGGCCGGAGGCGTCGGCACGCGGCGCCGGGAGCGCCGCGTGCCGCCCTCTCGTCTCGTGCGGCCCATCCTCAGTCAGGGGCTCCCGGATGACTCACGGCCCAGACGGGCCCGTGGTCGTAGTTCTGCACGCTCGAGATGTTCGGCACCCCGTACCTGGCGCCGTTCCATCCGTTGAAGCCCTTGAGGTGGAACAGCCAGAGGCCGGTGCGCATGTCGGACAGGGCGATCAGCCCGTCGTAGTTGCGCACCGCCACCCCGAACGCGCCCTGCTCCACGCTCTTCGTGCTCTCCCAGCCGTTGTCCGGCGTGCCCCCGAACCCGTGCAGGTGCTCGCAGTGCACGGTGCAGGTGTAGTACCAGCCGTCGGTGTGCGGCTTGCGCGGGTTCTTCAGGTCGAAGACCCAGAAGCCGTCCTCGTACGCCGAGACGAACACGTACGGCCACCGGACCTCGTGGTTGTGGGCCAGGTCGCGCCAGTCGGCGGTCCACCCGGCGATCGGCACGTCGATGTTCCTCGTCTGGCCGGTCTGTCCGGGCTCGAGGTCCCAGATCCGCAGCGGCGTGTACTCGTACTCCGTCTCGGTCACGGCGTAGTGCCCGTCCGGAGACGGCGTGAACGTGTGCGCGATGTCGAGGCCGAGGCCGGTGATCGTGAACAGCTCCTGCGGGTTCTTGACGTCGGTGATGTTCCACACGGAGTAGCCGCCGAGACCGGCGCCGTAGAACTTGTCTTCGTGCGTGGTCGGGTCGTAGCCCACGTAGAAGTCGTGGTAGCTACCTGTGCCCATCTGCTTGAACGGCGTCGGGTTCGGGATCTTGCCCGCGAGCCACTCGCTCCGGGGAGCGCCGCTCACGATCTTGTTGGCGTCCCACACCAGCGCATTGCCCTCGTTGGCCGTCGTGATGTAGTAGACCTGGCCGTCGGAGTGCTTGTACGCGAAGGTGTTGTGGAAGCCGCCCGGGTCCTGTGGATACCGGATCTCGGCAACCATCTTCACCTTCGACGGGTCGGGCAGCCCGGTGACGTCGAAGATCACCGCGCCGAGGTCGGCATCGGGGCTTCCCTGCATGAACTGGTAGGACTGCGCGAAGTAGTACCGGTCGCCGATCTTGAAGTACTTCGGGTCCATCGCGCCGATGCCGCGGTGCAGCTCCGGATGCGGGATCGTCCAGTCGTAGATCTTCTTCGGGTGCGACGGATCCTTCACGTCCCAGATCTGGAAGTCGAAGTGCGTGAACCCGGACACGTACACGTACGGCCGCCCGGGATCCTGCTCCATCGTGACGTCCGAGAGCTTCCAGAGACCGGGCTCGGCCACGACGTGGGCCAGGAGTTGCACCGACTTGCTGCCGCCGGTCTTCTGGTCGAACGGACGGACCGCCATGCCGGGGTCCTGAGCGCTGAGCGCGGCGGCCAACCCGAGGGTGGCCAGTACAGCGACAAAGAAGCTTCGCATCGACGTGCCTCGCTGGAGGGTGAACGAGGTGGAGCGGTCGAGCAAACGCGCCAACATGCGGCGCGGCGGTCCGCATCGCAAGCGCGACATGTCGCGGCGCCGGCGTCACCCCCTCGTCCGGGGGGCGGCCCGGGTGCCGGCTCCGTCCGACCTCCCTACGAGCGTACCGCGCTCTCCAGATCCGAAGCGCGCGCGCCGGGCACCTCGCTCCGGAGGCCCGCCGCGGTCGCCATCCCCCGCCCCACCACCTCCCCCCGGAAGCGGAGCGCGACCGGCCCGCGCCCCGCGTCGTCGGAGAGCGGGAGCGTCTCGCGCCCGAGCAGGCGGAGGAGCGCGTCCTCGTCCACGTCGAGCACGCCGCGCCGCACCGCCGCGCCCGCCCAGCGCAGAAGGTCGTTCGTAGGCCGCGGCCGGCCCCGCGAGTCGATCTCGACGGCCCTGAACCCGGCCGAGATCGGGCGCCACGCCCCCTCCGCCCAGCCCTCGAGCGGCCACTCCTCCAGCGCGTGCAGCCAGAGGCGCCCGCCGCGCACGAGGGGATGCATGCCCTCGAGGTTCTCCGCTCCGATCCCGAAGCGCTCCTCGAGGCCCGCCAGGGCGCGAACGGCGAGATCCTCCGCGGCGGCCGCGTCGAGCGCGTCGCCCGGGAAGACGAGCGGCACCGGCCGCCACGCGTCTCCGGCGCCGGAGGCGCCGGCCGGAGACCCTTCCGCGGGGCCGCCCGCGGCGGTCCCCGCCCCGCGCGTCGCCTGCCCTTCCCTCCGCCTGAGCCGCGCCAGGAACAGCCCTCCCGAGTCCAGGTGGTGCGGGTAGATCCTCACCGCGCCCTCCAGGCGCGGGTCGAAGCGCAGGCCCTCGAACGCCGTGAGTCCCCGCGCGTGCGGCACGGGGAGTGCCAGCGGCTCCAGCTCGACCGGCTCGTCGCGGAGCACCCGGTCCACGATCGCCTCGTTCTCCTCCGGCGCGAACGTGCACGTCACGTAGAGGATCGTGCCGTCCGGCCGCGTGAGGCGCACCGCCTTGCGCAGCAGATCCTCCTGCACGCGCGTGACGTAGCCGCGGAACGAGGCCGACTGGTGCGGCGGCCGCCCACGCCGGCGGCGCAGCGTGCCCTCTCCGGAGCACGGTGCGTCGACGAGGACGCGATCGAACGCGGCCTCCTCGGGAAAGGCCCGCCCGTCTCCGGCCACCACGAACAGGTTGGGGTGCCCGAGCCGATAGACGTTGCCGAGCAGGCCGCGAATGCGGCTCTCGCTCACGTCCGCCGCGACCAGGCAGCCCCGGTCGAGCATCAGGTCGGCCAGATGGGTCGTCTTTCCGCCCGGGGCCGCGCACAGGTCGAGCACGCGCTCGCCCGGGCGCGCTCCCAGGAGCGGAGCCGCGACGCCCGTCGAGGCCTGCTGCACGTAGAACAGCCCGAGCCAGTGCTCGAGCGTGAGCGCGACCGGGCGCGGGCCCGCCTCCACCTCGAGGAAGCCCGGCATCCCGCCGATGTCCCGCAGCCGGAAGCCCTGGCCCTCGAGGCGCTCCCGCAGAGCCGCAGGGGACACGCGGCCCGCACGCACGCGCAGCACCGTGGGCTCCGGACGCGCCGCAGCGGCTACGAAATCCGCCCAGCCGGGGACGATCGGGCGGTAACGCTCCAGGCTCACGGGCGCGACGGCGGCGGGCGGAGGGAGAGCGGCGGCAGAGGACGGAAGGCGAGCCGGCGAGCGGCGCTACGGGTCGAGGACGTCGTCCTCGTCCTCGTCGCGGACGAGCGTCAGGATCGCCGCCTGCGGAACGACCAGGTACTTCTTGCCCTCGAACGTGATCTCCACCGCGGCGCGGCGGAAGAAGATCGCGTAGTCGCCGATGCGCGCCTGGAGCGGCACGTAGCGCGCCTCGGTCGCTCCGATCTTCCACGGCTCCTCGTCCAGCTCCGTGGGCGCCGAGACCGCCGTGCCGGGCCCGGTCGCGACCACCGTGCCGCCCTGTACCGCCTGATTGTCGACGGCGCTCGCCGGGAGGTACAGCCCGACCTTGGTGCGGTCCTCGCCCTCCTCGGGCTGGACGAGCACGCGGTCGCCCACGACGATGAGACGTTTCCTCGGGTCGGTCATGTCCGGCTCGGATGTCGGGGAGCGCGGACCGGAGCACCGGCCCGCTCGTCGTAATCTACACGTGCGCCGCCGCGGGATCACTGCCGGCGGGCACGGCTCGCCGGCCCCCTCAGCCCCACGTCTGCGCGAGCACCCGCTCCCAGTTCTCGTGCGCGATCCTGCGCACGTCCGCATGGTCGAACCCCGCCTCGAACAGGGCGTCGACGAGGCGCGGCAGGCCCGTCACGTCGCCCAGGTCGCCGGGCATCGTCGCTCCGTCGAAGTCCGAGCCCAGGCCCACGTGCTCGACCCCGATGCGATCGGCCGCGTACCGCACGTGGCGCACGATCTCCCCGAGGGACGTGGGAGCCTTCGGGTCGCCGTCGGAGCGCAGGAACCCCACGTGGAAGTTCACCCCCACGATGCCGCCCGTGTCGGCGATCCGGTCGAGCTGGCGGTTCGTGAGGTTGCGGGGCGAGGGGCAGAGCGCGTGCACGCCCGAATGCGTCGCCACCAGCGGAGCCTCCGAGATGCGGGCCACGTCCCAGAACCCCTTCTCGTTCAGGTGGGAGACGTCCACGAGCACGCCGAGCCGGTTGCACGCGCGCACGAGCCGCTTGCCCGCCGGCGTGAGCCCCGGGCCGGTGTCCGGGGAGCGCGGGAAGTCGAACGGCACGCCGTGGCCGAACGCGTTGGGCCGGCTCCACACGAGCCCGAGCGAGCGGAGCCCCGCCTGGTGGAGCACCTCGAGCGCGTCCAGCCCCGTGTCGATGGCTTCGGCTCCCTCGATGTGGAGCACCACGGCCAGAACGCCACGGTCCAGGCAACGCCGGAGCTGGCGCGTGCCGCGCACGACCTCGAGCGCCCCCTTCGCCTCCACCTCCAGCCGAAAGGCGTCCGCCATCACCGAGAGCGTCCACGCGAGCGCCCGCCGCCGATCCAGCCGGGGCGGAAGGGCCACGCTGGTTCCACCCGGGACCTCGGCTCCGTCGGGGCCCACCAGCGGCCGGACGACCCGCTCGTATCCCGGCGACGGCGTGAAGACGGCGAACAGGCCGCCGCCCAGGCCCCCCTCCCGCGCGCGCGGCAGGTCGAGGTGGCCACGCTCGCTCCGCTCCAGGAACGGGCGGGCCTCGCCGCCCCGCTCCTCGCGGATCTGCGTGAGCGTGTCGTTGTGCCCGTCGAAGATCGTGATGTCCGTGTGGGACGCCATCGGGTCAGCTCCGCCCGCTCAGGCCACCCAGCGACACGGCGGTGCCCATTCCCCGGGCCCGGGCCCGTTCCAGCGTGTAGGATGCTGCCGCGACGTCCTCCACGGCAAGACCGAGGGACTCGAAGAGCGTCACCTCGTCGGGCGAGCGCCGGCCCCCCAGACGGCCGAGCAGGACGTCGCCGAGCTCCCCCAGGATGTGGCCCTCGTCGACCGCCCCCTCGGCCGCAGCCATGAGGAAGTCGCCCGCCTCGCTCAGCGTGGACTCGCGGCGATCCACGAACAGGCGCGCGCGCGCTACCGCCTCGGCGTCGAGCTCCCGCGCCGACTTCACGCTCGATCCCACGGCGTTGACGTGCGCGCCCGGCGCGAGCCACGCGCCGCGCAGCACGGGGTCCCGCGCCGACGTCACCGTGCAGACGACGTGGGCGCCCCGCACCGCCTGCTCGGCGGACGCGGCGGCCTCGACCCGAACCCCGTGGCGCTCCCCCGCCCGACGCGCGAAGGCCTCCCGGTGCTCCTGGCTCGGGCTCCAGACGCGGACACGCTCGAACGGGCGGGCCAGGAGCATCGCCTCGAGGTGCGTGCGCGCCTGGACGCCGGAGCCGAGGAGCGCGAGCTCCGAGGCGTCCTCGCGGGCCAGAGCCCGCGTCGCCACGCCGCTCACCGCAGCCGTGCGGATGGCCGTCACCTCGCTGGCGTCCAGGATCCCCACCGGGAGCCCGTTCTCGGGGTCGAAGAGGATCACCATGCCCTGGTGCGCGTCCCAGGCCGAGCCGTGGTTGCCGGGAAAGACCGTCACGACCTTGATGCCCAGCGCCTCGGGCGAGGCGGGCATCCCGGGCATCATCCCGAGGATGCCCCTCCCGCCCGGCAGCGGCATGAGCGAGCGGAGCGGGTTGAGCCCTTCGCCGGCCGAGAGCGAGCGGAGGACGCCCCCCATCACGTCCATGCACTCCGACATGGGGAGGAGGGTGCGCACGTCCGCCTGCGCCAGGACGAGCGTGTCGGGGATCAAGAGAGCGGCCTCCGGGATGGGGAACGGTCGGACTCGGCCCTCATCTTCGGTCCTCCGGGGACGCAGTACAACCTCTCCCGGCCCGGTGCCGTCGAAGAAACCGCGTCGCGCCTCGCTCCGTAGGATCCCGTGACGGGGTGGCGGAGGCCGGCCGGCAGCGCGAACGAAGCAAGGAGGACGGCCGTGGGCGCCATCATCGCGCAACTCCGCTACACGCTCCGCAAGCTCCGGCGGGCCCCGCTCTTCACCGCCGTCGCCGTCCTCACGCTCGCCGTGGGCATCGGCAGCAACACGGCGATCTTCGCGGTGGTGAACGGCGTCCTGCTCGAGCCGCTCCCCTTCGAGGACCCCGGCCGGCTGGTGGGCGTGTCCTACACGGCGCCGGGCCTCGGCTTCGATCATGTCCCGCAGTCCCCCGCGCTGCACTACACCATCCAGGCGGACAACCACTCGTTCGCGGCGATCGGGATGTGGGACGAGGCGACCGCGTCGGTCACGGGCCTCCAGCAGCCGGAGCAGGTGCCGGTGATGTACGTCACCCACGGGACGCTCCCGCTCCTGGGCGTCGCGCCCGCATTGGGCCGCACGTTCACCGCGGCGGACGACGCGCACGGAGCGCCCGAGACCGTGATGCTCTCCTACGCCTACTGGCAGCGCCGCTTCGGCGGCGAGAGCGGGGCTCTGGGACGCACGGTGAAGGTCGACGGCGACAGCCGACAGATCATCGGCGTGCTGCCGAAGGGGCTCGAGTTCCTGGGCCACCATCCCGACCTCTACCTGCCCTTCCAGTTCGACCGCTCCGAGCTCTTCGTCGGCAACTTCAGCTACGGAGGCGTGGCACGCCTGCGGCCGGGCGTGACGATCCCCGAGGCCGACTCGGACGTCGCGCGTATGATCCCGCTCGCCGAGCGGCGCTATCCCGGTGGCCTCTCGCTCTCGATGCTGAAGCAGGCGCGCTTCGCGCCGGCCATCCATCCGCTCGAGCAGGACGTCGTGGGCGACACGGGCAAGGTCCTCTGGGTCCTCCTGGGGGCCGTGGGGCTCATCCTGCTCATCGCGTGCGCCAACGTCGCGAACCTCTTCCTCGTGCGCGCCGAGGGGCGCCAGCAGGAGGTGGCCATCCGTACCGCGATCGGCGCCGACCGGGGCCGCATCGTACGCGAGCTGCTGGGGGAGAGCGTCACGCTCGGCCTTCTGGGGGGGCTGGTCGGGCTGATGCTGGCCTGGGGCGGGCTGAAGGTCCTGGTGGCCGCCGGCCCCGCGTCGCTGCCGCGCCTCCAGGAGATCGGGCTCGACGGGCGCGTCCTCGCCTTCACGCTCGCGCTCTCCGTGCTGTCCGGCGTGCTGTTCGGTCTCGTGCCGGCGCTCCGCTACGCCGGACCGAGCCTGGCGACCGCGCTGAAGGAGTCGGGCCGCGGGGCGGACGCCGGCCGGGAGCGCCACGTCGCCCGCAACGCCCTCGTGGTCGCGCAGATGGCCCTCGCGCTCGTCCTGCTGACCGGCTCGGGGCTGATGATCCGGAGCTTCCAGGCCCTGCGCCAGGTGAGCCCGGGCTTCCGGGACCCGGATCGGGTGCTGACGTTCAGCGTCAGCATCCCCGAGGCGGAGGTGAAGAGCCCCGACCAGGTGGCGCTCGACTTCCGGCAGATGCTCGACCGTGTGCGGGCCACGCCGGGCGTCGCGTCCGCCGCGCTGACGTCCTCGTTGCCGATGGCCGGGAACGGCACCAACGACGGCCTGGAGGCGGAGTCACGACCCCTGACGCCCGGCCAGATCCCTCCCGTCCGGCGCTACAAGTGGATCAGCGACGGCTATGCCGAGACGATGGGAAACCCGCTGGTCGCCGGGCGGAGCATCACCCGGGCGGACCTGGAGGACCGGGCGCGCGTGGTGCTCGTGACGCAGAACCTCGCGCGCGCGGAGTGGGGGAGCGCACGCGCGGCGCTGGGGCAGCGCGTGCGCGACTTCGGCACGAAGAAGATCCCCGCGAGCGCGTGGTTCGAGGTGGTGGGCGTGGTCGGCAACGTCCGCGACAACGGGGTGGCCCAGGATCCGGTGGCCACCGTCTACTGGCCGGAGAGCGCCCAGCGGTTCTACGGCGACAGCACGTTCCTGCGCCGCACGATGAGGTTCGTGGTCCGCAGCACCTCGGCGGACCCCGCCGCGCTCCTGCCGGCGATGCGCGAGGCGGTCTGGGGCGTGGACCCGAGCCTCCCGCTCGCGAGCGTGCGCACGCTCGCCCAGATCGTGTCGCACAGCATGGCCCCCGCGTCCTTCACGCTCGTCATGCTCGGGATCGCGGCGGTGGTGGCACTGTTCCTCGGCATGGTGGGGATCTACGGGGTCATCTCGTACGTCGTGGCACAGCGCACGCGCGAGATCGGCGTGAGGATGGCGCTCGGCGCGGAGCGGCGCGACGTGATGCGCATGGTGCTCGGCGGGGCGCTCACGCTCGCCGGGATCGGCGTGGCGGTCGGGCTGGTCGCGGCCGCCGGGCTGACGCGGCTCATGGCCTCGCTCCTGTACGGCGTGAGCCCCCTCGACCCGCTCACGTTCGCCTCCGTCGCGCTCGCGCTCACGGCCGTCGCGCTCCTGGCGAGCTGGCTTCCCGCCCGGCGCGCGGCCCGCGTGGATCCGATGCGCGCGCTCGGAGGATCCTGAGGACCGTCCGGCGGCGCGGTCGGACCGCCGGCGGGCCCGATCGGGCCCGCCCTCAGGGCACCAGC
>JBJKSF010000076.1:0-73617 GCA_046704285.1 Longimicrobiales bacterium | reverse complement strand
CGAGCGGACCGCGGTCCGCGCCGACGGCGTGCGGATACTCCTGTCCAGCCGCGCGGCCCTCGACCTCGGCGAGCCGCCCACGCTCCCCGCCCCCGCGCGCCTCACGGTCGGTGGGGAGGGCGTCGGGTGGGTGCTCCCCGACGGCGCTCCCCTTCCCGACGAGTCACGCCTCGGGGAGCCTTCCGCCGCCGGAGGCGAAGGGCCCGAGGTGGAGCTCGCCGGCGAAGTGCTCGACAGCCCCTGGGACCTCATGAGCGGAAGCGCGGCTCGCCTGGCCCGGGACTTCGAGGCCCTGTGGAGCGACCGGCTCGCGGACGATCCCGGAGGAGCCCACCGCGTCGGCCGCTTCCCCCTCTCCCTCGGAGAGGGCGCCGAAGTCGAGCCGGGCGTGTGGCTGGATCTGCGGAACGGACCGATACGGCTCGACGAGGAAGCGCGGGTAGAGGGACCCGCCCGCCTCACCGGCCCCCTGTACGTGGGGCCGGGCACGGTCGTCCTCGGCGGACGGGTGGGCACCTCCACGATCGGTGTCGGATGCAGGATCCACGGGGAGGTGACCGACAGCGTCGTGCTGGGGCATGTGAACAAGGCGCACGACGGACACCTGGGGCACGCGGTGCTGGGTGCCTGGGTGAACCTGGGCGCCTTCACGACGAACAGCGACCTGAAGAACAACTACGGCAGCGTGCGGGTGTGGAGCCCCGAGGGCACGGTCGACACGGGGTTGCTCAAGGTGGGCGTCTTCCTCGGGGACCACGTGAAGACGGGCATCGGCACGCTCCTCACGACCGGGGCCGTCCTGGGTGCCGGGAGCAACGTCTTCGGGGGCGTGATGCCGCCGGCGGTGGTGCCTCCGTTCAGCTGGGGCTCGGGCGCCGACCTGGGCGAGTACCGGCTCGACCGGTTCCTCGAGACCGCCGAGCGCGCGATGGCGCGTCGAGGCGTCGAACTGGGTCCGGGCCTGCGTGCCGTCCTGACCCGGGCCTGGCACACCACCCGCCCCCGCCGTCTCCCGTGACCGCACGGAGGCAGCCGGTCCCGTGAAGGTCGCCCTCCTGGGAAGCGGCAGCTCGGGCAACGCGACCCTCGTGTGGGCCGGACGCACGAGGATCCTGGTGGACGCCGGCTTCAGCGGCCGCGACCTCGCCCGGAGGCTGCTGCGCGTGGGCGTGGAGCCGCAGGAGGTCGACGGCATCGTGGTCACCCACGATCATGCCGATCACACACAGGGCATGGGCGTCTTCGCGCGGCGCCACGGCACGTCGCTCTACATGACGGAGCGCACCCGCGCCGCCTGTGCGCGGCTGCTGCGCGGCGGCGAGACGGTCGTCGAGTACCGGCCCGGGCACCCGTTCTCGATCGGCGACGTCCGCGTCGAGCCCTTCCTCACCGTCCACGACGCCGCCGATCCCGTCGGCGTCGCGCTCGTGGACGAGTGCACCGGGCTGCGCCTGGGAGTGGCCACCGACCTCGGCCGGCCCACGGCGCAGATCCGCCATGCCCTCGAGGCGTGCGACCTCCTCGTCCTCGAGGCCAATCACGACGAGATCCTCCTGCAGGGCAGCGCCTACCCGTGGGCGGTGAAGCAGCGCATCGCGTCCAGCCACGGACACCTGTCGAACCAGGCGGCCGCGCGCCTGGCCGTGGAGCTGGCGCACCCCCGGCTCGCGGCCGTCGTGCTCGCGCACCTCTCACGCGAGTGCAACCGGCCCGAGCTGGCCCGCAGCGTCGTCGGGGGCGCCCTCGCCTCCAGCGGATGGAAGGGCTACCTGGCCGTGGCACCGCAGGACGAGCCCACGGAGGTGCTCGACCCCGAAGCCCTCCGGCTGCGCGCCGGGCCGTCGCAGCTCAGCTTTCTCTAGAGCGCCTCGAACCGCCCCTGGAAGAAGCGGAGCTTGCCCGGCTCGTACACGAACCGCAGGCCCCGGATCTCCTCCCGGCGCGCGTAGAGCCGGATGATCCCGTCCGCCACGGCGCGCATGTGGTCGTTGGTGTAGACGCGTCGGGGCAGCGTCAGGCGCACGAGCTCGAGGGCAGGCCGGTAGTTCTCGCCCGTCTCGGGGTTGCGTCCCTTGGAGACGTTGCCGCGCTCCATGGCCCGCACACCGGTCTCCACGAAGACCTCCGCCGCCAGTCGCTGGGCGGGATACTCGTCCTGGTCGATGTGCGGCAGGAACCTGCGCGCATCCAGGAAGATCGCGTGGCTGCCGGGGGGGGTGACGATCGGGACGCCGGCCTCCAGGAGCATCCGCCCCAGAAGCTCCGTCTGCCGGATCCGGGACCGGATGTAGCGATCGTCCACCATCTCCTCCACACCCCGCCGCATCGCGGCGAGGTCCGCCGCCGCAAGTCCGCCGTCGGTCACGTTCCCCTCGTAGATGCGCAGGAGCTCACGCGCCCGGCGGGCCCATTCGGCGTTCTCCCGGAAGGCGAGGAGACCTCCGATGTTGATGAGGAAGTCCTTCTTGCCGCTCACCGTGCAGCCGTCCCCGTAGATCATCATCTCGCGGAGGATGTCCTTGATCGGGGTCTCGCGATACCGGGGATCCCGGCTCTGGATCATGTACGCGTTCTCGACGACGCGGGTGGCGTCGAAGAAGACGGGGATGCCGAGCGGCGAGCAGTAGCTGTAGACCTCCTTCATGTTGTCCATGCTGACGGGCTGTCCGCCCGCCATGTTCACGGAGTGCTCGAACGAGATGTACGCGATCCCGTCCGCACCGTGCCGGTCGACCACGGCCCGAAGCTTGTCCAGGTCGATGTCGCCCTTCCACGGGAACGTGCTCTCGGCGTCGTTGGCTTCGTCGACGATCACGTCCACGAAGACACCGCCGGCGAGCTCCTGGTGCAGCTTCGTCGTCGTGAAGTACATGTTGCCCGGCACGAGCTGGCCGGGCTCGATCATGATCTGGCTGAGGATGTGCTCGGCGGCCCGACCCTGGTGCGTCGGGATGTTGTGCTCGTACCCGAAGGCGTCCTTGAGCGCCGCGTCGAGCCTTGCGTACTCGTCGCTGGTGGCCGCGCTCGCGCGCGCGCCTTCGTACGCGGCCCACTGGTCCGTGCTCATGGCCGACGTGCCGGAGTCCGTGAGCAGATCGATCGTCACGTCCGCCGAGGGGAGCAGGAACGTGTTGTACCCCGCCTGCCGGATGGCTTCCTCGCGCTGCCCCCGGGTGAGCGAGCCGACGTGCTCGACCGTGTGGATCTGGTAAGGAAACGTATCGAACTCGAAGGGCTCCAGGTCGGGGAAGACCCAGCGGTAGGCCATCTCGTCACGCCAGTCCCCGCGCTGAGCGACCTGGAGCGGTGGAACGCGCTCCGATTGGCGGTGGAGCGACACGATCGCGTCGGCGATCTGGTCGAGCTGCTCGTTCGTGAGCGCCAGCCTGGGGATCTGGACCGGCACCAGCCCCTCGGAGCCCTTCCGGTGCGGCGCCACGGCGCGGATGCCGGACAGCAGGTAGAGGGCCGCGGAGAACGTGTCCCGCGCGGTCTCGGGCGCCTGGGGCAGGAACGCGTTGGCCCGGATGTAGGCGCCGTCGCAGCCTCGCTCCAGGGGAACCCCGGCGTCGCGCAACCGCTGGGTGAAGCGCTCGGTCTGGTGCATGACCCAGTGGACCTCGTTCTCGTCCACCATCTCGACCAACCCGCGGGCCAGCACCTCCATCGTGCGCCCGGCCATCCCACCGTACGTGTGGAGCCCCTCGAAGACGACGACCTCGTTCATGAACCTCTCGTGGTCGTCGGGATTGTCGGTCGTGAGCAAGCCACCCGCGTGACACTTGGGATCCTGGGCCCCGTCCATCTGGACGATGTGGCTCGTCTTGACGATCTGGCGCACGAGCGTCGCGATGGAGCGGTCGGCCTGCCCCGGCTCGTGCCGCTGGATGTACCAGGCGTTCTCGATGATCCGGGAGCCGTCGAGAACCAGCCGCACCCCGAAGCGGTCGGCCAGGTGGCGCACCTCGCGCAGGTTGCGCAGGCTGAACGGATGCTGGCCATCCGCGAAGGCCTGCAGGTCGATGAGCGCGACGCGTCCGCCGCCGAGCGCCTGCTCCAGGCCGGCCAGGTCGATGTCGCCCGTGAAGACCGGCTCCGAGCGGTCGCGCACGTCCACGACCTCGACCTCGCGCGGCACGAGCACGTCCCACCGGTCCCTCCCGTTGCTCGGGACCACCGAGCCCTTCGGGACCATGGTGGACACGATGAGCTTGATGCACCCGAGGATGTTGTGCGTGGGGCAGACGTAGCCGTGCCCGAGCACCTCGGCGGCGGCCGCCTGCAACCTCTCGAAGTTCCGGCTCCCCGCGTACGCCTCGTCGCCCAGCAGCTGGCCGGCGAGCTGCTCCTGGCTCGACGCGCTCGTCCCCGTCGATCCCATGTCGAAGACGATCTCGGACGGAGTGAGGTTGAAGACGTTGAAGCGGGCCCGGGCGAGGTGCTTCTTGCGCTCCTCCTGACCCGGGAAGGAGAGCAGCCGGACGGTCTTGATCTTGTGCGGCTCGGCGACGAGGCTCGGACGGCTCATCGAGGTTCTTCCGTGAAGGGTGGTGCGGCGGGCGAGGCCCGATTCACGGAAACGTAGCAGCCCTCTCGCCGCCCCCGCCGTCGGGAAATCCCCGACCCGGGCCGGCGCCCCTACCTTCCCAGCAGCCTCATGAAGTCGTTGGAGAGAGCCCAGAGCATGATGCCTGCGATGATGATGAGGCCCACGTTGCTCCATCGCAGCCGCTGCTCGATCGAGAGCGCGCGACCCCGTACCGCCTCGATGCCGAGGAAGAGCAGGTGTCCGCCGTCCAGGATCGGGATGGGCAGGAGGTTGAGGATGGCCAGGTCGATGCTGAACAGCGCCATGAACGACAGGAACGCGGACAGGCCTTCAGCGGCGGCCTGTCCGGACAGCTGCCCGATCGTGATGATGCTGCCGACCGAGCGGGGCGACACGTGGCCGGTCACCAGATTGCGCAAGAACTGGAGGATCATGCCCGTCACCGCCACGGTCTGACGGTAGCCCTCGACGAAGGACTCCCCCAGCGGGACCGGTGCGTAGGAGTAGGCGCCCACGGGCTGGTAGATGCCCACCTTCCCGATCCGTTCGCTCTTCCCGCCCGAGGCTTGCTGGGTCTCGCTTTCGAGCGTCACGGGCCGGACGATGCGGTGTCCGTCCCGCAGCAGGCTGAGCGCCACCGTCTGTCCGGGGCGTTCCTGGATCTGGGCGACGAACTCCCACCAGTTGTGCACGGCCACGCCGTCGACCGCGAGGATGCGGTCGCCCGCCTGGATGCCCGCCTTCTCGGCGGGCGATCCGGGCTCGACCGCTCCCACGCCCGCGTCCACCCACGGCATGAGGGCCGCGGCGAGCACTCGCCGGCCGGGGCGCGTGTCGGGCACCTGGACCGTGACGCTGCCACCCGGGTCCGTGGTCCGGACCGTGAGCGGGCCGGGCGTCGCATGGAGCAGCTGCCTCCGGATGTCGCCCCAGTTGGCGACTGCGTGGCCACCGATGCTGACGATGCGCGCGCCCGGCTCGATCGACGCCAGGCTCTGCGCGCCGGCCGGCAGCGACTGCGCGTCGACCTGGCCCACCCGCGTGGTGTCGAGCTGGGGCACCCCCCAGTACGCGGTCACGAACGTGTAGACGGCGAACGCGAAGATCATGTTCATGATCACCCCGGCCGAGACCACCAGGGCGCGCGCCCAGATGGGCTTGGCGTCGAAATCGCGAGGGCCCGGGATCCGCGGCTCCCCGGAGCCGCCGCCCTCGATGCGCTCGAGGATCTCGTCGTCCATGCCGCCCATCTTCACGTAGCCCCCGAGCGGGACCATGCTGAGGACGTACTCCGTCTCGCCCCGCGTGAAGCCCCACACCCGGGGCCCGAGGCCGATCGAGAACCGCTGCACCTCGACGCCCACCGCCTTCGCGGCCATGAAGTGCCCGAACTCGTGCACGAAGATGAGCACGCCGAGCACGATCACCGTCGCCAGGATCGTCATTCCCCCGCTCCGCTCCTTGTCTGATCGAGGCGCCCGACCGCCGCCGCGGCGATCTCGCGGGCCGCGGCGTCGGCCGCCAGCACGTCCTCGAGGCTCACCGCCCCACGGCCCGAACCGGACCCGTCCGCGTCCCGGAGCGCCGCGTGCACCACGTCCGCCATCTCCGGAAAGCGGATGCGACGCTCCAGAAACGCCGTCACCGCCACCTCGTTGCCCGCGTTGTACACCGCAGGAGCCGTACCTCCCCGCCGCCCGGCCTCCACACCCAGATCGAAGAGCGGGAACGCGTCGCCGTCCACCTCCTCGAACGTGAGCGGTGAGGCCCGCACGGGGTCGTAGGTGCGCAAGCCCGCGTCCGCCACGCGCTCGGGATAGGTCAACGCGTAGAGGATCGGCAGCTCCATCGTGGGAAAACCCAACTGGGCGAGGACCGACCCGTCCACGAACTCCACCAGCGAGTGCACGATCGACTGCGGATGCACGACGGCCCGGATGCGGTCGTACCCGAGGCCGTAGAGATGGTGCGCCTCGATGACCTCGAGCGCCTTGTTGGCCAGCGTGGCCGAGTCGATCGTGATCTTCGCTCCCATGTCCCACGTGGGATGGTTGAGCGCCTCCGCCGGTTGCACGTCCCGCAGCGAGCGCCGGTCCCGTCCCCGGAACGGCCCCCCCGAGGCGGTCAGGATCAGGCGGCTCACGCTTTCGCGGTCGCGCCCGGCGAGACACTGCAGGATGGCGCTGTGTTCGGAGTCGATCGGCACGAGCTCGCCGCCGCCGCGCTCGCGCGCCTCCAACACGAGGGGTCCACCAGCCACCAGCGACTCCTTGTTCGCCAGCGCCAGCCGCTTGCCCGCCTCCAGGGCGCGCAGCGTGACCCCGAGGCCCGCAGCGCCGACGACCCCGTTGACCACCACGTCGACGTCCTCCCGTCCCGCGGCGTCCAGGAGCGCCTCCCGCCCGAAGCTCCAGCCCGTCTCCCCTCGACCGGCAGAGCCCGTCCCGTCGGCCAGGACGGCGACCCGTGGCCGGAACGCCGCGACCTGCTCGCGCAGCAGCTCGGCCCGGCGGTGAGCCGCCAGCACCACGACGGAGAACCGGTCGGAGTGGCGGCGGATCACCTCCAGCGTGCTCCGTCCGATCGAGCCCGTCGAGCCGAGGACCGCGACGCGGATCATGCGAGCAGTCCCGCGACGAGGAGCAGCACGTACGCGGCCGGCAGCGCGAAGATCAGGGAGTCCGTCCGGTCCAGGACTCCCCCGTGGCCGGGGAACAGGTTCCCCGAGTTCTTCACGCCCGCCTCCCGCTTGAGCAGCGACTCGACGAGGTCTCCGATCTGCCCCACGAGCCCGAGCATCAGTCCCAGGCCCGCCGCCGTGGTCACGCTGTGCAGCGGCAGTCCCGGTACCCACCGGCGTGCGATCAGGTACCACAGCCCGCCCGTCACACCGGACGCGATCAGCCCGCCGTACGCGCCCGCCCGCGTCTTTCCCGGGCTCAGACGCGGCGCGAGCCGCGTGTGCCCCCAGGCCGCGCCCGCGAAGTACGCCGCCCCATCCCCGATCCAGGTCGTCGCCACAGGAAGGGCGACCACGACGACGCCCGCCCACGGCGAGGACCCTGCCGCCTGCCAGCCCAGGCGGAGGGGAAGCGAGCGCAGCAAGGGCACGAAGGCCAGGGCGAGCCCCCCGTACAGGGCGCCGAACAATGTGGTCGCCACCGCGCCCAGTGGCTTCCCTTCAGGCCACCGCGTCACCATGGCCGCCGCGAGCGTCACCGCGAGCAGCGCGGCGATGGTGCCGAGCATCCAGGGCGCCATGGACCTGAACGTGGGATGCGCCGACGCCAGGAGGACCAGCGCGCCGCCCACGAACGTGCCGATCCAGCGGAACGGACGCGCGCCCGTCGCCTCCACCATGTCGTAGGTCTCCGAGGTCGCCTGGGCGGCCAGCAGCGCCAGGGGCACGCTCAGCACCCACCCCCCGAAGTAGAGGATCGCGACGACCACTGGAACGCCGATGAACACGACCGTCATGCGACGGGACAGGTCAGTGGGACGCACGGGCGGCTCCTGTGCGCAGACACCCCACGCGCGGTCCTCGCGACCGGTGGCTCACGGGGTGGGCAGGCGCCCGAAGCGGCGCTCGCGCTGCTGGTAGTCGAGGACCGCCCTGTACAGGTGCTCCGGCCTGAAGTCGGGCCACAGGACGGGCGAGATGTGGAGCTCGGTGTACGCGAGCTGCCACAGCATGAAGTTGCTCACTCGGTACTCGCCCGAGGTGCGGATGAGCAGGTCGGGATCCGGGAGCCCCGCCGTGAACAGCGCGCCACCGAACGCCGCCTCGTCGATCTCACCCAGTTCCATTTCGCCCGCTGCGACCCTTCGTGCCAGGACACGCGTGGCACGCAGGATCTCCTCCCGGCCGCCGTACGAGATCATGAGGTTCAGCCGCAGCTTGTCGCCTCCGCGCGTGCCTTCGACGATCGCATCGACCGCCTTGCGCGTCTGGGGATCCACCCGGTCCAGCTCCCCGAGCACGCGGACCTCCACCCCCTTGCGCCTCAGCTCCTCCCGCTCGCGGCGCGCGTAGCGCTGGAGGAGCCCCATCAAGGCCGACACCTCCGTGCGCGGCCGCTGCCAGTTCTCGGTGGAGAAGGCGAAAAGGGTCAGGATCCCGATGCCCACCTCGCCCGCCGCCTCGATGCACCCCCGTACCGCTTTCATGCCTTCGGCGTGGCCCAGGTGACGCGGCAGTCCGCGCTGCCGGGCCCAGCGTCCGTTCCCGTCCATGATGACGGCCACGTGGTGCGGCACGTCGCCGTTCGGACGAATGCGATCGAGAAGCTCGGAGCCCATGGGCGGTGGAGATCACAGCCCGCTCAAACGGCCATGATCTCCGCTTCCTTGTGCCCGAGAAGCTCCTCGACCTTGTCGGCGTACTCCTGGGTGAGCTTCTCGAGAGCCTCCTCCCGTCGGTGGGCCTCGTCCTCCCCGATCTCGTGCTCCTTCACCAGGGCGTGCAGCTCGTCGCGCACGACCCGGCGCGCCTGGCGCAGGGAGACGCGGCCTTCCTCCGCCATCTTGTGGAGCAGCTTCACGTACTCCTTGCGCCGCTCCTCGTTGAGCGGAGGCACCGGCACCCGGACCACGTTGCCGTCGTTCGAGGGGTTCAGCCCGAGATCCGCCGTGAGGATCGCCTTCTCGACGGACCCCATCAGGCTCTTGTCGAAGGGCTGCACGACGAGCAGGCCGGGGTCGGGCGCATGGATCGTCGCAACCTGGTTGAGGGGCATCTTGGACCCGTACGCCTCCACGCGCACCGTGTCCAGCAGCGCCGGCGACGCCTTGCCGGTCCGGACCGTAGCGAACTCACGGCGCATGGCCTCAAGGGCCTCCTCCATGCGCCGCCTGGCGTCTTCCACCGTCGGCATCGGATTCTCCTACGTGGAACGAGGAACCTGGCTCGCGTCAACAGCCGTCCATGGCCGCCGCGACGCCCGGGTCCTCCTACGATACAAGGGTGCCGACCCGCTCACCACGGATGGCCGCCGAGATCACGCCGCCCTCCTCCGGGTTCAGCACGATGATCGGAAGGGCGTTCTCCTTGCACAGGGACACGGCGGGGGCGTCCATCACGGCGAGCTCGCGCGCCACCACCTCCTGGAACGAGATGCTCGGGATGAACTCGGCCTCGGGGTCCTTGGCGGGATCGGCGCTGAACACGCCCCTGACCTTGGTGGCCTTGATGACCACGTCGGCCTCCATCTCGATGGCCCGCAGGGCGGCCGCCGTGTCGGTCGAGAAGTAGGGGTTGCCCGTCCCACCCGCGAAGATGACGACGCGGCCCTTCTCCATGTGGCGCATGGCGCGCCGCCGGATGTAGGGCTCCGCGATCTGCTCCATGCGGATCGCGGTCATCACCCGGGTCTCGACGCCCTTGTTCTCCAGCAGATCCTGGACGGCAAGGGCGTTGATCACCGTGGCGAGCATTCCCATGTAGTCCGCCTGCACGCGGTCCATCCCCTGTCGGGAAGCGAGGGAGCCGCGCACGATGTTGCCGCCGCCGATCACGACGCCCAGGGCGATGCCCGTCTCCGCCACGCCGCGGATCTCGTCGGTCAGCCGGTCCACCACGGAGGGCTCGATGCCGAAGCCGAGGTCTCCCGCCAGAGCCTCGCCCGACAGCTTGAGCAGCACCCGCCCGTATCTGGGCGCTCCGGACCGTTCCTTCATCGTTCGGCCTCCCCTCGGGGCCTCGGGAACGCTCAGCCGCGCTCTCCGACCTTGAACCGCGCGAAGCGGGCCACCCGGATCTTCTCGCCCGTCTTGGCCGAGACCTCCGTGATGAGCTGCTCGACGGTCCTTTCTGAATCCTTGACGAAGGGCTGGGCGAGCAGCGTGCTCTCCTCGAAGAACTTGCGGAGCCTGCCCTCCACGATTCTCTCGGCGATCTGCGCCGGCTTGCCCTCCTCCTCGACCTGCTGCAGGTAGATGGAGCGCTCCCGCTCGACCACCTCGGCAGGAACGTCGTCCTTCGACACCGCCAGGGGAGCCGCGGACGCGATGTGCATCGCCAGGTCCTTGGCCAGTGCCCGGAAGTCGTCCGTGTTGGCGACGAAATCGGTCTCGCAGTTCAGCTCGACGATGACGGCGGTGCGTCCGTCGAAGTGGACGTAGCTGCCGATCGTGCCCTCGTTGGCCGACTTCTCGGAGCGCTTGGCGGCCTTGGCCGCGCCGTGCGCTCGCAGGAAGTCCACGGCCTTCTCCATGTCCCCGCCGGTCTCCTGGAGGGCCCGCTTGCAGTCCATCATCCCCGCGCCCGTGCGGTCGCGGAGCTCTTTCACATCGCTGGCGCTGATCATCGTTCCCTGCCGATCCGTTCCGCTGCGTGTCTTCGAACTCGACGGGCCCTTCGAGGGCCATGAAAAGAGGCGGAGGGAGCGAGGGAGACCCTCGTTCCGACTGCCGCCTCGGACAGGTTTCGCGGGCCTTCGACGGAACCTGAATACGGAGCCGGGCCGCTCGCCCGGATCTTGCTGCGTGGTCCTACGCGCCGCTCTCTGCTCCGGTCGACTCGTCGCCCCCCCCCTCCTCGGGCGTCCCCGGGGCCTCCTGCGCGGCAACTCCCGCCCCCGGGCCCTTCTTGCCCCCCTTCGGCTGCTTCTTCCGGGGAGGCGCGCCCTGTCCCGGAGCGGAGGCAGGTCGTGCCTCGGACCGCGCCTCGCTCTCTCCGGACGACGCCTCCCCCTCCACCTCGTCCTCCTTGAGGTGCTGCGCGATGACCTCGGGACGCGGCCGGCGCTTGCGGCGCGGGCGGCGCCGAGCCGGGCGCTCCTTCTCCGTGGTCTCTCCGGTCTCCGTGGAGTACGTCGTCGCCTCGACCTCCTCGGAGCGCCGCCGGTCCTCCTCCGGAACCTCCTTGCGAGCGACCTCGATCGCGTCCGCGATCGCAGCGGCGATGAGGCTCACCGAGCGGATCGCGTCATCGTTGCCCGGAACGGGATAGTCGATGGGATCGGGGTCCGCGTTCGTATCCGTGATGGCCACCACCGGAATCCCGAGCCGTGAGGCCTCGCGCACCGCGATCGTCTCCCGCTTCGCGTCCACGACGAACACCGCGCCGGGAAGCCGCGACATGTCCTTCACGCCGCCCAGGTACTTCTCCAGCTTCACCCGCTCGCGCTCGATGAGGAGCTGCTCCTTCTTGGTGTAGAACTCGAAGGCGTTCTCCTCCTGCCCGCGCTCCAACTCCTTGAGGCGGCGGATCTGCTTGCGGATGGTCTGGAAGTTCGTGAGCATGCCTCCCAGCCAGCGCTCCGTCACGAAGAAGGCGCCGCAGCGCCCCGCCTCCTGCTCGACGACGCTCCTGAGCTGCCTCTTCGTGCATACGAAGAGGACGCGTTCCCCGCGCAGGACGACCTCGCGCACCGCCTGCTGGGCCGCCTGCAGGCGGTCGAGCGTCTTGCGCAGGTCGATGATGTGGATCCCGTTGCGCTCCGTGAAGATGTACGGGCGCATCTTGGGGTTCCAGCGACGGGTCTGGTGCCCGAAATGGACACCGGCCTCGAGGAGCTCGTTCAGGCCGACTTCCTGCATGCGCGATCTTCCCTACTCAAGTGGGGCCGATTACGCCCCGATCAGGATGGTCGAAGCGACTAGCGCTTCGAGAACTGGAACCGCTTCCGCGCCTTCGGGCGCCCCGGCTTCTTCCGCTCGACCTTGCGCGGGTCCCGGGTCAACATCCCCTTCTCCCGCAACGTCGGACGCATCTCGTCGTCGTGGCTCGCCACCGCCCTGGCCAGCCCCATGCGCACGGCGTCCGCCTGGCCGCTCAGACCGCCGCCCCTCACCCTCACCCGCACGTCGAACCTGCCCGAGAGCCCCGTCACCCTCAACGGCTCCTCGATGCGGATCCTGTGGGTCTCCCTCGGGAAGTACTCGGGGAGCGGCCGCCCGTTCACGGTCCATTCGCCCGTCCCGGGACGGAGCAGCACGCGCGCGACGGCCGTCTTGCGCCGCCCCACGCTCTGGATCTGGTTCGTCTCTTGGCCGGCCATCTCGCTCGGATCCCTCTCCTCAGATGTTCAGCGTCTCGGGCCGCTGGCCCTGGTGCGGATGCTCGGGACCTGCGTACACCTTCAGCTTCTTGCGCATCGCCCGACCGAGTGCGCCCTTCGGAAGCATGCCCTTCACGGCCTGCTCCACCACGCGCTCGGGGTGCGTCGCGACCATCCGCTCGAACGGAACGAACCGTTCGTGGCCCATGTACCCGGAGTGCCGGAAGTAGGTCTTCTGCTCGGGCTTCTTCCCGGTCAGCTTCACCTTGGACGCGTTGATCACCACGACGTGATCGCCTGTGTCCAGGTGCGGCGTGAAGATCGCCTTGTGCTTGCCGCGCAGCACGGTTGCGACCTGGGTCGCGAGCCGCCCCAGCGGCTTGCCGTCCGCGTCGACGACCCACCAGCGGCGCTCGATGTCGCTCGCGCTCGGGGTGTAGGTTCTCATGCGTGATGCCCCAAAAGGCCCTTGGAGTACAAAGCTTTGAATGATATCCGGGCCTCTCCGGGGTGTCAACGAGGGGCGGGGGGGCGAGCGGACCTCCCCGCGGGCCGTTGCGGCGGCGTCCGCAGGACCGGGTATCCCTGGGTGAGGGCGCGCAAGCGCCCGCGCGCGGGGGGGCGCGCACTGCGGCCCCTCCCTCGCGGACCGAGGGGGGAGCCCCTGCTCCGCCGCCGCTCGTGCACCCGCAGCGCCGCGAGTGCTGACACGACGCCCCTGCTTCGGTATCCTTCGTCCCCTGGAGCACACACGACCAACTTCCGGGGTCGCACCCGGAGATGCACCCGGTAGCCATGCCCACCAGAGTCTTCCGGCCAGACGAGTGGGGGCTGATCCTGGGCGGATCCAGCGGGTTCGGCCTCGCCAGCGCCCGCAAGCTGGCCGCCCACGGCATGAGCCTCTGCATCGTCCATCGGGATCGGCGCGGAGCCATGAGCCGCATCGAGCCCGAGTTCGAGGCCATCCGCACCCAAGGCGTCGAGTTGCGCACGTTCAACGTGGACGCGCTCGACCCGGAAGCGCGCTCGGCGGTGATCGACGAGCTGGCCGGCGCCCTGGGCCTCCAGGGACGGGTCCACGTACTCCTGCATTCGATCGCCTTCGGGAACCTCAAGCTCGTCGTTCCCGAGGAGGCGCCCGGGCCGCACAGCGCCGCAGCACGCCTGGCGGGCGAGCTGGGCCTCGAGCCCACGGCGCTCCTGGGCGCCGCGGATCGCCTTCTGGCCGAGGGCGTGGACGGCCTGGAGAGCGTGGCCAGCCCCCCCGAGTACCCTGCCCACGCCCTCCTCGAGGACGAGGACATGGCGCGCACGGTGTACGCGATGGGCACGAGCCTCCTGGCGTGGACGCAGGCGGTGCACGCGAGGGGCCTGTTCGCCGCGGACGCCCGGGTGCTCGGCTTCACCAGCGAGGGCAACGCCGTCGCCTGGAAGGGGTACGCCGCCGTGTCCGCCGCCAAGGCCGCGCTCGAGTCGGTGTCCCGCTCGATCGCCGTGGAGATGGGCCACCTCGGCATCCGATCCAACATCCTCCAGCCGGGGGTCGCCGACACCCCCGCACTCCGTCTCATTCCGGGCAACAACCACCTCAAGGCCCAGGCACGCCTGCGCAATCCGCTCGGCCGACTCACGACCCCCGAGGACGTCGCGAACGTGGTCTATCTGCTGTCGCTGCCCGAAGCCGCCTGGATCAACGGAGCCGTCATCCGCGTGGACGGCGGGGAGCACGTCTCCGGAGCGCGGTCATGAGCCTCTACCTGCACGGCATCGGGCACTTCCACCCCGAGACCGAGATCACGAACGCGTTCCTCGAGGAGCTCGACATCGGAACCAACGACGCGTGGATCATGGAGCGCGTCGGCATCCGCAGCCGTCGTACCGTGCTCCCGCTCGACTACATCCGGGAGACACGGAACCGGGATCCGCGGCTGTCTCAGGAGGCCGCGCTGTACACGCACGGCGAGACGGGAAGACGGGCGGCGGAGATGGCAGTCGCCCGGGCGGGTGTGGATCTGGCCGACATCGGGATGGTCATCACGGGCTCGAGCCACCCCGACACGATGTCCCCCGCGGACGCGTGCTACGTGGCCCGGGCGCTCGAGCTCGAGGTGCCGGCGTTCGACGTGAACTCGGCGTGCACGAGCTTCTTCACCACGCTGTTCATGCTCTCCGGCATGGGCCCGGACACCCTGCCCGACTTCGTGCTCGTGGTCACGCCCGAGAGCCTGACGACGACCGTCGACTATGCGGACCGCTCCGCCTCGGTGCTGTGGGGCGACGGCACGACCGCGGCGGTGCTCTCGACGCGCGTCCCTTCCCGCGTCGAGGTAGTGGGCAACACGCTGCACTCGAGCCCCGCGGGGGCGGACAAGGTGGTGGTTCCCGTCGGGGGACACTTCCGCCAGGACGGCCGCACCGTCCAGATGTTCGCGATCAAGAAGACCGTCCGGCTGCTGCGCGCGCTCCAGGCGTCGTACGCCGACCCGGAGCGGCGTCTCCACTTCATCGGGCACCAGGCGAACCTCATGATGCTGCGCACGGTGTGCCAGCAGTGCGGCGTGCCGGACGAGCGGCACCACGCCAACGTGGTCGACTACGGCAACACCGGCGCGGCCGGGGCGCCGTCGGTCGTTTCGATGAGGTGGGACGACTGGCGCGAAGGCGACGACGTCGCCGTCGTCGGCGTGGGATCGGGGCTCACGTGGTCGAGCTTCCTGCTGCGCTTCGGGACGGCGCCATGACGTACGAGGAGTTCCGCGAGCGCGGCGGCTTCACGCGCGAGGAGGTGCTCGCGATGGCCTACGGGAGGCTCGTCTCCGACGCGCCGCCCGGATTCGGGGCACGCCTGCCCCTGCCCCCCATGCTCATGGTCGACCGCGTGGAGCGCATCACCAGGGACGGGAGGCGGGGCACGATCGTCGCCGAGCGCGACGTGCGCGTGGACGACTGGTTCTTCCAGTGCCACTTCCTGGGGGACCCCGTCCAACCCGGGTGCCTCGGCCTCGACGGCATCTGGCAGCTCATCGGCTTCTACTGCGCGTGGCGCGGCGCCCTCGGCACGGGCAGAGCACTCGGCTGCGGAGAGGTCGAGTTCTTCGGGCAGATCCGCCCGCACGACGGCGTGGTGCGCTACGAGGTCGACATCGCCCGCTACCAGCAGCTGCCGGCGTCCGGCTCGTCGATCGCCATCGGCGACGCGCGCGTGCTCGTGGACGGGGAGGCCATCTACGACATCAAGCGCGCGAAGGTCGGCGTGTTCCGCGACATCGACTACCCGGACTATCCCTACAGGTCGAGGAACTCGCGCGGCGGAAGGATGGAAGAGTGACCCAGACGCTCTCGCCCGCTCAGGTCCTGGCCCTGCTCCCGCAGGCCGAGCCGTTCCGGTTCGTCGACGAGATCCTGGAGATCGACGCCGACCACATCGTGGCGACGTACCGGTTCCGCCCGGATGCGGACTTCTATCGGGGTCATTTCCCGGGGAACCCGGTCACGCCGGGCGTCATCCTCCTGGAGTCCATGGCCCAGGTATCGGTCGTGGCGCAGGGGATCTACCTGCTCGCGCTCGAAGGCGGGATCGAGGAGGTGAGCAGCAGGGTGGCGATGTTCACGGACGCTGAGGTCGAGTTCTCGGGCCCGGTGAGGCCGGGCGAAAGGGTCACGATCACGGCCCGGAAGAGGTTCTTCCGCCGTGGGAAGCTGCGCAGCGAGGCCGAGATGCATCTGGACGACGGGACGTTGGTCTGCTCCGCCACGATCTCGGGCGTGGGGGTGCCGCGATGAGGCGGCGTGTGGTGGTCACCGGACTCGGCGCGGTCGCGCCCAACGGCGTCGGCGTGGAGGCGTTCGGGGACGCGCTCAAGGCCGGGCGCTCGGGTCTGCGCACCATTCCGATCCTGGAGGAGCTCGGGTTCGGCTGCACGGTCGCGGGCGTGCCTCCAGGGGTCGACGAGGTCGCGGAGCGGTACTTCGACGAGGACGAGCTCCTGGCGATGAACTCCAACCACCGCTACGGGGCGATCGCCGCCGTCGACGCGTGGACGGACGCGGGGCTGGAGCGTCCGACCCAGGGTGACGACCGCGTCTACTGGGAGGCCGGCGCGATCATCGGCACGGGCATCGGGGGCCTGGACACCACCGGCGAGAAGCTGGTGCCGATGACGAACGCGGGGCGCGTGCGGCGCCTCGGCAGCACGATCGTCGAGCAGGTGATGGGGAGCGGCGTCTCGGCGCGCGTGTCCGGGCTGCTCGCGCTCGGGAACCAGGTCACGTCGAACTCGAGCGCGTGCAGCACGGGAACGGAGGCGGTCATCGAGGGCCTGCAGCGCATCCGCATGGGCCTGGCCGAGCGCATGCTGTGCGGAGGCTCGGAGGGATCCAGCCACTACATCTGGGCAGGGTTCGACGCGATGCGGGTCCTGTGCCGCACGCACAACCACGAGCCCGAGGCCGCATCACGCCCGATGAGCGCCTCGGCCGGAGGCTTCATCCCGGGCAGCGGGGCCGCCGTGCTGCACCTGGAGAGCCTGGACAGTGCGCTGGAGCGCGGCGCACGCATCTACGCCGAGGTGCTCGGGGGCGCCCTGAACTGCGGCGGCCACCGCATGGGCGGTAGCATGACCGCCCCGAATCCGGAGAGTGTGCGGCGCTGCATCCGTTCCGCGGTCGCCGACGCCGCCATCTCGCCCGACGAGATCGACGCGATCAACGGCCACCTCACGGCCACGGGCGCGGACCCGCGCGAGGTGGCGAGCTGGGGCGAGGCTCTGGGGCGGACCCCGGAGACGCTCCCTGCCATCAACTCGACGAAATCGATGATCGGGCATGCGCTCGGCGCGGCCGGGGCGCTGGAGTCGGTCGCATGCATCCTGATGCTGCGCGACCGCTATCTTCACCCGTCGCTCAACTGCGAAGACGTCCATCCGGAGATCGTCCCGTATGCGCACGCCATCCCACATCAGTTCCGGGAAGCGCCGGATCTGCGTACCATCATCAAGGCCGGATTCGGCTTCGGGGACGTGAACGCCTGCGTGATCTACCGGCGCTGGGACCCCGACACGGCATGAGACCGCATGTGCAAGGAGAGAGCCTGATGACGAGAGACGAGGTGTTCGCCCGGGTGGTGGAGATCATCTCCCCCTTCGCCAAGAACAAGGAAGCCCTGGCGCAGGTGACCGAACAGACGAACATCCTGCAGGACCTGAAGGTGAACTCCGCTCGGCTCGTGGACGTGATCCTCGAGTTCGAGGACGCGTTCGACATCGAGGTGCAGGACGAGGACGCCGACGCGGTGAACACCGTCGGGGACGCCGTCGAGCTCATCATGGCCAAGGTGTCGTGAAGGAGGGGCCCGTGTCCGACCTGCGCCGCAGAACCCGCCTGGCGCTCGGCGTCCAGCGGCTGGTCGGCCGCCTCTCGGCGGTGATCTGGGTTCCGACGATCGCGTTCGTGCTGCGCGTGCTGCTCGGCTATCGCATCCGCGACGTGGGCCAGGTCCGCCAGCGCTTCCGCAGTCTGATGCGCGAGCACAAGGGCCCGCTGCTCATCTGCGCCAACCACCTGACCATGGCGGACTCGGCGCTGGTGGCCTGGGCCCTGGGTGGGAGCTGGTGGTACGTCGTGAACTACCGGCGCATGCCCTGGAATCTCCCCGAGTACCACAACTTCGCGTTCAACTGGGTCAACCGGGCGGCGGCGTGGATCGCCAAGTGCATCCCCGTCAGGCGCGGCGGCAGCCGGGAGCACGTGTCGAGCGTGCTCCGCCGGATCCAGCATCTGCTGTCGCGCGGAGAGACCGCGCTGATCTTCGCCGAGGGCGGGCGCAGCCGTACGGGAAGGGTCCAGACGGAATCGGCGGCCTACGGGGTCGGTCGCCTCCTGGCCTCCGTGCAGAGCTGCAGCACGCTGTGCGTCTACCTGAGAGGTGACCGGCAGGCGACATGGTCCACCGTGCCGGCCCGCGGCGACTCCTTCTACGTGGACTTCGAGATCGTGCACCCCAGCTCGGAGCATTCCGGGCTGCGTCGGTCGCGGGATCTCGCCCAGCAGATCGTGGCCCAGCTCGCCCGCATGGAACAGACCTACTTCGCGCGGCGGGGGAGCCTGGCGACTACATGAACGTCTCGAGGAAGCGCGCCCGTGACGCGTGCCGGAGCCGCAGAAGCGCCTTCTCCTTGATCTGACGCACGCGCTCGCGCGTGATCCCCATCAGGGACCCGATCTCCTCGAGGGTCATCGGCTCCTGGTCGTCAAGGCCGAAGTATAGGCGCAGGATCTTCGCCTCTCGCTCCTTGAGCGTCCCGAGCGCCTCGTCGATCGAGTCCCTCAGGGCATGCTCGTACGCTTCGTCCTCCGGACCGGGAGAATACTGATCCGGGAGATAGTCGAGGAGTCGGTTGTCCTCGCCCGGCGTCAGCGGCGCGTCCAGCGAGAGGTGGGATTGCGAGATCGCCAGGGTGCGCTCCACCTCCTCCTCCGAGATGTCGAGGCCCTCGGCGATCTCCTCGACGGTGGGCTCGCGCCCGAGCTCCTGCAGCAACGTCGAGCTCCTCCGGCCGATCCGGTGAAGCGCCCCCGCCCGGTTCAGTGGGACCCGCACGATGCGGCTCTGCTCGGCGAGCGCCTGCAGGATGGCCTGACGGATCCACCAGACCGCGTAGCTGATGAACTTGATGCCCTTGGTCTCGTCGAACTTGTGCGCGGCACGGATCAGCCCGAGGTTGCCCTCGTTGATGAGGTCGGAGAGCGGAACCCCCTGGTTCTGGTACTTCTTCGCGACGGAGACGACGAACCTCAGGTTCGAGCGCACGAGCTTGTCGAGGGCATCCTCCTCGCCGCCGCGGATCAGCGTGGCGAGCCGAACCTCCTCCGCCCGGTCGATGAGCGGATACTGGCTGATCTCCTTCAGGTACTGATCCAGCGAGCCTTCCCGGAAAGGTCCGCGGGGAGTGGAGAAGGTCATGGGAAGGGTCGGGGAATGTCGTCGTCTGCGCGGTTGTCCGGACACGACGTCGGAGGATGTGTGTCTGGTGACTCCGACATCATTGGGGGGCGGACGCGCGCGCGCAACCACCCCCCCGCCGCAGCACCCCGAACGAGCGAGTGCAAGCAGTTTATACGCGGCACGCCGCGTTCACCTCCCTCCGCCGAACGTCACCTCACCACCCACCACGAGCGTGCGGCCCGGTGCCGGGAAGCCGTACACCTCCTGGTACGATTGGCCGAGCAGGTTCTCCCCCCGCACCGTCAGCGTGGCTCCCGGCCGATCTCCACGCGACGCCCACAGGCGCACGTCGCCGCCAGCCCACAGGTTCTCGTAGCGGGGCAGCAGCACCCGCTCCGCGGGGTCCGTCTTGAAGCTCAGGTCCGCCCGGGACCCGACGACGTCCAGTCCCGTCGTGAGCGAGGCGCGGCGCCCGACCGCGTACGTAGCCCCCAGCACCACGCTGTTCGTCGGGCGGCGCAGGAGGCGCCTGCCCGTGAGGAACTCCGAGCCAGGGCCCTGATCCGGTCCGCCGTCCAGCACGCGGGTGCGCAGCCAGGTCCACGAGCCGTGCAGCCCGAGCCGTCCGAGCTCCGCCCGACCCTCGAGCTCCACGCCCGACGCCGAGGCGCTTCCCACGTTGAAGTAGTTGGGCGCCTCGGGCGACGGAGCCGTGGCCGTGTACTCGATCAGGTCCGTGAAGACCTGCGAGAAGTACGACACCTTCACCGTCGCGCGTCCCGCGGCGAAGCCCTGATCGAGACCGGTCTCCCAGGAGCGCGAGCGCTCCGGAGACAGATTCGGATTCCCGCGCGCGAAGCCCGTGGCGTAGTTCTCGTAGAAGGTGGGCTCCTTGATGCCGAGCCCGGCGGAGGCGCGCAGGCGAGGACCCGCCGGTCCCGCCGGCTTCCACGTGACGCCCGCCTGCCAGGTTCCCAGCTTCCCGAAGCGCTCGTTGTCCTCGAGGCGCCCTCCGAGCGTGAACGTCGCCGGTCCCCGCCCTCCCGTCAGGTAGGCATAATACGCGCGGTTCCAGCGCGCGTAACGACTCCGGTCCGAGCTGGCGCCCCACTGGCTCTGGGACTCCGTGAACAGGCGCTCGCTCTCCTGCTCCACCTCCCATCCGAGGGTGGCCACGGCAGCGGCGAAGTGGTAGCTCGCGCGCACGTCTACCGAAGCCGTCTGTACGTGGTCGAGGTCGTAGGACGCGAAGTAGCCCAGCGTATCCGCCGGACCGTCCGGTGGATTGTCCGTGCCCCCCGTCGTCTGATCGAGCCCGACCTGACCCTGGAGCTCGAACGCCCTGCCGACGAAGCGCGTCACGCCGGCGCCTGCCAGGACGTCGCTCCCGTGCGTGTACTGGTTGTGGTCGACGACGTTGCCGGCCGCGTCCGTGGGAAAGTGGTACGTGTGGTTCACGAGCCTGAGGTCGAGGCGCGCGCTGGTGGTCCGGTCGGGGTGGAACTGTGCCCCCGCGCTGAGCGTCGTGTTCGCGTAGCCGTTGTTGAACGGGAGGATGCCGTTCGTGGAGAGGTGCGACAGGTCGAGCGAATAGGATCCCCCCGCACTGCCGCCCGAGACAGCCGCCGACCACCGCCGGCGCCCGTACGTGCCCACCCCCGCTCCGACCCGCAGGCGCGTCGGGCCCTGGCCCGTCTTCGTGATGATCTGGATCACGCCGGCCACGGCGTCGGACCCGTACAACGAGCTGGCCGGACCCTCCACGACTTCGATCCTCTGCACGTTGTCCAGGGTGAGAGACGACAGGTCGACGGCCCCCCCGGGTTGATTGATCGGCACTCCGTCCACCATCACGAGCACGTAGTCGCTTTCGCCGCCGCGGAGGAACAGGGAGGTCGTCGCGCCGGTCGAGCCGCTCTGCACGACGGCCAGGCCGGGCACCTGGCGGAGCGCCTGCTGCACCCGGGTGAGGCCTTCCGCCCGGAGCTTCGAGCCCTCCAGCACGGTCACGTGCGCGGCGAGCGCGTCGAGAGGGCGAGGGGTCGGGCTCGCGGTGACTACGAGACCCTGAAGGACGTAGGGGTCCTGCTGGGCCGCCAGGGCCGCGGGTGCGGCAACAGCAGCCAGGAGGACGACGACGGCGCCGATCCAGGAGGATCGCGGAGGGCGTGACGGCTTCACGGACGGCTCCCCTTTCGGGAAAGCCGCTGGAACGCGCCGGGCTCGCCCCACGCGAGCACGTCGTGGCATCGAACGACAATCCCGTTCCTCCGGGCGAAGAACGGGACGGGACGTGACGAGACGCGCTCGGCCCCCCCGCCTCCCCTCGGAGACGTTGGCGATGGCGCAGGTGGGTCAGGTCTCCTGGCTCGAGGCCGCTTCGCTCGCCTTCCCAGGGAAGATCCCCAGTGGCATCGGGTGAGCGTGCGTTCCGGTCGTCCCGAACGGGACGCCCGGACCTCTCACAGTGGCGGGGCCGCGCCGGATTCGCACCGGCTTCCGTAGTGACCCACCCGCCGAATCAGAACTTGTGGGCACGAACCTAATCCGGGCGAACCCGGCCGGGCAAGCCGTCGCGGCAGGCCGGGCCAGTGTGCCGCTACTCGTCCCGGATCAGGCCGTACTTCTCGATCTTCTTGTAGAGGTTGGAGCGCGGCATGTCGATGCTGCGAGCCGTCTCCGCCACGTTCCAGTCGTTCTCGTGCAGCTTCTGTAGGATATACGCGCGCTCGGCCCGGTCCTTGAAGTCCGAGAACGTCTTGGCACGCAGCAGCTCGCCGGCCAGGCCGACGGGCGTGGCACGGCCGGAGGCGAGAAGCTGGACGTCTTCGAGCCGTACCGTGTCCCCCGTGGCGAGGATCAGGAGGCGCTCCACCGTGTTGCGCAGCTCACGCACGTTCCCGGGCCACTCAAGGTCCGCCAGCGCCGCGATCGCGTCGTCGGCGAACCGGCGCGACGCCACGCGGTCGCTCTTCACCATCAGGTCCGTGAAGTGGCGCACGAGCATCGGGATATCCTCCCGACGCTCCCGCAGCGGCGGCACCTCGATGGGCACGACGTTGAGTCGGTAGAACAGGTCCTCGCGGAACGTACCCTCCCCGATCTCGTGGGGCAGGTCCTTGTTCGTCGCGGCTACCACGCGAACGTCCACCTCGATCGGCTTCGCGCCGCCGACCCGCGTCACCACGCCCTGCTCGAGGGCTCGCAGCACCTTCGCCTGCGCGGCCAGCGACATGTCGCCCACCTCGTCGAGGAACAGCGTGCCCCGGTCGGCCTGCTCGAACTTCCCCGCCCGGTCCTGCACCGCCCCGGTGAAGGAGCCTTTCATGTGCCCGAAGAGAGCGGACTCGATGAGCTCCGAGGGGATCGCGGCGCAATTCACCTCCACGAAGGGACCTGCCGCGCGCTGCGAGAGCCTGTGGATCGCGCGCGCCACGAGCTCCTTGCCGGTACCGTTGTCCCCGGTGATCAGGACGCGGGCGTCCGTCGGCGCCACGCGCTCCACGCGCTCGAGGACCTGCCGGATCTGGTACGAGCCGCCGACGATCTCGTAGCGACTCTCGACCTCGGTGCGCAGTGCCTCCACGCTCGCCGTGAGTCCCCTGAAGTCGAGTGCCCGCTTGAGGGTCACGAGGAGCCGATCGGTGTCCAGCGGCTTCTCCAGGAAGTCGTAGGCCCCCTTGCGGGTCGCCTCCACCGCGGTCTCGATCGAGCCGTGCCCGGAGATCATGATCACCAGCGCGCCCGGATCGTCCTCCCGCAACCGCTCCAGCACCTCCAGGCCGTCCATGCCGGGCATCTTCACGTCCAGAAAGGTCACGTCGGGACGGAACGTCGCGGCCAGGTCCAGTGCCTCCGGGCCGTCCCCGACCACCGCGACGTCGTGGCCCTCGTACTCGAACACCTGGGCGAGCACGTCCCGGATGGAGGGCTCATCGTCTACCACGAGCAGCTTGGCCATGGCGATCATCGCTTGGCGAGAAGGACGAGGCTGTCGCGCTGGACGAACGCCGCCGAGAGCCCGTCCGGCATCGGCACGAGGAGGGCGTCCCTGGGCAGAAGCTTGTCCCGGTCGGCTCCCAGGTGCGCGAGCACGTCCGCGATCATCGGACGCGGCAGCGGAATGTGATCGACCGCCATGTGATCCACGAGCAGGCCCAGGTGCTGCTGGTCGACGCGCACCAACGTGCCCTCCGCCTCGATCAGGACCGTGTCGGGAAGAATGCCGACCACTCTGTCGAGGCTGCGCAGGCGGGGGAACGCGCCCACGGCCGCCCGCGCCGAGACGTGCACCCGCCCGTCCCGCAGCGCCACCGTCGGGTCGGCCACGCCGGGCGGCACCAAGCCAGGCAGATCGTACCGCACGACGGAGGTGAGCTGGGTGCTTCCGAACCTGATGCTACCCGGTCCCTTGCCGTCCCTGAAGCGCTGCAGGAGCGCGAGCGTCGAGTCGGCGATCGCCTGCGATGGCTGCGGTGCCCCCCCCCGGGCCTCGACCGCCGCGGGATGTCGCGCGTGTCCCAGCAGCCGCTCCAGAGGAGGAAACACCTTGTCGCCCCACCGGAAGCCGGCGTAGGCCGCCGCCGCCAGGACCACCAGAGCCACCAGCCTCTTGATCAGACGCATCGCCGCCGCTCGCTCCGACCCCTCAAGTTGAGGCCAACCGGGCGCTGGACCGGATGGTGTAGCGCGCGCCCTCCCGGGACAGGTGGCTCTGCATCAGGTCCACCGCCCGCACCTGCACCGTGCCCCGGAACTCCAGTCCCGCGACCAGCTCGTCCAGGTCCCGGAAGGCGCCGGCGCCGGCCGCCTTCTCCGCCCTGCCCAACGTCAGGTGCGGCTGGAACGCACGCGTCTCGGGCGTGAATCCGCAATCCCCCAGAGCCCATTCGACGTCCTGCTTCAGGCACCGGAGCTCCGGGCTGGCCTCGATGCCCAGCCACACCACGCGCGGGCGGCGGATCGTCGGAAAGGCTCCGAACCCCTCCAGGAGCATCGAGAACGCACTGGTCCCACCGGCGGCCCGCGCGAGGGCACCCTCCACCCCGGGCACGACGTCGGGGCGCACCTCGCCGAGGAACTTCAAGGTGATGTGAAGGCTGTCCGGCTCGATCCAGCGTACCGGGAGCTCGGCCTCGCGGAGCGCGCGGGTGGCGCGGTGGATCCGCTCCCGCTCCTTCTTCGGAAGATTGAGGGCGATGAAGAGCCGCATCCTCCCCTTACCTCGTCCGGCGGGTCAGGAGGCCGCCACGGCCTGCGGGCGCACGATGGCCTCCACGCCTTCCACGGCCCGGTCGACATCCTCGTCCGTGGACGCCCACCCGACGGAGAACCGTACCGCTCCGGTCCCCAGCGTTCCCAGGATCCGATGCGCCTCCGGTGCGCAGTGCAGACCCGACCTCACCTGCACGTTCCACTCGTGGTCGAGGCGCGTCGCCAGCGTCGCCGCATCGACCGCGGCGGTCGTGATCGTCACGATGGCCGCTCCGTCCGGAGCGGACGGCGACCGCACGTGCACACCCCGGATCGCCGCGAGCCCATCGCGGAGGCGGCCCTTCAGGCGAGCCTCGTGGGCGCCGATCGGCGCCACGCCCCGCTCCAGCACGTAGGTGATCCCGGCCTCGAGCCCGACGAGCCCCGGTGCGTTCGGCGTGCCCGCCTCCAGGCGGTCGGGCATCGCCGGCGGCATGTCCCGCAGCGTGGAGTCACCACCCGTTCCACCGCGCAGCAGCGGGGCCACCTCCAGCCCCTCCCGCACCCACAGCCCTCCGGTGCCTTGAGGGCCGAGCAGTCCCTTGTGGCCCGTGAACGCCACGAGGTCCACGCCGTCGGCCTCGCAGGTCAGCGGAAAGTGCCCCGCTCCCTGGGCCGCGTCGAGAAGGACGAGCGTGCCGGTCGCGCGCGCACGCTCCGCCAGATCGGCAAGCGGAAGGCGATTGCCGAGCACGTTGGAGGCGCTGTTGACCACGAGCAGCTTCGCTCCGTCGAGGAGTCGCTCCGCCTCCCCGAGGTCCACCTCGCCTTCCGGTGTCCCTGACAGCATCCGCACCTCGACGCCCCGCTCCCGCTCCAGGTATGCGGCCGGACGAAGGACGGCATTGTGATCGTACTGCGAGACCACGAGCGCGTCTCCTGGCTCGAGCGAGCCCCACAGCGCGGTGTTCAGGGCCTGGGTCGCGTTCTGGAAGAACGCGACCCGGCCGGGATCGCCGCCCACGCCCAGGACCCGCTGCACCGCGCGCCGGCAGGCCAGGACCCGGCGGCCCGCGTCCACGGCGGCCGCATAACCGCCTCTGCCGGGACTCGCGCCTCCCTGCAGGAGGAAGTCGGACATCGCCGCGGCCACGGCCCGAGGCCGTTCGGCCGACGTCGCCGCATAGTCGAGATAGTGGCTCATGCCGGGCCCGATTCTCCGATCTCGCACGCCGGACGCGATCCACCCGGACCGCGCCGGCCCGAAACCTACGACCCTCGGCCTCCCGGCGACAACGGCGGCATCGGTGCCCGGGCTCCCTCCTTGCCCTCCACGAAGTTCAGGTACGCCCGCCGCGTGGGATAGGCCAGATCGATGTCCGGAGCCTGCGCGAAGGCGTCGAGGATCCGCTCCCAGAGGGCCTGCGCGGTTCCGCGACGCGCCCGCGCCTCACAGAGGTAGCGGATGGTCAGGAGCACCCCACTCTCCTCCACCGAGGTGTACACGGTGGACGTGAGCGTCCGGTAATGGATGAGGAACCTCTTCGCGCTCCTGCGCAGCGTCTCTGCGGCGCGCTCGCTCACGTCCGACGTCTCCTCCGAGGCGATCTCCGCGAGGAGCTGCTTGGCCTTGCGCCAGTCGCTCTCGAACGTCACGAGGACGGGAAGCTCGTTCCAGACGAACGGGAATCCGGCAGAGTAGTTGGCCAGCGGCTGCTGGAACACCAGCGCGTTGGGAACGTGGATGATGCGTCCCGTGCTCTGGTCCGCGCCGACCCAGTTGCCGATCTCGAGCATCGAGAACTGGAAGATGCGGATGTCCACTACGTCACCCGCGTGCTCGCCGAGCTGGACCCGGTCCCCGAGGTCGAAGGGACGACGCCACATGAGGAAGACCCAGCCGGCCAGGTCGGCCACGAGGTCCTTCAGCGCGATGGCGAGACCGGCCGCTACGAGGCCCATGAACGTGCTGGCCGACTGGATCACGTCGAACCAGATCTGCACGAGCGCGAGCAGGCCGACCACGAAGACGGCGTATGCCGTCCCCTTCGACCATCGGTAGCGGAGCCTGCCGTCCTGCACCTTCCGGTCCACGACCAGGAGCGTCCCGCGCCGGACGGCGACGAGCAGGAGCGCCAGGACGGCCGACTTGACCACCTTCAACTGGACGTCCGGGGGCAGCCAGGGAACGCTCGGCAGGCTACCCAGCATGGCGCCCTCCTGTCCCGCTGTGGTCCCGCGAGGCTACGACCGCGACGTGCGGCTCCTACCCTGCGCGGTTATGACGACGACCGACCCCAGGATGATGGCAGCCGCGAGCAAGGAGCGATAGGTCACCGGCTCGTGTGCCACCGCCCATCCCAGGAACAGCGCCACCACGGGGTTCACGTACGCGTACGTGGACACCAGCGCGGGGGTCGATACCGACAGCAGCCAGATGTAGCAGACGTAGCCCACCAGCGACCCGAACACAACGAGGTAGAGCACCGCGAGCGCCGACTCGAGAGACACGGCGGACGGGCGCAGCGCGCCGGCCTCTCCCGTCATGAGCGACTCCACCACGAGCACGGCGCCCCCCACGAGCATCTGCATGGCGACCCACAGACGGGGGTGTGCCGGCCTGGCCGCGTGGCGCGAGTAGATCGAGCCGACCGCCCAGGCGAACGATGCCCCCAGGAGGATGCCGGCCCCGACGAGCTCCTGCCGTCCCCCGGCGGCCAACCCCGACGGTCCGGCGAGGACGGCGATGCCCACGAAGCCGGCCACCAGCCCGGCCACGACGCGCCGGGTCGGGCGGGTGCGCGTGCCCCAGCCCCAGTCCACCAGCACGATCCAGAGCGGCTCGGATCCGATGAGCAGCGCCGCGAGCCCGGAGGGGACCCACTGCTCCGCGAACACCACCCCCGCGTTGCCCACGGCCAGGAGGAGCGTGCCGACGACCGCGGCCCCGGCCCACTCGCGCACGCTGGGCCTCGGCGCGCCCCGCATCCGCATCCAGGCGTAGAGAACGGTCCCCGCCACGAGGAACCGGGTCGCGGCCATCGGCAGCGGCGGGATCGTCTCGATCGCGAAACGGATCGCCAGGTACGTCGAGCCCCAGACCAGGTAGATCAGGGCCAGGCCGGCGGCGACTTTCGCGGCAGGAGCTGCCAGACCGGCGGCCGGCGGGCCCGCGGCGCGGGCGAGGCTCGATGCGCGCGACATGGCCCGGAAAGGTAGACGCCGTGTCAATCCGCGATCATCTTACCTCGTTCGCCGCGCCGACGTCGGAACGGGCCGCTCGTCGGGCGTGCCGAGCGGTCCGCATCGAGGAGGGCCCGGTCATGAGCGAAGCCGATGGCTGCCCAACCAGACGCGCGACCTGCCGCCCGTCGAGGCGGGGGCGCCTCGCTGCGCGCCTCCCCTCCGGCCCCGCGCCCCTCGAGTGAGGACGAGCGCCGGCTGATCGATCTGTGCGCCGGGCCCCTCCAGGAGGGGCTCGCCGCCCTCGAGACCACACCGCTGGGCCTCGGCGCCGAGGAGGCCGAGGAGCGCCTCGACGAGTACGGCCCGAACGAGCTGTCGCACCTGAAGCGGTTGGGCTTCTGGGCCGACATGTACCATCGGCTGCGGAGCCCGCTCGTCGTCCAGCTCCTCGTGATCGCCGCCGTCTCGGGGTTCACGGGGGAGATGAAGGCGGCCGTCATCGTCGCGGGGATGGTCCTGCTCAGCGTGGGGCTGTCCTACGTGCTCGACCGCCGCTCCAGCCAGGCCGTGGAGGGACTCGGCAAGCGAGTGGAGTCCCGCACGTTCGTCCTGCGCGACGGCCGGGAGGAGGAGGTCCGGATCTCGGACATCGTTCCCGGCGACGTGGTCCTGCTGCAGGCCGGATCGATCGTGCCGGCCGACCTCCGGCTGATCAGCGCGAAGGACTTCTTCGTGGGCGAGTCCGCCCTCACCGGAGAGGCGCTGCCGGCCGAGAAGACCGCTACGACGCCCCAGCAGCCCCCCGCCTCGCCTCTCGAGCTTCCGAACGTCTGCTTCTTCGGCACCTCGGTCACGAGCGGCACCGCACGCGGCGTCGTGATCCACACGGGCACCCGCACGCTCTTCGGGGCGATCTCGGAGCGGCTGGCCGAGCGGCGGGCGGAGACCGACTTCGACCGCGGGGTGCGCTCGTTCACCTGGCTCATGATCCGGTTCATGGTCGTGATGGTCTTCGCCGTGTTCCTGATCGTGGGTGCGACCAAGGGCAACTGGCTGGAGGCACTCCTCTTCGGGCTGTCCATCGCGGTCGGGCTGACGCCCGAGATGCTGCCGATGATCGTGACGGTGAACCTGGCCAAGGGCGCGCTCACGATGGCCCGCAAGAAGGTCATCGTGAAGCGGCTTCCCGCGATCCAGAACTTCGGCGCGATCGACGTCCTGTGCACGGACAAGACCGGGACGCTCACCCAGGACCGCGTCGTCCTGGAGCGGCACGTGGACATCCTCGGGCACGCGAGCGAGGAGGTGCTGAACTACGCGTACCTGAACAGCCACTTCCAGACAGGGCTGCGCAACCTCATCGACCGTGCGGTCCTGGAATACGCGGACCTCGACACGCGCCAGTGCAGCCTCGTGGACGAGCTGCCCTTCGACTTCCAGCGCCGCAGGATGTCGGTGGCGGTGGAGTACGAGGGCGACCACGTGCTGATCTGCAAGGGAGCGGTGGAGGAGATCTACGCGTGCTGCACGCGCTACCAGCTCGAGGACGAGGTCTACCCGCTGGTCGACATGATCCGCGGCGACCTGTTCGAGGAGGTCGAGGCGCTCAACCGCGACGGATTCCGCGTGCTCGGCATCGCGTACCGCGACTTCCCCCGCGAGAAGACCGCGTTCTCGGTCGAGGACGAGTCCGAGCTCGTCCTGCTCGGCTACATCGCGTTCTTCGACCCGCCGAAGGTCTCGGCGACCGAGGCGCTGTCGCTGCTCTCCGCGGCCGGCGTCGGGGTCAAGGTGCTCACCGGGGACAACAGCCTGGTGACCGAGAAGGTCTGCCGCGACGTGGGCCTGCGCGCGCAGCGGATCGTCACGGGATCCGAGCTCGCCGGGCTGTCGCCGGAGGAGTTCTCGCGCACGGTGGAGGAGCACAACGTCTTCGTGAAGCTCTCCCCCTCCCAGAAGGAGGAGATCGTCAGCGACCTGCGCCGCAACGGCCACGTCGTGGGCTTCATGGGAGACGGCATCAACGACGCCCCCGCGCTCAAGGCGGCCGACGTGGGCATCTCGGTGGACTCCGCCGTGGACGTGGCCAAGGAGTCGGCCGACATCGTCCTGCTGGAGAAGAGCCTGCTCGTCCTCGAGGAAGGGATCATGGAGGGCCGGAGGGTCTTCTCGAACATCATCAAGTACATCCGCATGGGGGCCAGCTCCAACTTCGGCAACATGTTCAGCGTGGTGGGCGCGAGCTATCTGCTCCCCTTCCTGCCCATGCTGCCCGTGCAGATCCTGACGAACAACCTGCTCTACGACCTGTCGCAGACCGGCATCCCGACGGACACCGTCGACGAGGAGCTCATCGCCCGTCCGCTCCGTTGGAACGTCGACAACATCAAGCGCTTCATGGTCTTCGTCGGGCCCATGAGCTCGATCTTCGACTATGCGACGTTCGGCGTCATGTGGTTCTTCTTCCACTGCGGCGCGTTCGTCGACCCGGCCACGACGGTGGCTCAGCGGGCGGGGCTCGCCGCCCTCTTCCAGACCGGCTGGTTCGTGGAGTCGCTGCTCACGCAGACGCTCATCGTGCACGTGATCCGAACGCGCCGGGTCCCGTTCCTGCAGAGCCGCGCATCCGTGCACATGACCCTGACCACGCTCGCGGTGATGGCGTTCGGGGCCTGGCTCCCGTACTCCCCTCTGGCCCCGGAGCTCGGTCTCGTCCGGCTGCCGGCCATCTACTGGGCGTGGATCGCGGGCTTCCTGCTGGCCTACGCCACCCTGACGCATCTGGTGAAGACCTGGTTCTTCGCCCGCTACGGAGGTGATTGACCGTGGATAGCCTTCTGGACGCCCTCCAGGAGGGCCGCCTCTTCGAGCTGCCCGACAACGACAAAGTCGATGCGCTCCAGTTCCTGGCGCACATCATCGAGGCCTTCCCCGAGGTGCCGGCGGGCGAAGACGTGGTCGGACACGTGCTCAAGCGCGAAGAGGCCACGAGCACGGCGTTGGGCAAAGGCTGGGCGTGCCCGCACGCCCGCCTGCCGTTCGACGAGGACCTGATGTGCGTCGTCGGTTGGAGCCCGACGGGCATCGACTACGGAGCCCGGGACGGGGAGCGCGTGTCGCTGGTCGTCATGTACCTGGTCCCCGACAACCAGCGCAACCATTACCTGCGCGAGGTCTCCACGCTGGCCAAGGCCGTGCACATCTACCCCGCCCACGACCGGCTCCGCGGCGCCCGGAACCTCGACGACGTCCGCAACTACCTGCTCGACCTCATCGACGTCACGCAGGAGTCCGCGACGCCCGACACGCGGGCCCGCATGATCCGCCTGCAGGCGAGGCCGGCCGCGGAGGCGCCCGCCTTCGCGGACCTCTCCAACCTGATCGTGGAGCCGGTCCTCCTCATCAACATCCCCGACACCAAGCCGGTCGTGCTGACGCAGAACGCGAGCCTCATGGAGTCGCTCGACTCCGCCGCCGATCTGGTCGCCGGCATCGGCAAGGACGGCACGTATCAGAGCGCCGGGTGGCGCGTGCTGCGGCGCACCGCGGTCTCGTATCCGGGCGGACGAACGACCTACGACTGCATCGCGGTCAAGCTCAAGGCCGCCAAGCCCGCAACCCGGCCCGCGGACGCGCCGTGACGCAACGCCGACATCCACGCGTCGCGCCGGCCCCCGCGTCCGAAGAAGGCCTTGCGATCGACTCCGGCAGCCACCATAGGTGGGCGCCGCGGACGCGGCGAATCTCCCACACGTCGAGGCTCCATTGAAGAAGAAGCTGCTGCTCGCGGGAAGCGTGGTCGTGGCCCTCGGGGTGATCGGCCTCATCGTCGCCTCGTTCTTCCTGGGCGGCATCGTCAGGGACGCCGTGAACGGCTATGGACCGAAGCTCACCGGTACGCGGGTCTCACTCGGCGCCGCGAGCGTCTCGCCGCTCACGGGAAGCGGCTCGCTCCGGAGGTTGGTGATCGGCAATCCCAGGGGGTGGAGCGACGCGGACCTCCTCTCGCTGCGCCGCGCGCACATCAGCGTCGCACCCGCGTCGATCTTCGGCAGCCACATCGTCATCAACGACATCGACCTCGACGGCCCCGTGTTCGACTACGAGACCAGGCTCGTCTCGAGCAACGTCGGCGACCTCCTCTCCACCCTGGACCGCGCGAAGGGCAGCAGCTCCGCCGCCGCGAAGGCGCGGAACGGCAAGCCGCTGCGGATCGAGGTGCGCCGCTTCCGGATGCGTGACGGCGTGGTGCGGCTGGGAGCGGGAAAGGCCGCGGTGCGCATCCCGCTCCCGGCGATCGAGCTCAAGGACATCGGCACGAAGACCGGCGGCGTTACGGCGCCCGAGCTCGCCGCCGACCTGATGCGCTCGCTCGCGGACGACATCGTCCGCGCCGCGACGGCGGCGGCGCGGAAGGGCGAGGTCGTGCCGAAGGCGGCGAACAACGCCTTGCAGAATGCGAAGAAGGAGATGAAGGGGCTGTTGGGCGGAAGGAAGTGACCGCGCGCGAGCCCGCACGTCCGGAGCCCACGCGTCCACAGACCCTCTCGGGCTTCGCCCTGCTCCAGCACGCCTCATCCTACCCTCGGCTCCGGTCCAGCCCCCGGTACTGCAGCGCCTCCGCCGCATCCCGCTCCCGGATCTCGGAGGCACCCTCCAGGTCCGCGATCGTCCTCGCCACCTTGAGCACCCGGTGGTACGCCCGCGCCGAGAGCCCCATGCGATCCACGCCCTCCTGCAGCAGACGCGCCACGGCTCGCGACGGCCGGCACCAGCGCCGGATCTCCCCCGGGCCCATCTGGCCGTTCGCGTGGATGTCCTCCAGGTCGGCGAACCGCGCTCGCTGGCGCTCGCGCGCCGCGATGACGCGTACACGGATCTCCTCGCTCGACTCCCCCGCGCGGTCGGCGGCAAGGCTCCTGAACGGCACGGCCGCCATCTGGATGTGCAGGTCGATCCGGTCCATGAGCGGGCCCGACACGCGCGCCTGGTAGCGGGCCACCTGCGCAGGGTCGCACACGCAGCGGTCCGATCCGTCGCCGTAATACCCGCAGTTGCACGGGTTCATGGCACCGACCAGCAGGAATCGCGCCGGAAAGCGCGCGGACCCACGCGCGCGCGACAAATGCACGCGGCCGTCCTCCATCGGCTGGCGGAGCACCTCGAGCACGTTGTGGCGGTACTCGGCCATCTCGTCCAGGAAAAGGACTCCGTGGTGCGCCAGGCTGACCTCGCCGGGGCGGATCGGCACGCCACCCCCGACGAGGCCGGCATCGCTCACGGTGTGGTGCGGAGCGCGGAACGGGCGATGTGTCACGAGCGCCGCTCCGCTCGGGATCCTGCCCGCCACGGAGTGGACCCGCGTGACCTCGATCGCCTCGGTCAGGGTCAAAGGCGGCAGGATGCCGGGCAGGCGCCGAGCGAGCATCGTCTTCCCGGACCCCGGTGGGCCGACCATGAGCACGTTGTGGGCGCCCGCGGCCGCCACCTCGAGCGCACGCTTCGCCTGCTCCTGGCCGCGCACGTCCCGGAGGTCCAGCCCGTCCGGGCCCCCGGCCTCCAGGAGCGATGCGGGATCGACGTGCACGGGCTGCAGAGCGAGCCCGCCGTCCAGGTGGGCGGACACGGCCGCGAGCGTGCGCGCCCCCAGGACCTCGAGTCCCTCCACGACCGCCGCCTCGCGCGCGTTCGCATCGGGAACCACGAGCCTCCGGACGCCGGACTGCCGACACCGCGCCGCGACGGGGAGAACCCCCCGCACCGGGCGCAGCTCCCCGCTCAGGCTCAGCTCGCCCAGGAACGCCGCGCCGCCCACCCGCTCCGGGTCGACGTGGCCGGCGGCGGCGAGCAGCCCGACCGCGATCGGCAGGTCGAACGCGCTCCCCTCCTTGCGCACGTCGGCCGGAGCCAGGTTGACCGTGATGCGACGCTGCGGGAGAGGATAACCGACGTTGCGCAGCGCGGCGCCCACCCGCTCCCTTCCCTCCCGCACCGCGCCTTCGGCCAGTCCGACCACCGAAAACGAGGGCAGACCGGGGGCGAGGTTGACCTCCACCTGCACGAGGTAGGAGTCGACTCCCTGCACGGCCGCCGTGAGGATCCGCGCGAGCATGCCCGAAGCTCTGCGGGGGGCCGGGGCGCGGGGATGGCGGAATCGGCCTGCGGAGCCCGGCAGGCCCGTCCACCTACTCCACCGTGAACTTCGGCGGATGCTTCGTCTGGTAGCTCGTCGCGTCCTGGAACGCCTTCGCCACGCGCAGCGCGTCGGCGTCGCCCCACAGCCTCCCCACGAACGAGATGCTCGTCGGCGTGCCCCGCTCCGTGAACCCGCTCGGCACGACTGCCTGCGGCTGTCCCGTCAGGTTCGTCATGAGGAGCACGCTGTCGTTGCCGCTGCCTCCGAACGACGGCGTGACGAACACGTCGATTCCCTCGAGCGCCGCCTCGAGCGCGCCCATGACCATGCGCCGCACCCGGTTCGCCTCCAGGTACTCGACCGCCGGGATGAGCTGTGCCGTGCGGAACGTGTTCGGCCAGCTCCCGGGTGTCTGGCGGGTCAGGAGCGCGTCCCTTCCCGAGCGGGTCAGCTCGTCGAAGGCCGCGGCCGCCTCCGCGTCCAGGATGATCTCCAGCGCCCCCAGGGGATACTGGTCCGGAAGATCGACGGGCACGAGGTGGACGCCGAGACCCTCCACCGTCTTGAGTGCCGCCATGTCGAGATCCTTGCCCCGGTGCTCGGACTCGAACGCCTTCCGGAAGTACCCGATGCGCAGCCCCCTCAAGCCGTCGCCGACGTCCCAGTTGAACGGCACCGTGCGGGCCGTGGGATCGATCCCGTCCGCTCCCTGGATCGCGGCGAGCACGAGCGCGCAGTCCTCCGCGCTGCGGCACAGCGGCCCCAGCTTGTCCATGCTCCACGAGAGCGCCATCGCGCCGGTCCGGCTCACCCGCCCGAACGTGGGCCGCAGGCTGCTCGTGCCGCACCGAGTCGACGGGGCGATGATCGAGCCGAGCGTCTCGCTCCCGATCGAGAAGCCCACGAGGCCCGCGGCCGTGCACGCCGCGGGCCCGGCCGAGGACCCGCTCGATCCCTCCTTCAGGTCCCAGGGATTTCGGGTCTCGCCGCCGAACCAGTAGTCGCCCATCGCCAGGGCCCCGAGGGTCAGCTTCGCCACCAGCACGGCGCCCGCGTCGTCCAGGCGCTTCACGACCGTGGCGTCCTCGTCGATGACCTGATGCTCGTAGGGCCGGGCGCCCCACGTCGTCGGGTAGCCCTTCACGGCCAGGAGGTCCTTCGCGCCCCACGGGACGCCGTGCAGCGGCCCCCGATAGCGTCCGTTCGCGATCTCGGCGTCGGCACGCCGCGCCATCAGCATGGCGCGAGCCTCGGTGAGCGTGATCACGGCCTGCAGCTCGGGGCCGTAGCGCCTCAGCCGGTCGAGGTACATCTCCGTCAGCTCGACCGACGTCACCTGGCGGGTCCGCAGGAGCGCCGAGAGCTTCGTCACGGGCCAGAACGCCACGTCCTCGAGCTTCGCGGGGCGCGCGACCTCTTCGTGCGTCATCCGGAGGGGGCGGACCTCGGACGGGTACCGCCGGCCGGGCAGCATCGGGTCGAAGATCACCGCAGGCGCGACGTCGTTCGGGATCGGCCGCTCGTGCAGGGCCGCGTACGCCTTCAGGTCCCGGTCGAGGCCGCGCAGCATCATCTCCCGCTCGTCCTCCGTGAACGAGAGCCCGGCGACCTTCTCGGCGTCCGCCACGGTCTCCCTGCTGAGCGTGCCCTGCTGCTGAGCCTTCGCCCACAGGACGCCGGGCAGGAGTGTTCCGCCCAGCCCGGCGGCGGAGAAGTAGGCCAGGAAGCTGCGCCGGTCGAGCCCGCGCGCCTGGATCGTCGATCCTTTCGCGCAGGTGTCCCCCGCGCCTTCGCCCCCCTCACCCTCCGTAGCGGACTCGCTCATCTCCGTCTCCTTCGGTCGCGACGTGGAATTCGGTACCTTGGGCCGGGAGTTCGCCCACCGCAAGCGTAGGGAAATGCCCGCTTGTGTCGGTCGGCGGGTCCGGATACCATACGGCCGCCCGGCTGGCACGGGAGCGCCCGCGCGGCGCATTCCCATCTGACAAACCGAGATCCACGAAGGAGCGGGTCCATGAAGGTCGCCGTCCTCAAGGAGACACGCACGGGGGAGCGCCGGGTCGCGGTGATACCCCAGGGCGTCCAGGCCCTCATCAAGTCGGGGATGGAAGTCGCCGTCGAGTCGGGAGCCGGAGCTGGGGCGGGAGCGTCGGACGACGCGTACCGGGAGGCGGGCGCCGCGGTGGCGGCGAGCGCATCCGAGGCCTCGAACGGCGCCGCCATCGTCCTGCGCATCAACCCGCCCTCGGTGTCGTCCCCCGACGAGGTCTCCGGACTCGGCGAGGGCACGGTGCTCGTCTCGTTCCTCAATCCCCTGGTGAACCTCGACCTGGTGAGGAAGCTCGCCGCGCGCAAGGTCACCGCCGTCTCCATGGAGCTGGTCCCGCGCATCACGCGCGCCCAGTCCATGGATGCTCTGTCGTCCCAGGCGACGGTCTCGGGCTACAAGGCGGTCCTCATAGCCGCCGACCATCTCCCCCGCTTCCTGCCGATGTTCACGACGGCCGCGGGCACGATCCGGCCCGCCAAGGCGCTGGTTCTCGGCGCGGGGGTCGCGGGGCTGCAGGCGATCGCGACCGCGAAGCGGCTCGGTGCGGTGGTGGAGGCCTTCGACGTCCGGCCGGCCGTGAAGGAGCAGGTGCAGAGCCTGGGGGCCAAGTTCCTCGAGACGGAGCACGAGGTGGTCGCCGAGGGTGAGGGCGGCTACGCCAGCCAGCTCTCCGAGGAGCAGCACAAGAAGGAGCTCGAGCTGATCGCCGCGCACATCCACGACGCCGACCTCGTCGTCTCCACCGCGCAGGTCCCGGGGCGCCGGGCGCCGGTGCTCGTGACGGCCGACATGGTCGCGTCGATGAAGCCCGGCTCGGTCATCGTCGACCTCGCCTCGGAGAGCGGAGGCAACTGCGAGCTCACCCGGCACGGCGAAAGCGTGCTCGCGCACGAGGTCCACATCCTCGGTCCCGACAACGTCCCGTCCACGATCCCCGTCCACGCGAGCCAGATGTACTCGAAGAACATCGTGACGCTCGTGGGCGAGTTCGTGAGCAAGGCAGGCGTCCTCGAGCTGAACTTCGAGAACGACGTCGTCGGCCCGGCGACCGTGACCCACCAGGGCGAGGTCGTGAACGAGCGGGTCAAGCAGGCCCTCGACGCGTGACACCCCACCGTGCCGCCTCCCCGACAACGAACACCGTGACGCCCGAATCCGAGGAGGACTCATGGGCGAGCTGATGATCGGACTGTACGTGTTCACCCTCGCGACCCTGGCGGGGCGCGAGGTGATCACGAAGGTCCCCCCGACGCTGCACACCCCCCTGATGTCCGGGTCCAACGCGATCTCCGGCATCTCGATGGTCGGCGCTCTCATCGTGGCCGGCGAGGCGCACGGCACGACGCAGGTCGTGCTGGGCATCGTCGCGCTCGCGATGGGCGCGATCAACGTGGTCGGCGGCTTCATGGTGACCGACCGCATGCTGGCCTTCTTCAAGAAGCGGTGAGGGGAGGCCAACCATGAGCGTGCACATGGCCGTCGAGCTGGCCTACCTCGTCTCCTCGATCCTCTTCTTCTGGGGCCTGAAGCGACTCCAGTCCCCGGCCACGGCGCGCGCAGGCAACCTGATCGCCGCGCTCGCGATGCTCCTCGCCCTGGTGGCGACGCTGGTGGGCAACCAGGTCCTGTCCTGGAGCGAGATCGCCATCGGCGTCCTCATCGGGAGCGCGTTCGGGGCCGCGTCCTCGCGCTGGGTCAAGATGACCCAGATGCCGCAGATGGTGGGCCTGTTCAACGGCTTCGGCGGTGGCGCCTCGGCGCTGGTCGCGATCATCGAGTTCCTGAACATCCGCGGCCACATCGGCCTGGACACGCACGGGGTGAGCATCATCCTCGGGATCCTCATCGGTGGCGTGACGTTCTCCGGATCGATGGTCGCGTTCCTGAAGCTCCAGGAGTGGATGACCGGCAACCCGATCACGTATCCGCTCCAGAAGACGATCAACGCGGTCATCTTCCTGGCCATCCTGGTGCTGGGCGCCATGATCATGGGCGTCGGTGGCTACCACGGCTCGCCGATGACGCTGTTCTGGATCGTCACCGCGCTGTCGCTGATCCTGGGCGTGACGCTCACGATCCCGATCGGCGGCGCCGACATGCCCGTCGTGATCTCGCTGCTCAACTCGTACTCCGGGCTGGCGGGCAGCGCGGCGGGCTTCATCCTCATGAACATGGTGCTGATCGTCGCCGGTGCGCTGGTCGGGGCGTCCGGCATCATCCTCACCATGATCATGTGCAAGGGGATGAACCGCTCGCTCGCCAACGTCGCCTTCGGCGCCTTCGGCGGAAGCGCCCACGTGGACAAGACCCGGATCGGGAAGCGTCCGGTCCACTCGGCCGACGCCGACGCCGTGGCGGCGGAGCTCGGCTACGTGCACTCGGTCATCATCGTGCCGGGCTACGGGTTGGCGGTGGCCCAGGCGCAGCACGAGCTGCGCAAGGTCGCCGACCTGCTCGAAGAGCGCGGGGTGGACGTCAAGTACGCGGTGCACCCCGTGGCGGGCCGCATGCCCGGGCACATGAACGTGCTGCTCGCCGAGGCGGACGTCCCCTACGACAAGCTCTACGGGCTCGAAGAGATCAACGACGAGTTCCCGAACACGGACGCGGTGCTCATCGTGGGCGCCAACGACGTGTGCAACCCGGCCGCGCGCGAGCCCGACAGCGTGATCGCCGGGATGCCGATCCTCGACGTGGACAAGGCGCGTCGCGTGATCGTCATGAAGAGGAGCCTGTCGCCGGGCTTCGCCGGGATCGACAACGACCTCTTCTACATGGACCACACGCTGATGTTCTTCGGCGACGCGAAGCAGTCCATGTCGGACCTGGTCAAGGCGGTGCGGGAGCTGGCGTAGGGAGGCGCAGGGAGCCCATCAGGGCGGGCCGCGGCGTCCGAAGTAGAGCAGTCGCACGGCTCGGATGCCGGAGCGTACGCGTCCGAGCGCCCCGCGGCCATGCATCAGGTGGAAGAACGCCGCCATCCCGTCGCGCAGGCGCGCGGTATACGGATACCACCAGACCTGCCGCCAGCGGGCGAAGGGATCCACCACGATCGTCTTCGGCCACGCGACCTCCGCGATCCCGAGCGCGCCGTGCAGGCGTCCCGTACCGCTGGCCTTCACGCCACCGTGAGCGACTTCCGGCATGCCGGCCTCCATGATCACGTCGTTGATCATCACGGTCCCGGCCTCGATGCGCCGTGCGAGCGCGCGCCCATGGCGTACGTCGCGCGTCCAGATGCTCGCGCTGAGGCCGTATGTCGACGCGTTCGCGCGCTCGACGGCCTCGTCCGCCGAGTCCACGGGAACGACGGGCAACAGCGGCCCGAACGTCTCCTCGCGCATGACGCGCATCCCGTCATGCACGTCCCCCAGCAGCTCGACGGGCACCGCCCCCACGCGTGACGGAGTCGACGGCGCCGCCCCGGCCAGCACGCGGGCTCCACCGGCGAGCGCGTCCGCCCGCTGCTCACGCAACCTATCCGCCTGGCGTCCCCGGATGACGGGGCCGACGTCCCGCTCCTCGCCCGCGCCGACCCGCAAGCAGCCGATGACGCGCGCCGCCTCGCGCACGAACCGGTCGTGCACCGATCGCTCCACGAACACGCGCTTGGGTGCCACGCACGTCTGTCCCGCGTTCGTGCACCGCCCCCACACGATCCCCTCCGCCGCCACCGCGAGGTCGGCGTCGGCGAGGACGATCGCCGCGTCGCTTCCGCCCAGCTCGAGAGAGCACGGGATCAGGCGCTCTCCGCACGCGCGCGCGATCTTTCGCCCGGTGGCCTCGCTTCCCGTGAAGAACAACCGGTCGATGCCCGCCTCGATGAGCGCGGCACCGACGGTGCCGTCGCCCTGGACGCACTGGACGAGGCCGGGCGGAGCGCCCGCGCGGTGGAACAGCTCGGCGAGTGCGGCACCGCAGCTGGGCGCGAGTTCGGACGGCTTGAGGACCACGGCGTTGCCCGCCACCACCGCGGGGAAGAGCACGCCGGAGCCGAGCAGCAGGGGGTAGTTCCAGGGCCAGATCAGGCCCACGACCCCGAAAGGCTCCCAGCGTAACTCCACGGACTTCCGGGCGGTGGCGAGCCTCCAGGACCGGGTGCGACGGGTGCGAAGGAGCCGGGGCGTCTCGCGCGCGGCCCAGGCTGCCGTATCGGCCGTGAGCAGGACCTCCATCAACGCCTCGAACTCCGTCTTGCCCGTCTCGCGGCGAAGGAGGTCGATCAGGACGGTCCGGTCCTCGAAGACCTGCCGCCTTACCCGCCGGACGAGATCCGCGCGTCGGCCGATCCGCTCATCGCGCCACGCCCGCTGGGCACGGCGGGCGGCAGCCACTGCAGCGAGCACCGCTTCCGCCGAAGCAGGCTCGAAGGTCCGCCAGACCCGGTCCGCCGTCGGATCGAACGACTGCACGGGTCGACGCTCCGCGCCCGACGCGATCGCACCCATGCGGACAATCTGCGGGAGCGGATCGCGGGCCGCCAGCATCGCCTCGACAGCCGGGTCCGTCCGGTCCCTCGTGCCCGTCGCGGAACGCGAGCGGGACCCGGGAGAGAGGCCTACGCGCGCTTCGCGTCTCCGGCGGCCCCGGACTCCTGCGCGGCGGCCTCGCGCAGCACGTCCCACGTGTGCGCGACGTGCCCCTCGGTCGTCTTCACGTTCCCGATGGCCATACGGATCGCCATGCGCCCCCGCAGCACCGTGTGTGTGAGAAACGCCTCCCCGGAGGCGTTCACCCGGTCCAGGATCGCCTGATTGAGCGCGTTCGTGGCGGCGAGGTCGAGGCCCGGCGGTGCGTACCTGAACACGACCGTCGAGAACGACGCCGGAGCGACGCGCTCCCATCCCGGGGCCTCGTCGATCCAGCCAGCCAGATCGCTCGCCATGCGCACGTAGGCGCGCAGGCGCCGCTCGATGCCGGCCCGCCCGAAGGTCCTCATCACGAGCCAGAGCTTGACCGCCCGGAAGCGACGGCCCAGCGCGATGCCGTAGTCCATCAGGCTGCGCGTGCTCGCCTGCTCCGCGGACGTCAGATACTCCGGGACGAGCGAGAACGCCCTCACCAGCCGTTCCGGGTGGCGGCAGAAGAGGACGGAGCAGTCGGTCGGCGTGAAGAACCACTTGTGCGGGTTCGTGACCACCGAGTCCGCCTCCTCCCACCCCGCGAAGACGGAACGGAGCTCCGGCACGATGGCGCCGGGGCCCGCGTAGGCCGCGTCCACGTGCAGCCACGCTCCGTAACGCTTGGCAAGCGCCGCGATCTCGCGGACGGGGTCCACCGACGCGGTGGAGGTCGTTCCCAGCGTGGCCACGACCGCGATCGGCCGGATGCCCGCCGCCGCGTCCTCGGCCAGGGCCGCCTCCAGCGCGTCGACGCGCATGCGGAACGCCTCGTCCGACTCGATCGCCCGGAACCCGGCCCGTCCCAGCCCCAACGTGAACACCGCTTTCTCCACCGACGAGTGCGACTGCTCGGAGGCGTAGATGCGCCCGGGCGCCTGGCCGAACAAGCCCTTGTCGCGCACGTCCGGATAGGCCTCCTGACGCGCGGTCGCCAGGGCGTACAGCGTCGACGTCGACGCCGTGTCGTTGATCACGCCGTCGAACTCCCCGGGGAGGCCCAGGAGCTGGCGCAGCCAATCGGTGGCGACCTCCTCCAGCTCGGTTCCGGCCGGCGAGCTCCGCCACGTCATGGCGTTCACGTTGAGCGCCGCCGCCAGCATTTCGCCCAGGATTCCGGGGGCCGACGCGCTCGACGGGAAGAACCCGAAGAACGCGGGGTGATTCCAGTGGGTGACGCCCGGAACGACCACGTCGCGCCACGTCTCCAGGGCGCTTGCGAGCGGCTCTCCCTCCTCCGGAGGCGCGCCCGGGAACCGGGCGCGGATCTCGCCCGGACGGACCCGGGTCTGCACGGGCAGCTCGCCCACGCTCGTCAGGTAGTCGGCGATCCAGTCCGCCGCCTCGTGGGCGACGCGCCGGAACTCCTCGGGCGGGAGGTCTCCGACCTCACCGACAGGGTTGCTCTCGTTCATGATCTCGGGGGTGGGCAGCGAAAACGGTCAACTCCGGTACGGCGTCAGGTTCGCTCGGATGCTCGCGCCATACCGCCCTCGGCGTGTCCGAGGATCTGCGCGAGCTCGGCGCGCAAGCTGTCGAGCTGCGCCCGCACTTCCCGCACCAGCTCCGCGGGCGGCGGAGAGTCGGGGATCCCCGAGCCCTCGAACAGCGAGAAGAAGAGCGCGTCGGTGTGCCCGATGCTGGCGTGGGTCACGCCCCGGTCGATGGCTCGATTCAACCTGAGCACGTCCCTCAGCGAGAGGCGCGTCCCGCCCGCGACCGGAGGGTCCTGATAGAGGAGACGGATCACGGCCTCACGCAGGATCTGGAACTCCTCGATCACCTCCCCGGCCGCCAGGCCCCTGCGGGCCGCCGTGGCGCCGAACAGCTCAGCCGCCTGTCTCCAGAGAGGCTCGACCTGGTCCCGGTACGGACCGAGCACGGCCGGCAGGAAGTCGACCAGGAGCTCCAGGAACTCGTCCAGGAGGCCGTTGATCTCGGCGTGCATGCCCTCGCCCCGCCGCCGGACCTCCTGGCACCACCGCTCGCTCAGTCGATCCTTGCGGCTCCCGACCCAGTCCGCCAAATCGACGGGCTCGACGGCTGGCGGGGACGACGGCAGGGACTGCGATGTCGCCGGCGCTTGGGAGACAGGGAGGGCAGGAGTGGCGCGCGTCGACCTGCGTTCGGCCGCGTAGTTCCTCATCACCGCCCAGGTTCATGATCCATAGCGTGTGGAAGAAGGCCGTGGGCCTCTCCCACCGAGCGCGAAGCCAGGAGGCGGGAAGCTTCGCATAGAGCATACTCAAGATGACGCATCCTCCGTGCCATCGCCACCCCCCCCAGCCCCGTCTCCGTCCCACGTCCTGAGGTACATGCTGACCCGCGTCCCGGCCCCCCGCGTGCTCTGGAGACTGAGCGTGCCGCCCCACGACTCGACGAGCCTGCGCACGATCGAAAGGCCCAACCCCGCACCCGTGGACCGGGTGCTGAACCGCGGCTCGAAGACCTGCGGAAGCAGCTCCAACGGAATCCCCGGACCGTCGTCCACGACGTGCAGTGCTACGTGGCCCGAGGTCCCCTCGCTGGCCTCGACCCGCACGGAGCCTCCCTCCTTCACGGCGTCCCGTGCGTTCTCGAGGAGGTTGACGAGAACCTCCTTCACTTCCGCCACCCGCGCGCACACCGGCGGCAGATCCTCGGGAAGGTCCTCCCGGAAGCGGACCGGTCCGTCCGAGCCCGCGTACAGCGCGAGCACCTCCTTCACGACCGTGCGAAGATCCACGCGCGCCAGCGGCTCCCGCACTGCCTCGTCCGGGGTCCCGAAGCGCGAGAAGCTCTGGGCGATGGCCGCGAGACGGTCGATCTCCATGATCATCGCGTCCACGTTCCTGCGCAGGATGGCATCGAAGTCGGGACGGCCGTCGTCCCAGGCCCTCCGGATGTGCTGGACGCTGAGCTTGATGGGCGTGAGCGGGTTCTTCACCTCGTGTGCGACCTGACGCGCCATCTCGCCCCAGGCCAGGACGCGTTCGGTGCGCATCTCGTCCGTGACGTCCTCGAACGCCACCACGGCTCCGCCCCCGCGCAGGCGCCGCGCGCGCACGCGCAGCCGCCGCTCCCCCGGGTGCAGCTCCCCCGTGGCCTCCTCCTCGTCCGCCTCGGCGTAGCCCGCCAGCCATGAGGACAACTCCGCACCCGGGCCGTCGGCCGCGTCGAGGCGGACCCCGACCGGGATCTCCCTGCCCAGGAGCGCCTCCGCCCGCGGGTTCACGAGTGTGACCCGCCCCGCCCCATCCAGCGCGATCATGCCCACAGCCGCCTCCTCCATGATCGCCTGCGTCCTGCGTGACGTGCGCACGAGCTGTCGCCTCGCATGCCGGACGCCCCCCACCATGCGGTTGAACGCCCTGAACACCGACCCGAACTCGTCCGTGCGGCCCTCGGGCAGATGCAGGCCCAGGTTGCCGGCGCCCACCCGCTCCGAGGCGACCTGAAGCGCCTGGATGGGGCGGGTCAGGGTACGGCCCACCAGAAGGGCCAGCGCCAGCGAGAGCACGGCGCCGAGGACCAGCGAGAAGCCCAGAAGCTCGGCCAGGTCCGACCCACGGATGGCCGTGGCACCCGCCTGCAACGGCACTTCCGCCGCGAGCACGTCTCCGTCGGGCATGCGCCGGTAGGCGGCCACGTACTGCCAGTCGCCCAGGCGTCCTTCCGTGAACTCCCGCAGGCCCTCGCTCTCGTCGAGCTGCAGATGCGTGGCATAGGGAACCCACCCCTCGTACACGCCCAGATCGACCAACTCCTCGAGCGACCCGTCCCGGAGGGCGCCATGGCGGTACTCGAGCAGCTCGCCGCCGACCCTGCGCGCGAGCAGGTTCACCTGCCCTCCCACCTGCAGGTACGACTGCGCGGCATCCTCGACCACACGTGCGGCCAGCACGCGGGCTGCCCGGTGCGAGGCCCCTTCGATGGTGCGGTAGGCCGCGGTCCCGAAGATGCCGATGGCGAGGACGAAGAACCCGAACAGAGCGAGGGTCACGCGCGCGCGGAACGAGATCACGAGCCCTCGCCATCCCATCTCCGGCGGCGCGACGTCCTGCAGGAGCGCGCGTCCGCCGGTCCAGAACAGCATGAGCAGCGCGACGTCCAGGAGGAGAAGCAGGGTGCCGCGAGCCAGCGCGAGGAGGCCGCCCGGAAGATCGACCGTGTAGTGGGCCCGATAGCGCGTGTCAGGGGAGAACGCCACACGGAGCGCGGCCTGCCAGCCCGCCGCGATGTGCCGCCAGTGCAGGGAGTCCGGGACCTCGGGCGGGCCGGCCGGCAGCGGGATGAGGGTGAGCCGCCGCGTCTCCTGGCGGCTCCGTCCGCCCAGCAGGGGGTCCAGAGGGGAGAACACGGCCGGGTCCGCGAACGGGGGCGCCACGCCGGTGAGGATCCCCCCCCTCAGGGGGGCCACCAGGACGTAGCGCGCGTCGTCCTGATCGTAGTGGAGCACCTTCGGGTGATCGATCCGGCCGTCCTCCTCCACGACCCGCGCCGCCAACGCGGGGCGGTCCGGGCTGACCCCCACGCGCAACTCCTGGCGTGGGATGGCGGCGGAGGACCACAGCGTGAGCCACAGCGGCTGCCCGAGCTCCGCCAGGCCGCTCTGACGCCAGGCGGCCCAGAGCAGTGCCACACCCTCCTCGCCTCTCGAGTCCAGCCGCACGGCGGCGTTCCCGAGCCGGAGCAGGGCGCGCTCGACCGGGGGATCCTCCGGCGCCCCGATCGAGCGCAACCGCTCGGCCGCCTGCGCCATGCGGGCCTGCACCCGGTCCGCCCACGCTGAAGGGATCGCCAGCGACCCGGCGAGCGCGCCGGCGAGCATCCAGCCGGCCAGGGAGCGCTGCCAGCCCCGCCAGCTCCCCATCGACGCGGCCGTGACCGCCACGGGGAGCCCCCACAGCGCAAGCCACCACACCGGAACGGCGCCACGGGTCCACACGAAGACGACGGTTCCCGTGCCGAGCAGGAACCCGGCGACCACCCCCGCCACCGCGAGCGAGCGTCGGCGCGACGCTCCCCGGCTCGCCGCCAGCAGCGTCCCGACCGCCAGGGACAGCACGAGGGTCACGATCCCCTGGTAGACGATCCACGGGAGCTGCCCACGCGCGAGGGTGACGCCAGGGGCGCCCGCATGCATCCACACAACCAGGGCCGGGAGGATCAGCGCCGCGAGCACGCCCGTCACCCAGATCGGCAGCCGGCGTCGGGATCGCGGCACGACCGCAGCCGCCGTCACCGCCGCCAGGACGAGCAGCCCGAAGCGTCCCAGCGAGATCGGCACGGGGCCCGGCAATCGATACAGCGACCGGTCGAACAGGGGAGCGAGGGCCGGAAGTCGCTCGAGCGGAAGGGCGCCCGCCAGCGTCATCAGCGTGACGGACGATGCGGCGGCCGCCGCCATCCGGGTTGGACCGCCCAGCGCCAGCAGGAGCCAGGCCACGAGCGCGGCCCCGGAGACGAGCACGCGCCAGTGGTCCAGCGTCCCCGTGACGCGGGCGGCCCGGGCCGGCTGCTCGGGCACGACCGTGAAGAGGACCTGGGTGCCCAGGCGAAGATCCCACCCGGGGGTGTCCGCGGGCACCGGCCCGCGCACGATGCGGATCCCCTCGCCCACCGTTCGGCGGAACTCCGTCGCGAAGTCGTTCGCGTCGGCATCCCTCTCCCACGGCAGGTCGCTGCGCAGCAGCAGGGCGGCCATGGCCGTGCCGTCTCCGGCCGGAGTGGTCACGTACAGATAGCCGAAGAGCGGAAGGTCGCTGTACAGATACCGTCGGCTTCCCCTGCGGACCTCCATGGGAACGCGGCCGTGGTGGGACCCGCTCCACGCGACCAGATCGCCCTGCGCGTCGTACAGCGCGACGGCCGAGACGTCGAAGCGCGCGCGGAGATCCTCGAGCGCGTCCGGGTCCTGAAGGAACGCGCGATCGCCCGCCCTGGCCGCGAGCGCGTCGGCTGCGGCCTCCCCTTCGTTCAGCCGTGCCGTCAGAGCGCGGTTGAGCTCCTCGCCGACCCGGGCCTCGCGGGCCTCCCAGTACGCCCCCCAGTGCGACTCCAGCGTCGCCACCTGGCGGTGCGCCAGGAAACCCGCCAGGATTCCCCCGACGAGGACCACGACGCCGACCGACCAGGCGAGCCCGGACCGCCGGCCCCAGGCTACTGCGGCCGCGACCCCCGCCGCCGCGACGCCCAGGAGCGCGCTGTCGGGCCTTCCCGACCAGATCCCGAGGGCCGCGACTCCGAGCCATGGCCCCAGCCAGCCGGCCGCCGCCGCGACACGGGCCCACCGTCCGGAAGACCTGGAGGATGATGTCATACGCGTTGCAGCAGCTCAGTTGGCCCGAGGTGGGGCGCATCCTGGCCCGCGAGCCGCGGCTCATCTTCCCCGTCGGTGCGCTGGAGCAACACGGTCCCCACCTCCCCCTGGGCGCCAACGTCGTGATCGCGTCGCGGGTCGCCGAGGACGTCTCGGAGCGGCTCGGCGTGTTGAGGGCGCCCCCGTTCTACTACGGCGTGGCCGTGGGAGGAGGTCCCTTCGCCGGCGTCGCCGGCCTGCGCCGCAAGACCTTTCACCGTGCGGTCAACGAGCTGCTCGCGCGCTGGGAGGACCACGGGGTCACCGAATGCATCATCGTGACGGCACACCGCTACGAGCCCCATCTCGAGGCGCTCCTCATGGCGCTGACCGCCACGGCCGTCACCACGGTCTTCGACCTCTTCCGTATCGACGTGGCGGACCTCGTGGAAGGGGACCCCGAGCGCGAGCACGGGGGAGAGCTGGAGACTTCCCTGCTCCTGCACCTGGCGCCGGAATCCGTGCGGCTCGCCGTGGCCGGGGACTTCGTTCCGGAGGCCCGCACGCTTCGAAGATACACGCAGGGGAGGATCCCCACACCCCCGCCCGAGTCCGGAGGCGTGGTGGGCAGGCCGAGCCGGGCGTCGCGCGAGAAGGGCCGGGCGATCTTCGAGCGTTACGTGGATGCGCTCGCCACGGCCCTCTCCCCGAACGCGCGCCCGCCGCAGGGGTAGCATCTCGGGCTGCCGGCGTAGCGCCCGGCAGGCCACGATCCCTGACGCTGGAGCCCAGATGTCGCTGTCACACGCCGTCGGCGCGGTTGTTCTGGCCGTGCTCGCCGCGGCAGCACCAGCCGCCGGCCAGAGCATCGTCCTGGACGAGGGTACTTTCGCCATAACCCTCCACGGAAAGCCCGCCGGCACGGAGACCTTCGCCATCCAGCAAGCGGGAAGCGAGGGACAGGGTCGGGTGATCGCCCACGGCGTGGTGACGCTGAGCGTGCCGGGCGGGACCGAAGTGATCCGCCCCCTCCTCGAGGCCCCCGGGCTGGACTCGGCGGTCAACAAGTACCAGGTGAAGGTCTCCGGGCCGCACGCGATGGAGCTGCGGCTGAGCCGGTCCGGAAACCGCTACGTGTCGTTGAGCCGCTCCTCGGCCGGAGAGGAAGAGCTGGAGTTCCTGGCCCGGCCCGACACCCGTATCCTGGAGCAGGACGTGGCCCACCAGTACTACTTCCTGCGCAACGTACCTCCGGGCGGTCATGCCTGGGTCATCGAGCCACGCGCCAGGCGCCAGATCGAGTTGGTGGCGTCGGCCTGGACGGACGAGAGCCTGCGGCTGAACGAGACGGTCGTGGCGGCCCGCAAGGTCACCTTCTCGGCGGGCTCCGACCGTCGGATCGTGTGGTTCGACCGGCAGGGCCGGGTTCTGCGGGTCGAGATACCCGCCCGCGGGTATGTCGCCGAGCGCCGGGACCTTGTAGGCTAGGAGCCCGGAGCCGTCGCGGATGAAGGACGCGCGGCGGCGCCCCGTACTGTTCCACGATGGGTGCGCGCCTCCGCGGCGGCTCTCGTCGAAACCCGGCGACGCCCTCCACCGTATGGCCGGATGCCCCACCCGACCTTCCCACGCACATCAGCAGGGAGCTCTCGAGGATGAGGATGCGAGTGTTCACGCTGGCCCTTGGAGCGGTGCTCGCCGCGTCCGGAGCCGGCGCCCAGGAGACTGTGCCCGCCCGCCTGACGCTGGACGAGGCGCTCGCGATCGCGCGCCACGAGAACCCGACATACCTGCAGGCGGCGAACGACCCGGAGCTCTCGAACTGGGACGTGCGGCAGGCCTGGGGTCAGCTCCTGCCGGGCGCCTCCGTGGGTGGCTCGGCCGCGTGGCAGGGTTCAGGCAATCAGCAGTTCGGCGCGCTCACGCTGAGCCAGCTCGGCTTCGGCGGCCTGCCCTCGTACTACATGTCGAGCTACGACCTCTCGGTCAACTACAGCCTGAGCTGGGCGAAGATCCTCGGTCCGGCCCAGGCGAACGCCAACCGCCGCACGACGATCGCGAACACCCGGGAGGCCGAGGGAACCATGGTCTCGCAGGTCACGAACGCGTACGTCCAGATGCTGCGCGAGCAGGAGGCCGTCGCCCTGGCCCGGCAGCAGGTCGCCAACTCACAGCTCAACCTCCGCCTCGCCGAGGGTCGGCAGGCGGTGGGCTCGGCCACGACCATCGACGTGGGGCAGGCTCAGGTGCAGCTCGGCCGCGACAGCGTCTCCCTCCTCCAGGCCCAGACCGCCCTCGAGACGGCGCGCCTCCGCCTCCTGCAGCAGATGGGCGTGTCCGGTGACCGCGACATCACGCTCACGACGCAGTTCGAGCTGACCCAGCCCACCTGGACGCTGGACGAGCTCTACGCCCGAGCCGTACGGCAGAACCCCACGCTGGAGGCCCGCCTCTCCGCCCGGAAGGCCGCCGCGATCGGGGTGAGCTCCGCCCGCTCCGCGTACTACCCTACCCTGTCGATCAGCATGGGGCTCTCCGGCTTCACCCAGGAGGCGAGCAATACGAACTTCGAGGTGGCCCAGGCCCAGGCGGCCGTCCAGCAGGAGGTGGCGCAGTGCGTGGCCACCAACAACATCTACGCCCGCCTGGCCGAGCCGTTGCCCCCCATGGACTGTTCGCAGTTCGCCTTCACGGACGCCCAGCGTCAGGCCATCATCAACCACAACAATCAGTTTCCGTTCAGGTTCCAGAACTCCCCCCTCACGGTCAGCGTGGGCGTGAGCATTCCGATCTTCCAAGGGCTCACCCGGCAGCGCAGCCTGGAGGCGGCGGAGCTCCAGAGGCAGGACGCGGACCAACAGGTTCGCCAGCAGGAGATCGCGCTGCGCGCGGACCTCGCGGTGGACCTGGCGAACGTCAAGGCAGCGTACCAGAGCGCGCTGCTCGAGGAGCGCAACCAGAAGCTCGCCGAGGAGCAGCTCCGCCTGGCGCGCGAGCAGTACGAGGTAGGATCGATCACGTTCGTGGACCTCGTGAACGCGGAGACCGTGGAGACGCAGGCGAATAGCGACAGGCTATCCGCCGTGTACTCCTATCACGACGCGGTGACCAGCCTGGAGACGCTCGTGGGCGGCTCCCTCCGAAACTGACGACCAGCAAGGTAACGGCTCCAAGATGCAGACGCGGACGAAGGTTCTCGTGGGAGTCCTCGCAGTGGCCGTGCTCGGCTCCGCGGCGGCGCTGAGCATTGCCCATGCGCGCAACCAGGGGATCGCGGTGCGGATGGCGGAGGTGAACCGTCGCGACCTGGTCCAGGTGGTCACGGCCAGCGGGAACATCGAGGCTCATCGGAAGGTGGACATCAGCTCGGACATCTCCGCCAAGGTGGACACCGTGCTGGTCAAGGAGGGCGATGCGGTGCACGCCGGACAGGTCCTGCTGCGCCTCGATCCGGCCCAGTCGGAGGCCGCCCGCGAGCGCTCCGCGGCGGCCCTGTCGCAGAGCCGGGCCCAGGAGGCACAGCAGGAGGCGAACCTGGTCAGCGCCCAGCGCAACCTCGACCGCCTGCTGAAGATCAAGGGTCGGGACTCCCTGCTGGTGAGCCCCCAGCAGATCGACGACGCGCGCACGACGTTGGAGGTGGACAGGGCGAACCTGCAGGCCGCGCGGTTCGGGGTGTCGCAGGCGCAGGCGTCCCTCGCCGAGTCCCAGGACATGCTCTCCAAGACCGTGATCCGGGCGCCGATCTCCGGGACCGTGACCCGGCTCAACGTCTCCCAGGGCGAGACGGTGATCATCGGTACGATGAACAACGCGGGAAGCCTCATCCTGACGATCTCGGATCTCTCGGTCATGGAGGCCAAGGTCCAGGTGGACGAGACCGACGTGCCCAAGCTCGCCCTGGGCGACAGCGCGGTCGTGCACATCGATGCGTTTCCCAACCGGGTGTTCACGGGAAAGGTCACCGAGATCGGAAACTCCGCGATCCAGCCGCCCTCGCAGCAGGCAGCCGGCCAGCAGGCGGCCATCGACTTCTACGTGGTCGTCCGCCTGGACTCGACGAACGCGCCGCTGCGCCCGGACCTGTCGGCGACGGCCGACATCGTGACCGCGCGCCGGAATCACGTGCTGGCGGTTCCGATCATCGCGCTGGCCGTGAGGGAGCGCACCGACTCCCTGAACGCCGACTCGGCCCAGATCGGAGCGGGGGCGGCGGCGAACGACGTCGAGGGCGTGTACGTGGTCCACGCCGGGAAGGTGAAGTTCCAGCCCGTGAAGGTGGGCATCACCGGCCAGGACTACTTCGAGATCGTCTCGGGCCTCGCCCAGGGCGACACGGTCGTCTCGGGACCGTACGAGAAGATCCGGCTGCTCAAGAACGGCGACGCCGTGAAGCGTCTGGTGGAGCCCGCCGCGGCCGGTGCGGCCGCGGGCGCCTGACCCAGAGGCGCGGAGCGGCGAGCGATGCAATTCTGGGAGGGCGTCGTCCTCGCGATGACGCAGATCCGCAGCCAGAAGCTGAAGTCCTTCTTCAGCCTCCTGGGCGTGATCATGGGCGTCATGTTCCTCATCGTCGTCGTCACGGTCGTGGAGGGGCTGGACCGCTACGTGCGCGAGGACTTCACGGCCGAGGTGTTCGGCGTGAGCACGGTCACGCTCAGCCGCTGGCCCGAGGTGAACGTCAACGTGAACGAGGAGGAGTGGCGCGCCCGCCTGCGCCGGCCGACCATCACGTATGCCGACGCCGAGGCGATCCGGGCCCAGCTCACGGTGCCGGCGCGCGTGGCCGTGGAAAGCGCGACGTCCGCCAGCGCGGAGGGCGACAACGGGCGGTCGGTCACCGGGGTGATGGTCGAGGGCGCCTCGCCCGAGATCTTCCACATCCGCGACCTGAAGATCGCCCGAGGCCGCATCTTCACGCCGCAGGAGGCCCAGGCGGGCATGCCCGTCGTGGTCATCGGCGCCCAGACCGCCACCGCCGTCTTCCAGGACCTCGACCCCATCGGGCACACGCTGCGCATCCGCGGCTTTCCCTACCGCGTGATAGGCGTCCTCGAGAAGCGGGGCTCACTCTTCGGCCAGTCGCTCGACAACCTGGCGATCGCGCCCGCCCGCTCCCCGATCCAGAACGTCACCAACCCGCACGGCGTCGTGGACGACGTGGTGGTGCAGACGATCAACCCGGATCAGCTCACCGACGCGGAGGACCAGATCGAGGGCATCATGCGCACCCGCCATGGGCTGCGCCCGGCGCAGCCGGACGACTTCTCACTGCAGACGGCCGAGCAGGCGATCTCCTTCTGGAACAAGATCTCGCGCATCCTCTTCACGGCGCTTCCCGGACTGGTGGCGATCTCCCTCGTGGTGGGCGGCATCGTGATCATGAACATCATGCTGGTGTCGGTCATGGAGCGGACCCGCGAGATCGGTGTGCGCAAGGCGATCGGCGCGCGGCGGCGCGACATCCTGACGCAGGTGCTGATCGAGTCGGCGACCCTGTCCACGGTGGGGGCCATGCTCGGGGTCGCGGCGGGCCTCGCGATCGCCGGAATCGTATCGGCGGTCTCGCCCATCCCCGCCGCGGTGAGCGTCGGCTGGAGCGCCCTCGGGGTGGGGCTGGGCCTCACCGTGGGAGTCCTGGCCGGCGTCTACCCCGCGGCACGCGCCTCCAAGATGGACCCGGTGGAGGCGCTCCGGTATGAGTGAGCGGGCTCGGGAGCACGCCTCCAATCTACAGGTGCTCGTCGAGGGGCTCCGGATCGCGTGGGACGCGGTGCGGACGAACTGGCTGCGCTCGTCCCTGACGATCCTGGGCGTGACGGTGGGGGTGACGGTCGTCGTGGTGATCGCCGCGGTGATCACCGGCATCCGCTCGAGCGTGATGTCGGCGTTCGAGTCGGCGGGGCCCAACAACTTCATCGTGGCGCGCTTCGACTTCACCGCCGTCCGCACGCAGGTGGGGCCAGGAGGCCGGCCGCCCTGGTGGAACAAGCCCCAGATCGAGCCGGCGGAGGCCCAGCGCATCGCCGCCCTCCCCGGGATCCAGGATGCGCTGTACGCCTTCAGCTTCCAGGCCGACTTCGCCTACCAGAGCCATCAGGTCAAGGGAGTGAACGTGAACGGCGAGTCCTCCGGTTGGGCCGCGTACCAACGAGGAGACTTCGTCGCGGGGCGCGACTTCACGCCGGGCGAGGTACGGGAGGATCGCCCGGTCGTCATCGTCTCCGACCAACTCGCCGCGCAGCTCTTCGGGCAGCTCGACCCGCTGGGCCGCCGGATCCAGGTGGCCAACACGTCGAACGGCACGGTGGCGGCATTCACGGTCCTGGGCGTCTTCAAGCCCGCACCGAACATCTTCACGAACGCAGTGAAGTACTGGGCGGTCTTCCCCTACTCGTCCGCGCGGGACCGGCTACGGGCGTCGGCGTGGCAGGCGAACATCTACGTGGTCCCGAAGGACTCGGTCAGCATGGACGACGCGAAGGACCAGGTGATCACGGCGCTGCGCACGATGCGGGGGCTCGGTCCCAGGAAGGAGAACAACTTCTCGCTCATGTCGTCGGCGCAGATCCTGGACCTGTTCAACCGCCTGACCGGCGCGTTCTTCCTCGTGATGCTCGCCCTGTCCTCCGCGGGACTGCTCGTGGGCGGCGTGGGGGTCATCGGCATCATGATGATCTCCGTGACGGAGCGCACGCGCGAGATCGGGATCCGCAAGGCGGTGGGAGCGACCCAGAGGGAGATCCTCTGGCAGTTCCTGGTCGAGGCCTCGGTGCTCACCGCCATGGGAGCCGCCATCGGCATGCTGGGTGGGTGGGTCCTCGCCACGGCGGTCGCGGCCTTGACCCCCCTGCCCGCGCGCATCCCACTGTGGTCCGTCGGGGCGGCACTGGCCATGGCGGCCCTGACCGGCATGCTCTTCGGGCTGCTCCCGGCCTACCAGGCCAGCAGGCTCCAGCCCGTGGTGGCCCTGCGCCACGAATGACATGAGACCGGAGACCAACGTGGGCGAAGCTACGAACCTGGACCTCCTGGCCGTCATGGCCCACCCGGACGATGCCGAGCTGCTTTGCGGCGGGGCGCTCCTCAAGGCGGCCGAGACCGGCCGACGCGTCGGCGTGCTCGACCTCACCGCGGGAGAGAGCGGGACGCGCGGATCCGCGGAGACGAGGGCGCGGGAGGCGGCCGCGGCGGCCCGGATCATGGGCCTGTCGGTGCGGCGCTGCGCGGGGCTGCCCGACTCCCGCATCGAGAACGACGAGCCCTCGCGGCGGACCCTGGTCGAGCACCTGCGCGCGCTCCGCCCTGCGGTGGTCGTGACGCACTGGAAGGTGGGGCGCCACCGGGACCACCGCATCGCGTCCGAGCTCGTGCGCGACGCGTGCTTCCTCGCGGGCCTGAAGAACCTGGACGCGGACGGCGATCCGTTCCGTCCCCGGAAGCTCGTCTACGCGACCGCGTTCCGCGAGAGCGCGGGTCGGCCCGACTTCGTCGTGGACATCACCGCCCAGATGGACCGCAAGATCGACGCCGTCTCGGCCTATGCGTCGCAGTTTCCGGGGCTCTCGCAGGCCGGCGAGGTCTTCCCCGGGGGGGATCGGCCGCTCATGGAGCAGATCCGGGTGCAGGCGGCGCACTACGGCTCGCTCATCCGGGTCGCCTACGGGGAGCCCTACCGCGCGGACGAGACGCTGGCGGTCGAGAACCTCACGGACCTGACCGTGTCGACGTTCTGACCGTCGGGCCGCGCGCCGCCGTAGAGACCGGCACGCTCACGTCCGGCAGGACACCTCGAGCACCACCCGCCGCCACGAGGGCACGTCGGCACCGCCCACCCGCAGCGCGCGGGCCTCGGCGACCCCGCCACTCCGGATCCAGGGCCAGAGCCAGCTGCAGATCTCCGGAGGGAGGTGGCCGATCGGCTCCCCGGAGGTGAGGTGCACCCAGACCTCCGGATCGTCCTGACCCGGCGGATCCGCCACGAGCCGGAGCGCATCGCCTTCACCCACGCTCTCGAGGTGACGGTCGCGGCCCGCGAAGACCGTTCCGTGGACCGTCGAGCGGAAGCAGGGCGGTCGGCCCTCGGGAAAGGGTGGCGGCGCGGCGATCATGGCCCTCCGGAGGAGGAGCTGCGGAACGAGAGATCCGCCGTGGGGTCGAGCCACGACGATCCGTTGGGGTTAAGTTACGGGCCTCCCCGCATCCGGGAAATCGATCCGCCATGGACGCCGTCTACCTCGACCACGCCGCCACGACTCCGATGAGGGAGGAGGTGCGGAGCTCCATGGCGCCCTACCTCACCGAGCGGTTCGGCAACCCCTCGAGCGTCCACCGCTGGGGTCGTGAGGCGTCCGCCGCGCTCGAGGGCGCACGCGCGCAGGTCGCGGCCGCGCTCGGCGCGCGGGCCGGCGAGATCCACTTCGTGCGCGGGGGCACGGAGTCCGACAACCTCGCCGTAGCGGGTCGCGCCGCCTGGATCCGGTACGAGGGCGGATCGCCCACGGTGGTCGTGAGCGCCGTCGAGCACAAGGCGGTCCTGGAGGCTGCCGAGCAGGCCGCCGGAAGCGGGGCGGGAAGGCTCGTGAAGCTCTCGGTGTCCCGTGAGGGAACGCTCGACACGGACGCCCTCGACGCCGCCCTGCGCGACGGCCCCGCCATCGTCTCGCTCATGTGGGTCAACAACGAGACAGGCCTCGTGCTTCCCGTCCCCGCCATGGCGGAGCGCGTCAGGTCCGCCGGCGGATGCCTCCACACGGACGCCGTCCAGGCCGTGGGCAAGGTCGAGGTGCGCGTGGACCAGACGCCGGTGGACCTCCTCACCCTCACGGGACACAAGATCTACGGGCCGAAGGGGACCGGGGTCCTCTACGTGCGCTCGGACCTGCGGCTCGCGCCGCTGCTTCACGGCGGCGGGCAGGAGGGCGGGCTCCGTCCGGGCACGCAGGACGTGGCGGGCGCGGTGGGCCTCGCGACCGCGCTTCGCCTGGCCGTCGAGGAGCGGGACGCCGAGTCCGATCGCCTGCGTGTGTTGCGCGAGCGTCTCGAGGGCGGGCTCGGCGCTCGTGTGGCGGGGCTGCGCGTCAACGCGGGCGAGGGCCCTCGCGCGCCGCACATCACCAGCGTGGGGGTCCCGGGCGTGGACGGCCAGGCGCTCGTCACGGCCCTCGACCTGGACGGGATCGCCGCGTCGGGCGGATCGGCCTGCAGCAGCGGAAGCGTGAGCGCGAGCCACGTGATCCGGGCGTTGTACGGTAGCGACGACCGAACGGCGACCGTGCGCTTCTCGCTCGGACGCACCACATCCGTCGAGGACGTAGACCGCGCGGTGGATGCCATGGTGACCGTGCTGGCGCGCCTCGGAGGCGCGGGCCGGGCGTGAGCCGCGTGCTGGTCGCGATGTCGGGCGGCGTGGACTCCTCCGTGGCCGCCGCGCTTCTCGTCGAAGCGGGGCACGACGTGGTGGGCGTCACGATGAAGACGTTCTGCTACTCGGAGAGCCCCGGGCACGGCAGGACCTGCTGCGGGCTGGAGGGCATCGCCGATGCTCGCCGTGTGGCGGACAGGCTCGGCATTGCGCATTACGTCTTCGACGTGGAGGAGGAGTTCACCCGGGACGTCGTCGACGACTTCGTGGGCGAGTACGCGAACGGCCGGACACCCAACCCGTGCGTGCGCTGCAACGCCAACACGAAGTTCCGCGACCTGCTCCGGCGCGGCCGCCTCCTGGGGTGCGACACGATCGCCTCCGGTCACTACGCCCGGGTGGAGCACGGCCCGGAGCGCTCGGCCCTCCTGCGCGGCGTCGACCGGCGCAAGGACCAGGCGTACTTCCTGTGGGGGCTTCCGGGCGACATGCTCCCGAAGCTTCGCTTCCCCGTCGGAGCGTTGACCAAGGCGGAGGTACGGGAGCGGGCGCGGACCCTCTCGCTCGACACGGCCGACAAGCCGGAGTCCCAGGAGATCTGCTTCGTACCTACCGGTGACTACAGGGATCTCCTCAACAAGAAGCTCGGACCGGTCCATCCCGCGCTCCTGCCGGGTAAGATCGTCGACCGGGGCGGGCGCGTGCTGGGCGAGCACCACGGATACGCCGGCTTCACCGTCGGCCAGCGCAAGGGTCTCGGAGGCGGCTTCGGGGAGGCGCTCTTCGTGCTCGAGATCCGGCCGGCATCGCGCGAGGTCGTGGTGGGGACCCGGGACGAGCTGCTCACCGACGGCGTCGAGATCTCGGAGGTGAACTGGCTCTCCGAGCCCCCCGGAAGAGGTGCGGAGGTGCGGGTGCAGCTCCGGTACCGGGCCCCGGACGCCGCGGCCCGGGTCGTGACGGCGGGCGGCGACGTGCTCGTCCTCGAGCTCCTGGATCCGCAGCGCGCCGTGACCCCCGGCCAGTCCGCCGTGGTATTCGACGGAGAGCGCGTCCTGGGAGGCGGGCGCATCGCGAGGGCCCGCGCGCCGGAGTCGTCGCGGAGCTAGGGTGCGCGGGGCTCCGCCGGAGCGCGTCCGCCTAGTGCTTCAGGCCGGCGCTCGAGGCGAACTCCTCCATCCTCCTCCGCTCCTCGTCGGAGAGCTTGTCGGGGACCTCCACTCTCACCTCCACGTACTCGTCCCCGACGCGGTCCCCCTTCTCGATGCCCTGGCCGCGCATGCGGAACCTCGTGCCCGACTGGGTGCCGGCGGGGATCGTGAGCACCACCTTCTTCCCCGAGACCGTGCGCACGCGGATCTTCGAGCCGAGCGTGGCCTGGACGATGTTGATCGGCACCGTCACGTGGACGTCGAGCCCCTCGCGCCGGAAGAACCGATGGGGCTGCACCTTGAACGTGATGACCAGGTCTCCCGGCGTCCCGCCCCCGCTACCCCGCTCTCCCTGTCCCGACAGGCGGACCTTGGAGCCCGAGTCGACGCCCACGGGCACGGCGATCTGGATCTTGCGGACCTGGCGCACGGTACCCCTCCCCTGGCACGACGGGCAGGGCGTCACGGGCAGCTTCCCGCGCCCGAAGCAGGCCGGGCACGGCCGCTTCACCGCGAACCCGCCCTGGCCGAAGGAGACGTGCCCGCTTCCCCCGCACTCGGTGCACCGCTTGAGATCCGTGCCCGGCTTGGCTCCGCTCCCGTGGCAGGTGGCACATTCCTCGGTGATGGAGACGTCCACGGCGATCCGTCCCCCGCGTACGGCCGTGAGGAACGGGACCTCCACGAGGTACTCGACGTTCTGCCCCCGCTCCGGACCTCGCCGGGAAGGACCGCCGTGCGCCTCCCCCTTCCGGCCCAGGTCGAAAAGCGAGCTGAACAGGTCGGAGATGCTCCCGAAGCCCCCCTGCAGGTCCTCGAACGAGAACCCCGGCTGCGACTCGAACCCTCCCGTGCCCGGCCGCTGGCCTCGCGGCGCCCCCCGCCCGAATCCGAAGGCGCCCAGCCTGCGCATGTTGTCGTACTGCTTGCGCTTGTCCGCGTCGGAGAGGACCGAGTACGCCTCCCCTATCTCCTTGAACCGGTCGGCCGCGTGCGGATCGTTCGGGTTGGCGTCCGGATGGTACTGCTTGGCGAGCTTGCGGTAGGCCTTCTTGATCTCCTCCGCAGATGCCTTCTCTCCGACGCCCAGCACGTCGTAGTAGTCCTTGCTCCCGCCGGCCATGAGACGGTCAGTCGCTCTTGCGGACGCTCACCCTCGCGGGCCTGACGAGCCGGCCCTTGAAGGCGTATCCCTTCTGGAACACCTGAGCCACCGAGTCGTCCTCCTCCTCCGAGTCGGCGCTCACGCGCATCACCGCCTCCATCGTCTCGGGATCGAAGAGCTCGCCCTCGGGGTCGATCACTTCGACGCCCGCGTCCTCGAGGGCGCGTGCGAACTTGCGCTCCACCAGGTCGACCCCTTCCATGATCGCTTCCGCCGTCGCGTTGGACAGATCGAGGCCGGCCACGCGTTGGAGGTCGTCCACGACCTCCAGGAGCCGCCCCACGAGGTCCGCCTGCGCCCGGCTCCAGCTCTCGTTCCGCTCCTGCTCGACCCTGCGCCGGTAGTTCATGAACTCGGCGGCCAGGCGGAGGTGGCGCTCGTTCAGGGCATCGAGCTCGCCGCGGAGGAGCGTGAGATCCTGTTCGGGGGAGGCGACCGCCTCACCCTCGGTCGACACGGACTCGTCCGGGCTCCACGGGCCCGGCTCGCCCGGCTCGGGCTCGCGCTCGTCCGCCTCGTCCTCGTCCTCCGCGCCCGCCGGCGCTTCCGGGCCTCCGACCGGGGAGGCCTCGTCCGCGGGAAGCGTGGCGTCGTCGCCCTGATCCTCGATCTCGTCGGTCATCGCGTCCGATTCGGTCATGGTCCTCTGTGTCTCGGCTCCGTCGGCCGTTGAACATACAACGCCGAGCGGCCGCGGTTCAGCCCCTGCCGGCCGAGCTACCCGCCGAGGCGCTTCAACAGCAGCGCCAGCGCCGCCTGCGCCGAGCGCTCGCGCACCGCCTCCCGATCGCCCGGAAAGCGCGTCATGCGCGCCTCGGCCTCGCCGTGCACGGCAGCGGCGTACCACACGGTCCCGACGGGCTTCCGCTCCGTTCCTCCTCCCGGGCCCGCCACCCCCGTGACACCCACGCCCGCGTCCGCTCCGAAACGCTCCGCCACTCCGAGAGCCATCCGGAGCGCGACCGGCTCGGACACGGCTCCGTGCTCGGCGAGGGTCTCGGCTCCCACGCCCAGGTGCCGCGTCTTCACCTCGTCGGCGTACGCGACCACCCCACCGCGGAAGACGTCCGAGGCACCCGCGCGATCGGTGAGCCGCTTCGCGATGAGTCCGCCTGTGCAGCTCTCCGCCACCGCAAGGGTGAGGCCCCGCGCTTTGAGCGCCCCGGTCACGGCCTCCACCAGGTCTCCCTCCTCGGGGGCGTCGAAGCGCCACGGCGCCACTGCCGGGCCCAGCACCCGCTCGATCCGGGCGAACCAGCCCTCCGCCTCCTCGGCGCTCACGTCGCTCGCGGTGAAGCGCAGGTCCACGCCGTGCAGGTCCGGGAGGAACGCGAGGCCCACGGGCCCCCGATCCTCTCCGCGCAGGCGCTCCGCCACCACCTCGGCAAGTCGGGACTCCGGGATTCCCGTCGTGTGGATGTAGTGCAGCCGCACCGGCACGAGGCGGTCGCCGAAGCGCTCTTCCAGCAGGGACGTCACCCCTCCCTCGAAGATGCCCCGGAGCTCCCGCGGAACGCCGGGCAGCAGCACGACCAGGGAGCGGCCGGACTCCATGGCCAGCCCCGGCGCGGTCCCGTGCGGGTTGGGGAGCACCCGGGCTCCCTCCGGAACCGTAGCCTGGCTGACGTTCAGTCCGGGCATCGTCGGGTAGCCCCGCTCCCTGAAGCGCGTTTCGAGCGCGGCCAGGAGCCCCTCGTCCACACGCAGCGCACGGCCGAGGAGCGCGGCGACCGAGTCGCGGGTCAGGTCGTCCGGGGTGGGTCCCAGCCCGCCCGAGACGATCACCAGCTCGGCCGCTTCCACCGCCTCGGCCACGGCGCGGCGGATCTCCTCGTCCACGTCGGCGACCGTCGTGTGCCGAGCGACGGGGACCCCGCGGCGCGCCAGCTCCCTGCCGAGCCAGGCCGCGTTCGTGTCCACGGTCTGGCCGAGAAGGAGCTCGTCGCCGACCGTCACGATGACCGCTCGGGGCGCGCGCGACCCGCTCGCGGCGCCCTGGGCGCTCACGACGTCCCCCTCCGCGCTCCGACGCCCAGCAGGCCACGGTACAGCCACAGGTACTCTCCCATCGAGTACAGGCTGAGCGTCAGCGCGATCGCCAGCGTCACGCCCACCCAGGCGCCGTGGAACTGCCGCCAGAACCCCCAGAAGGAGGTGGCCGTCCAGCCGTGCGCGACGATCGTCATGCGCACCGGATACCACAGCAGCAGGCCACCCGAGAAGAGCGACTGGAAAAGCGCCTTGAGCTTGCCCGACCTCCCGGCGGCGATGACCACTCCTCGCCCCACGGCATAGCTGCGGAACGCCGTCACCAGGATCTCCCGACCGAAGACGACGACCATCACCCACATCGGGAGCTCACCCCACCACGGGATGAGTCCGGCCGCCGTGCCCCGGTGCGAGATCAGATAGAAGGGAATGAACGTGGCCGCCAGCAGAAGCTTGTCTGCGATGGGGTCCAGGAGCTTGCCCAGGTCGCTGACCGACCCCTGGCTACGCGCGAGACGGCCGTCCCAGACGTCGGACAGGCCGGCCACAACGAACAGCGCGAAGGCGCCCAGGCGCACACCCGCATCCGGGGCCATCGCCATGAGGAAGATGGCGGGGCACACCAGGATCCGCGCGACCGTGATCGCATTCGGGAGGGTCAGCCGGCTCCCCCGCACGACCGTCTCCTGGAGTCCATCAACTGAGCGCTTTCACGACCATCTTGCTCACGCAGGAGAGGGTCTCGAAGACGCCCTTCCCCTCGATGGCCACGCTCTCGAAGTCCGGAACGCCCATGGGGTTGACCTGGGCGCGCAACTCCTCCACGGGCAGGACGTCGGTCATGTCCCGCTTGTTGTACTGGATGGAGAACGGGATCTGGGCGGGATCGTACCCGTAGCTCTCCAGGTTCTCGTACAGGTTGTGCATCGCCTCGATGTTGGCCTCGGCCCGCGCCCGCTGCGAGTCGGCCACGAAGACGATCCCGTCGACACCCTTGAGGATGAGACGGCGGCTGGCGTTGTAGTAGACCTGGCCGGGAACCGTGTACAGGTGAAACCGCGTCTTGAAGCCCCGGATCTCCCCGAGATCGATGGGGAGGAAATCGAAGAAGAGCGTGCGCTCCGTCTCCGTGGACAGGGAGATCATCTTGCCTTTCGTCTCCGGGTTCACCCGCGAGTAGATGTACTCGAGGTTGGTCGTCTTGCCCCCCAGACCGGTCCCGTAGTAGACGATCTTGCAGTTGATCTCACGGGAGGCGTAGTTGATCATCGACATAGGTCGACTCTGACCTCCCCTCGTACGAGTGCGAGGACCCTCATCCCAACGAACGGCCCATAAACTCGGGCAGGGCGGGCCGCCCGGCAAGGGAACCGCGCCGGGAGCGCCCGGCTCACGCCACGCCCGATCCCGGCTGGAGTCCGAGTCGCGCCGCTTCGTCCTCCATGCGCTCCACGATCGCCCCGGCCCTCCTGCGGAGCAGGGTGCGCGGCTCCCAGGCGATGAAGTCCCTCAAGAGGCGGATGGCGTCCACGGAAGCCGGCTCCCGGTTCATGTGCGTGAGCGCGGCGAGGCGCCGGAGCGGGTGGGGGCTGAACAGGTCCCGACGATGCCGCGTGACCTGGTCGCGGATCACCAATGCTGCGACCGCGCCCGCGGCGGCCGCCGCCAGCACCGTGATCGCCGCCGCGCGCAGCTTCTTGCTCATCGTCGCTCACATCTCCCGTCGTCCGGCCAACGCTTCCGCGATGGTCGTCCCGTCCACGTATTCCAGGTCACTCCCTACCGGAATGCCCCGCGCAATGCGGGTTACCCTCGGCCCCATCGCGCGGATCCGTTGCTCGAGGTACACCGCCGTGGCCTCACCCTCCACGCTCGCGCTGGTCGCCACGATGACCTCACGGATCCCACCCTCGGAGGCCGTGATCCTCTCCAGCAGCTTCGCCACGTTCAGCGCGTCCGGCCCGATCCCGTCCAGCGGCGAGAGCCGTCCCCCGAGGACGTGGAAGAGCCCACGGTACTTGCCCGTGCGCTCGATGGCCCCGACCTCGTAGGCCTCCTCCACGACGCAAACCGCCGAGCCGTCCCGCCGCGGGTCGGCGCACACCTCGCACACCTCCTGCTCCGTGAACGCTCCGCACTGCGCGCACGGCCGGATCCGCTCCGCCATCTCTTCGAGGGTGCGCGCGAGCCGTCGCACGTCGTCCTTCGGGCCCTTCATCAGGTGATGCGCCAGCCGCAGGGCGGTCTTGGGGCCGATCCCCGGAAGACGCGAGAGCTCGCCGGTGAGCCGCTCGATCACCGACACGCGGGGCGTGGCTCCGATCGAAGGCTCAGAAGAGCCCCGGAAGACCCATCGGCAGGCCTCCCGCGGCCTTGCGCATCTCCTCCTCGTAGATCGCGCGAGCCTTGGATTGCGCCTCCGACACCGCCGCGAGGACGAGATCTTCCAGCATCTCCACGTCCGACGGGTTCACGCAGGTCGGGTCGATCCGCACCTCCTGGAGCGAGCCCTTCCCGTCCACGGTGGCCCTCACCATTCCCCCGCCGGACGTCGCCGTGATCTTCTGCCCATCCAGGGTCTCCTGGAGCTTGGACATCTTCGCCTGAAGCTGCTGCCCGAGCTGCATGAGTTGCTGGAGATTGTTCATTCGCCGCCGATCCCGAGAGCACGAAGGGCGCCGGACCGATCTGCCTCCACACTCCGAGGTCCGGCCGACACCCGTCTCACGAATCCAAGAGTTCAAGGTCGAGTTCTTCTACCGCCCGTTCCAGGCGTGGTTCCTTGCGGTAGAGGGTCTTCAGCGTGTCCTGGCGCACTGCCTCTTCGGTGATGCGCCCGTGCCGCGCCTCCGCCGGCGACGCGACGACGAGCTGCGGCGCACGGCCCAGGTACGGGGCGAGGCCCGCCCGCACCGCCTCCAGCACCGACGGCTCGCGCAAGCGCTCCTCGAGGGGCCCGGGAGGAGGGGTCATCTCCACCTCGCCTCCGTCCCCGGCCCTCACCGACGTCGAGCGCAGGAGCGCGCTCAGGCCGCCGGGCACGCGCCGACCGTCGTCCAGCCACCGGACCCATGCCTCCTGGAGCGACGCCGCTGGCACGATCGGGCCGTCCGGGGCCCCGCGTCGGCGCTCACCTCCACTCCCGGAGGGCACCCCGGAGTCAGAGGAGCCACGGACGAGAGGAGAGCCCTCGGCGGACCGGCCTGCCGGCCGCTCCACGCCGGAAGGGACTGCATCCCCCCCGTCCCTCCCTCCTCCACCGATGCCGCCCTGAGGCACGGGAGATCCCCCCAGGCGGCGCAGCAGCTCCTCCAGGTCCACGGTGCGGTCGAGGTAGCTGAGGCGGAGCAGCAGCATCTCGATGAGCACGCGAGGGTGGGATGTCCGGCGGAGCCCGCCGCTCTCCTCCAGCTCGGCCGCCGTGGACAGCATGCGGACGAGGTCTCCGGGGCCGAACCGCTGAGCGCGCTCGGCGAACTCCCGGCGCTGGTCCTCGCGCAGGTCCAGCGGAGCGTCCGGCGAGAGCCGGATCCTCAGCATCGTGCGGAGGGCGTCCAGCAGGCCGTTGTGGAATTCGACGAGGTCGTACCCCTCGTCCACGAGACGCTCCACCAGGTCGAACACGTCCCCGTGACGGCCTTCCAGGATCACGTCGAGGAGCTCCAGGTAGCGCTCCTCCTCCACGAGGCCCAGCACGCGACGCACGGATTCGGCCTCGACCTCGCCCCCGGTGAGGGCGAGCACCTGATCGAGGAGCGAGAGGGCGTCGCGCATTCCGCCGTCCGCCTTGCGGGCGATCAGCCGCAGCGCATCGTCGGAAGCCTCGCCGCGTTCGGCGTCCAGCACCTGGCGCAGGCGCGTGACGATGTCCCCCACGCCGATGCGCCGGAAGTCGAAACGCTGGCACCGCGACAGGATCGGAGCCGCCGACTGCTGGATCTTCTGCGGCTCGGTGGTGGCGAAGACGAAGATCACCCGTGGGGGAGGCTCCTCCAGGATCTTCAGGAGGGCGTTCCACGCTTCCCGGGTGAGCATGTGCGCCTCGTCGACGATGTACACCTTGTACCGCCCTTCCTCGGAGGGAGCGTACATGGCGCGCTCCCTGAGGTCGCGTGCATCGTCGACTCCCCGGTTCGATGCGGCGTCGATCTCCACGACGTCCAGAGCCGTCTGCCCGCCCCAGATGCGCGTGCAGCTCTCGCACTCCCCGCACGGCTCCCCTTCCGGTGTCCGGCGAGCGCAGTTCAGCGCCATCGCCAGCACGCGCGCGAGGGTCGTCTTCCCCACGCCGCGGGGGCCGCAGAAGAGGTAGGCGTGGCCGGCACGCCCCCCGGCGACCGCCCGGCGCAGCGTCTCGGAGACGTGCTCCTGCGTGGCCACCTCGGCGAAGGTGCGAGGGCGGTACTTGCGGGCGAGAGCCGTGTGGGACAAGAGCGGTGTGCGTGACCTGCGGTGCACGGAAAGAGAGGAGATGCCCCAGGCTACCCGCAGCGGCGATCACCACACTTACCGCTGCTACCTGCGGGGTCCTGACGGAGTTCGCGGGCTTTCGACCTGCGGACCTGGGGCACCCCACCGAAGCTACGGGGCCCTTCGGGGGAGGTCAACACGAGCCCGCACGCGCGCACGAGGAGCACGCCGAAGCGACGGCCGCGGTAGCGATCAGGTCCAGCCCGGACGCCACGCGTCGGGAACGTGCTCGACCCGCAGGACCCGCGTCTCTCGGTTCAGCACGATGCCGATCGCGTCGAAGCGCACGTCCACGTTCCCGAAGCCGTGATAGCGCAGAAAGTGCATGGCCACGGTCTCGATCTCCTGCCGCTTGAAGCTCGTGATGGCCTCCTGGGGGGCGCCGAACCCCGAGCCCGCCCGGGTCTTCACTTCCACGAAGGCGACGACGTTTCCCTTCCGGACCACGAGGTCCACCTCCCGGCGCCCGAACCGGAAGTTGCGCGCGAGCACTCGCCAGCCCCGTCGCACGAGGTAGCGCGCCGCCTGCTCCTCTCCCCAGCGTCCGAGCGCGTGGGCCGGGTTCACCTCCGCCGAGCTCATGAGACGCACGATGGCGGGCCGCCCGGGACGCGGGAATGGCGCGACGGGCGGCGACACGGGGCCGCACGGCCCGAGTCAGCTCAACGGACCGTCTTCAAGAGGGGGGGCGAGGCCCTCGGGTGCGACCCCGTGCCCGATCAGCGAGAGACGTTCGCAGCAAGCGGTGCCACCAGGTCGCGCCCGATCGCGCGGGCGATCGCCGCGATCTGGTCCATCATCTCCGCGAACTGCTCGGGGTAGAGCGACTGCGCGCCGTCCGAGAGGGCTCGTTGCGGGTCCGGGTGGACCTCGACGATGAGGCCGTCCGCACCCGCCGCGACGGCCGCACGGGCCATCGGGATCACCTTGGAGCGGACGCCCGTGCCGTGGCTCGGGTCGGCGATGATCGGCAGATGGGACAGTGACTTCACGACCGGAATCGCCGACAGGTCGAGCAGGTTGCGCGTGTGCGTGTCGAAGCTGCGCACCCCTCGCTCGCACAGGATGATGTCGGGGTTGCCTTCGGCGAGTATGTATTCGGCCGCCAGCAGGAGCTCGTCCAGCGTGGCCGCCATGCCCCGCTTCAGCAGAACCGGCTTGCCCACCTTTCCGGCACGCCGCAGAAGGGGGTAGTTCTGCATGTTGCGGGCGCCGATCTGGACGACGTCCGCATGGTCGGCGACGAGCTCCACCCCCTCCGGGTCGAGCGCCTCCGTGACGATCGCCATCCCGGTCTCCTCGCGTGCCTTCGCCAGGAGCTTGAGGCCCTCCACCCCGAGCCCCTGGAACGCGTAGGGCGACGTGCGCGGCTTGAAGGCCCCACCGCGCAGCACGGTCGCCCCGAGCTCGCGCAGGCGGTGCGCGATCCCGATGATCTGCGCCTCGGACTCCACGGCGCACGGCCCGGCCATGACCGCGATGTCGCGCCCTCCGACGCGCGTGCCGTTGGGCAGATCGACCACCGTATCGTCCTCCCGCCACTCTCGCGACACCTGCTTGTAGGGGTGGGTGACCGGAATGACCTCGAGCACGCCGTCGAGGCCCTCCAGGCGCGCGGAGTCCACGCGACCGTCGTTTCCGATGAGACCGACCGCGGTCCGCTGGATCCCTGGAATGGGACGGGCCTCGTATCCGAGGGCCTGGATGGTCTCGATGACGCCCTGGATCTGCTCCTCCGAGGCGTTGTGCTTCATCACGACAAGCATGGTGAGTTCTTTTCGGGCTCGATGTGGATGCGGGACCCGTGCGGCGTTTCGCCGCCACGTCCGGCTCCCGGGAAGGTGGTGCGGGTGAACAGGATCACTAACCTAAGCCGGTGCTCCGGGCGGGTCTACGACCGGCGCCGGTGCGGGACCTCGTCCACCGTCAGCATGCGGCGGCGACCGTGCTCAGGCGCCGGCCGCCTCCTGCAGCGCGTCCTCCAGCCTCACCCCCACGATCGTGCTGACGCCCGGCTCCTCCATCGTCACCCCGTAGATCCAATCCGCGGCCTCGATCGTGCGCGGATTGTGGGTCATGACGACGAACTGCGTCTGGGCCTTGAACTCCTGGAGCAGGTGGATGAACTGGCCGACGTTGCTCTCGTCCATCGGGGCGTCCACCTCGTCGAGCACGCAGAAGGGGCTCGGCTTGACGAGGTAGATACCGAAGAGGAGCGCGAGCGCGGTGAGCGCGCGCTCCCCTCCCGAGAGCAACTCGATGCGCTGGGTCTTCTTCCCCCGCGGCGAGGCGTGCACCTCGACGGGCGACTCCAGCGGATCGTCGGGGTCCGCGAGCCAGACGTCCGCTTCACCGCCGTCGAACAACCGCTGGTACGTGTCCTTGAAGTTGACGCGGATCTGCTCGAAGGTGGTGTGGAAGAGCTCGGTCGCCGTCTGATTGATCTCGCGGATCGCGGAGCGGAGGTCGTTGCGTGCGCCGACCAGGTCCTCCCGCTGCTCCATGAGGAATTCCAGTCTCCTGCTCTCCTCCTCGTGCTCCTCCACGGCGAGCTGGTTCACGGGCCCGATGCGCTCCAGTGCGACCATGGTCTCGTGCAGCTCCGACTGCAGGGCATCCGCGTCTCCCTCCGCCGGCTCGGCCTCGTGCAGCAGAGCCTCGAGCGTGCGCCCCCATTCGGCCTCCAGGCGCTCCCGGATCCGCTCGATGCGACCCGTCAGCTCCTGGCCCTCCAGCTCCAGGGCGTGCCGACGGTCCGCAGCCGCCCGCTCCGCCGAGCGCAGCTCGCGCGCTCTCCTCTCGGCGGCGGCCACCGCGTCGGTCACGGACTGCAGGGCCTCCTCCCGAGATCGCACCTCGGCCTCGGCTCGCGTCCGCTCCTCGAAGAGCCGCTCGGTGGCCTCCGCCCCGCGCTCGCGCACGCTGCGGGCCTCCTCCAGCTCCTGGCTCAGGACACCCTCCTCGGAATCCAGCGCCGCCGTGCGGTCCCGAGCCTGCGCGCACGCCTGCCCGATCGCCTCCAGTCGCTCGTCCAGGCGCGCCACCTCGCCCTCCAGCCGCGCGACCTCCACCGCCAGGCGGGCCTCCTCGGCTCGCGCGGCCTCCCACTCCTCCTGCACAGACGCCAGCGCCTCGCGCGCGGCCGTGCGCTCCGCCGCGAGAGCCTCCTCCTCCCGCACCACTGCCGCTCTGTCCTCCCGAGCCTCCTGCGCGCGCTCGATCGACCGACCGCGCGCCGCACGAGCCCCGACCATCTGACGGGAGACCTCCTCTCGGTGCCGGTCCACGCGCCCCTGCCGGTCCGAGTGGGCCTCGATCTCCGCATGAGCGCGCCGGTAGGCGTCCTCCACCTCGTGCAGCTCCGCCCGAGCCTTCTCGACCTCCTGCTCGGCGGCGCGGACGGCGGCTTCGCCTTCCTCGCGGCGCTGCCGGGCCTCGGCCGCGACCGCGACGGCCCGCGCGTGGTCGGCCCGCACGGCTCTGAGCAGCTCCCGCCGCTCGAGCACGCCCGTGGCCCCCACGGGATTGCCGATACGGACCGCGCCGGAGGGATCGAGCACCGTTCCGGCGCGATCGACCCGGGCCCCGGTTCCCGGGCTCTCCACGCCGTCGTCCACCAGATCCACCCCGTCCAGCAGGGCCTTCACCCAGGGCGCCCCGTCGCCGGATACCGTCACGGCGGCCAGAAGTGACCCCGAAGCCGACGCCGCGGAGCCGGGAGCGTGATCCAGGGGAAGCAGCGTCAACCCCCCGCCCCCCGCCCACCCGGTCGCGAACCAGGCGCGCACCCGCCCCACCGCACCTCCGTCGCGGACGACCAGTGCCCTCGTCAGCGGCCCCAGGTACGCCTCGACCGCGTGGGCCAGGTCAGCGCTCGCCTCGACGAAATCCGACAACGTCCCCAGCACCCCCGGATCCCCGAGCTCGAGCGCCGCACGCACGACCGGCTCCTCCCCCTCTCGATCGCGCTCCATCCGCTCGAGCGCCGCCTTGCGGCCACCCAGCGCCGCCGCTTCATCGGCCACCCGGAGCTCGACGGCGCGTGCGTCGTCGAGCGTCTGGCGAGCGTGGGCCACCACCGAAGCGGTGTGGTCCACCCGCTCGCGACCCCGCTCCAGCAGGCGCTCCACGTCGTCGAGACGTCCCGAGAAGAGATCACGCTGCGACTCGAGGTCGGTCAGCGCCTCGGAGGCGGCCCGCATCTCCTCCGCGAGATGCTCGAGCCGTCGCTCCAGCTCGGCCGCCTGGGCCTCGGCCGCCTCCGCGTCCCCTTCGAGCTGGGCGCCTCGACGCGCCAGCGCCCGCTCCCGGCCCTCGACCTCCTCGAGCCGGCCCCGAGCCTCCTGGAAGCGCTCCCTCACCCCCTCCATCTCGGCGTGTCGGGCCGCGGCGGCCTCCCGTGAGGCGGCCAGCTCCTCGCCGGTCCTCGCGCGGCCCGCCTCGAGCTGCCGGCTCTCCTCGTCGAGCGCGCGCGTCCGATCCACGGACTGGGCCCGCTCCTGCCCGATCTGGGCGAGGCGACGCTCCGCGTACGTCGAGCGCTCGTCCGCCACCGCCAGGTCGCGCTCCCAGCGCACGAGCTTCTCGCGCACCTCCTCGAGCGTCTTCGAGGCCCCCGCCCTCACCTTCTCCGCGTCGACCTCTCGCAGGCGCAGGGCCTCGTACTCGGCCTCCGCGGTCTGCAGCTCGGCGGCCACTCCCTGGCCGGAGCGCACGTCGCCCGCAAGCTCCCGCTCCACATCCTCCAGCCGCAGGCGCAGCGCGTCCAACTGGTGCCGGACGACCGCCACCTCGATGTCCAGGCGGCGCTTGCGGAGCTCCAGATAGCGCTCCGCCTTGCCTTTCTGGCGCGCCAGGGATCGTACCTTGGTCTGCACCTCCCCGATCACGTCCTCCAGGCGCTGCAGGTCCATCTCCGCCCGCTCGAGGCGCCGGGTGGCCGCCTTGCGGCGATCCTTGTACTTGCCGATGCCCGCCGCCTCCTCGAAGAGCGCACGGCGCTCCTCGGCCCGGTCGGAGAGGATCGCGTCGAGCATCTGGCTCTCGATGATGGCGTACGCGTTCGCGCCCAGACCCGTATCGCGGCAGAGATCGACGACGTCACGCAGGCGGCACGACGCCCGGTTGATCGTGTACTCGCTCCCCCCATCCCGGAACACCTGCCGGCCGAGCTCCACCTCCTCGAACGGGACCGGGAGGGCCCCGTCCTCGTTGCTCACGACGAGGACGACCGAGCCGCGGTTGACGGGCCTGCGTCCCACGGTGCCCTGGAAGATGGCTTCCTCCATCCGGGCGCCACGGATCGCGCTGGGTCGCTGCTCGCCCAGGACCCAGCGGATGGCGTCGCCGATGTTCGACTTGCCGACGCCGTTGGGACCCACGATCGCGGTGATGCCGTCGTGGAAGTCGATCCGCGTGGGGTCCGCGAAGGACTTGAAGCCGTGGACGCGGAGGGTTCGGAGCTTCATCCGGGCAAGAGGTCGATTCGGGTCGTGGAGGGAGGGGTGATGCCGGGGATATGGACGTAGCCCAGCCAGGCCGCGGCGAGCGTGGCGAGGACCAAGAGGACCAGGATCACGAGCAAGAGGAGCGTCCGCTTCGACGAGCGGGGCTGCGCCAGCGTACCGACGGAGTGGCGCGCGTCGGCGGCCGCTCGGCTCACGGGGCCCGGTGCGCCGGGCCCGGCAGCATCCTCCTCCGGAGCGACCTCCAGGTCCTCGAGCCCTTCCCGGTCGAGCGGCGCGGCCCCGATCGATGCGGCGGCGTCGACCGGCGCGAGGGCTTCCTCAGGCTCCGCCATGGCCTCGGGCGGCTGCCCGCCCACCTCCCCCTCCACGTCCGCGAGCCCACCGAGCGGCCCCTCGCCCGCGGGTGCGGCGGACGGGCGCGGCCCCAGGACGGCGCGCACGGGAACGTCCGTGCCGGCGAGGAGGTCCGAGGCGTCCTCGTCCGGGCTGGCCAGCACCACGGCGTCCGTGGCCATCCCGAACGCCGCCGCTCGTCCTGGTTCGTCCGCCGGGACGTACAGGGCGAGCAGGACGCCCGCATCGCGGAATCCCGTGCACACCGCGCCCCAGCGAGGGGAAGCGAGCGCCGTGGGAGCGTCCGCCACCACAGTGCCCGCCGGCACGACGAAGAACGACTCCCCTTCCACGGGCCGCGCCACGCGTCTCGGCGAGGCTCCGAACACCACGACGTCCGTCACACCCTCACCGTCGGGTCCGCCGAGCACCTCGTGCAGCGCGGAGCGCGTCAGCCCCAGGTCGGCGAGAACGACCCGGCCACCGCTGCGGCTCCATGCCCGCGCGAGGTCGACGGCGAGATCGGGGCCCCAGCCGGCCGACGTCGCGGCCGGCGACGCCACGAGCGCGACGACCTTGCCGGGCGGCGGGAGAAGGGCGGGGAGCGTGGCCGGCGCCTCGGGATCGAACGCGGTCCATGTGGGAAGGTCGACGCTCATCGAGTCCGTGCCGGCCGGCTTCGCGGATACAAACGAAGGCCCGGCCGCCTGTGCCGAGCCGGCGGTAACTTAGAGGCGCGCGTCGTCGTCGGCAAACGCGAGAGAGGACGCGTGCCTTCACCCATGGCATCACGAGGACGTGACCGCGGTGCGCTCCCGCGGCGCTCATTCCCCCGCCGCGGGGGCCTCCCACCGCGGCGCGTCGCCCCACAGTGTCTCGAGTTGATAGAATCCACGGGTCTGTGGGTGGAAGACGTGCACCACGAAGTCGATGTAATCGAGAAGCACCCAGCGCCCGCCCGTGAGCCCCTCCACGTGGCCGGGCTTGATACCCTCCGATCCGAGCGACTCGGTGATGTGCTCGGCGATGGCCTTCACCTGGACGTCGGAGGTGCCGCTCGCGATCACGAAGAAGTCGGTGGCGGAGGAGATGCCACGCAGGTCGAGCGCCACGACGTCATGGGCCTTGCGCTCGAGCGCCAGCGCGGTCGCCCGAAGAACGAGGGAGGGAAGCTCGGAGGTGGGGACTTCGGCTCCGGCCAACGATCAGCCCTCCTCGCGCTCCACGCGCACCTCGATGTCCGCCGTCACGTCGGCGTGCAGGCGGATCGGCACGGTGAAGATCCCGAGGCTCTTCAGGGGCTCCTCGACGGCGACCGATCGGCGATCCAGCTCGAAATCCAGCTTGCCGCTCTCGTTGGCCCGGTCCGCGATGTCGGCGGCCGTGACCGAGCCGAACAGCTTGCCGTCCTCGCCCGCTCGCGCATGGAAGGTCAGGCTGATGCCGCCGAGCTGCGCCGCCCGGCGCCCCGCCTCCAGGTGGTCGCGGCGTGCCCGCTCTCCAGCCCGCTTCTGCTCCGCCTCGAGCAGACGGACGTTCGCTGCGCTCGCCTCGTAGGCGAGCCCCTGCGGAAGGAGGTAGTTGCGTGCGTAGCCGGGCTTCACCTGGACCACGTCTCCCGACTCCCCGAGGTTCGCCACCGCCTTCTTCAGGATCACCTTCATCGTTCCTCCGTTGCGTCAGGCGGTCGAGGCCCGGGACCGGATGTCGAGCCACGTGTCCCCCAGCCCGATGATCGCGGCGCCGGCAACCAGGACCGGAGCGACGAAAAGGAGGCCGAGAGCCAGAAGGACGAACCCGATCAGGGACAGACCGCCGCTCATGAAGAACACCACCACGGCCAGACCGCGCAGGGCGTACAGCGCGCCCATGAAGACCACCGCGTTGGACCCCACCCGCCCGATCGACCCTCCCCCCCATCCCGACAGCAGCAGGACCAGCCCAGCCACGAAGATCCAGACCAAGTGGTCGTTGAAGCGGAAGTCGCGCAGGGGGCCGACCCCGTGCTCGTCGCTCCTGGCCAGCCAGTTGTAGAGCCACCACGCGACGCCGAGGGCAGCCAGGGAGGCCAGCCCCAATACTGCCGGGAACACGACCTGCAGGCCGTGCACGACCTGGTCAAGCGTGGCCACGTAGGTCCTCGACACGGCCTGCCCGCCCTGCAGGGCCTGCAGAGCGTCGATCGTGGCCACCGCCCCGCGCGACATGCGCTGGGAGACCGCCTGCTGCAGCGACCCCCACCCGTTCGGCCGCGCGAGGAGGAAGACCGCCACAGTCGCCGCGGCGCCCGTGACCGCGGCGAGCGCTCGGCTCACGAACCGCACCGCGGGCCGCCACACCACGAGCGCCACGAACCACGCTCCGAGCACGAGGGCCCAGGCGCGCTCGATGTAGCTCATGCTGTCCCACGGCATCCACGGCAGCACGATGAGCAGCGCGAGCAGCGCACCCGCCAGAGCGGGCGCCCTGCGGACGCCGAGCGCGAGGGCCAGCTCGATGAAGATCACGGCGATGATGACCGGTCCCTGGGCGACGGGCACCACGTAGGCGACCGCGAAGAGCGCGGCGGCCCGGAGCCACCCCCGCCCCGCCTTCCCGGCCGGTCGCACCTCGGGCACGAGCCTACGCTTCGTGCCTGCGGGTGTACGGGATCAGCGCCAGGTGGCGCGCCCGCTTCACGGCACGGCTGAGCTGTCGCTGAAACCGGGCGGTGACCTTGGT
>JBJKSF010000075.1:0-37751 GCA_046704285.1 Longimicrobiales bacterium | reverse complement strand
CACCCGGCTCCGCGGCCGACTCAGCCAGGGAGAGGGCGTCCGCCCGGGACATCCCCTCCAGGAAGAGGCTCCCGCCCCCCATCTCGCCGCGCTGACGGATCAGGCGCGCCGCCTCGCCTCGCGCGTCGCCGGTCACCGCCCGTTCCGGAGCAGGTCGGTCACGCGGTCCATGACCACCTCGGCCACCTCGGTCTTGTCGAGCAGGGGAAGCTGCTCCTCGCCGCCCGCGCGGGATAGCAGCGTCACGCGGTCGGTGTCGACCTCGAATCCGGAGTCCGTGCCGCCCGCCTCATTCGCCACGATCAGGTCGAACCCCTTGGCCGTCAACTTCGTCCGTGCGTGCTCGAGCAGGTTCTCGGTCTCGAGGGCGAATCCCACCGCCACGCTTCCGGCCTTTCGCCGGCGCAGGGCATCGGCGGCTACGTCGGGGTTTGCGATCAGGTGCACGTCGAGCGTCGCGCCTCTCTCCGACCGCTTCAGCTTCCGGGCGGCGGGCTCCGAAGGTCGATAGTCGGCCACCGCGGCCGCATAGATCGACACGTCGGCAGCCGGCACCAGATCGAGCACCGCGGCCTGCATCTCGCTCGCGGTCTCCACCCGGATCGTCTCGACGCCCGGGAGGTCGGCGAGGGAGACGGGCCCCGTCACGAGCGCGACGCTCGCCCCGCGCCGCCAGGCGGCCGCGGCGAGCGCGTAGCCCATCCTGCCCGACGAGCGATTCGTCAGGCAGCGCACCGGATCCAGCGCCTCACGCGTCGGACCGGCCGTCACCACGACACGGCTTCCCTCGAGCGGGGGCCCGCTGCCCAGGGCGCGCCCCACGTGCTCGACGATCTCCCACGGCTCGAGCATCCGCCCGGGGCCCTCGGCCTCGCCCGCCGCCAGCGGCCCCACCCCCGGTCCTGCGACGACATATCCGAGCACGTCGCGCACACGGGCCAGATTCGCCTGCACCTGAGGGTGCGCGAACATGACGTCGTTCATGGCCGGACACACGACGACGGGCGCACGCGTCGCGAGAAGGGTGGTGCAGATCAGGTCGTCGGCCCTCCCCTGCGCGGCCCGCGCCAGGAAGTCCGCGGTCGCGGGAGCGACGCAGACCGCGTCGGCGTCTCCGCCGAGTCGGACGTGCAGCGCCGCTCCGTCGGTCGAGAAGAGGTCGGTGAGGGCGGGCCTTCCCGTCACACCTTCGAACGAGAGGGCTCCGACGAACCGGCGGGCCGCGTCCGTCAGGACGACATCCACGACGGCTCCGAGGCGGGTCAGGTCGCGCGCGACCTGGACGGACTTGTAGGCCGCGATCCCGCCGGTCACGCCCAGGACCACCCGCCGGCCACGCCACGGGCGGCGGGGTCCGGAAGGTGACCCGGCCGCTGCCCCGGCCCGGGCGCCCGCAGGAGCCGACGCCTCCGCCACGGCTACTCCTCGCGGCGGCGGCGCTTGACGAGCCGGAACTCGATCTGACCCGACGTCAGGGCCTCGAGAGAGCGGGTCGTGAGCTTCTTCTCCTCGCCCAGCGGAAGCGTCTCCCTGGGAAGGGTGTTCAGCTCGCGGGCGTACTTGGCCGCCACCAGGACGCCGAGGTACTTGCTCTCCGTGCCCTTGGCCACCTCGCTCGGAGTGAAGACGCGCATGGAATGCTCCTATCGACTGACGTTCGAGTACTCCTGCTCCAGAAGTCGGCCGATCGCCGACCGGAGCGCTTCCACCTCCTCCGCCAATCCCGCCCTCCGCCCCGGGCGGAGGCCCTCGGCGCGGACGATCTCCCGGATCTCGTCCACGGTCCTCTGCAAGTCGTCGTTTACGACCACGTAGTCGAACTCCGGCGCGGCCGCCAGTTCCTCGCGAGCGGTCCGCAGCCGCTTGGCCACGGCCCGACGGTCCTCCGTCCCACGGCCGACCAGGCGGCCCCGCAGCGCCTCGAGGGACGGCGGGAGCACGAAGACCAGGACCGCCCCGGGGATCCCGCGGCGGACCTGGCGGGCCCCCTGGACGTCGATGTCCAGCACCACATGGGCTCCCTCCCGGATCGCCGCCATGATCTCCGAGCGCGGCGTGCCGTAGAGCTCACCGTGAACCTCGGCCCACTCGGCCAACTCTCCGCCGTCCGCCATGCTCTGGAACGCCGCCCGGTCCACGAACCGGTAGTCGACACCCTCCCGCTCCCTGGCCCTGGGCGGACGGGTCGTGACCGACACCGCGAACGTATACCCCGCGGCACCGCGGACGAGCGCACGCGCAAGCGTCGTCTTCCCGGTCCCGCTCGGAGCCGCGAGCACCAGCGGGAACGGCGAGCCGCCCCCGTTGGTCACTCCACGTTCTCCACCTGCTCCCGGAGCCGCTCGATCTCCTCCTTGAGCGTCACCGCGGCCTGGGCGATCTGTGCGTCGTTGGCCTTGGACCCGATCGTGTTGGCCTCCCGCTGCATCTCCTGGATGAGGAAGGAGAGGCGTTTGCCGACGGGCTCGGACGCCTCCCGGTCCAGCGCCTCGCGGAAGGCGGAGAGATGGGCCCGGAACCGCACGACCTCCTCGTTGACGTCCCACTTCTCCGCCAGGTAGGCGACCTCGCGGGCAAGCCGATCCTCGTCGACGTCCACCTGCGCGGCCAACTCCTGTACTGCGGCCCGCAGGCGATCGCGCTCGGCCGCCAGCCGCTCCGGCGCGCGGCGCTCCACGCGATCGAGCTCCGGGCCGATCGCGCCCAGACGCACCTCCAGGTCGCCGTGCAGACGAGCGCCCTCCGCTTCCCTGGACGCCACCACGGCCCGGCCGGCCTCGTCCACCAGGGCGAGGATCACCCCCGGCTCCACGCCCGCCGGATCCTCCGCCTCCGGGGCCCGGAAGATGTCCCCGAAGCGCAGCATCATGGACAGGTCCACCTCACCGGGGATCGCGAGCTCCGCCCTCAGCGCCTCCAGGGATTCGCGGTACTGGTGGGCCTTGTCCATGTCCACACGGGCAGCGGGCGGCATTGCCCGAGCGCTGCGGTCCAGGGAGAGCGACGCGCTCGCATGGCCGCGCGACAGGTGCGCGCGCAGCCCGTCGGCGATCTCGCGCTCGAAGCGCTCCAGGCCGGACGGCGTCCTGACGTTGGCGTTGAAGAACCGGTGGTTGACCGTCCTCACCTCCAGCCGCAGCCGCCCGATCGGCGTTTCCCGCTCGGCTTCTCCGTAGCCGGTCATGCTCCGGATCATCTGGGAGCTCCTGCAAGTCCGGTGGGCCTCGTCGGGAGCGCCGCGGCTGCGGGCACCGCGAGCGCTCCGGAGCCTGACAACCTAACCCCCGCAGTCTCGATTTCGTAGGGGCGACGCGCCGGCCGCGGGAGGGGGGAGGCGCTCAGTTCCACATCGCCCAGCGAACACCGTAGATCGTGCGGGTCACCGGCAGGATGCCGCCCGGTACGTCTTGGAGGTTCGAGCGCAACCCCATGTTGTCCCACTCCACGAAGAGCCTCACGGTCACGATGCGGATCTGCAGAAGGCTGTACCAGTCCTGGTAGAAGGGAACCTGGCCGAGAGAGAGCATCGTCTGCCCGCTGATCGAATCGGTGCTCTCGCTCAGGACCTGGCGCACGGACATGGGATCCCGCCCGCGCACGCCGACCCGGGCCCAGACCTCGAGGTCTCCCGACTTCATGAACGTGTTGTGGAAGACGAGCGCGCCGTCGTAGATCCGCTTCGGGAGGTACGACCACGCGCGGTCCCACTCCTGGAGCGACCCCTGCAGGTCGAGCCCGTGCAGCGGCGTCGGAACGCGAGCCTCGGCTTCCCACCCCGTGCGCGTGCCTCCCGCGAGCGCCGGCTGCGCACGATCGAACACCAGCCCCAGCGGGAGGAGCGAGTCCGCCCGCTCCTGGAGGCGCGCCCACGAGAGATCGAGGCCCCGCCAGCCGAACTCGAGCCCGAACCGCGAGGCCGTGCGGTCCGTCACCCGGAACGTGGTGCCCAGGAGCTCCGCAGGCGTCGGCAACGTGTCGGTCGGCAGCGGCGGCTCCATCACGGGCCCCACCCTCGCGCCGTACGTCCCCGACTCCCAGGAGCCGAAGGCGGTGACGACGCCGAGGAGGGGGGCCGTCCAGGCGCGGAGCCGCTCCGCGGAGGTGGCCCTCCCCGGCCACGCTTCCCGATCGAGCTCCGCCGAGAACCCTCCCAGGCGGGTCTCGCCCCCCGTCGACACGTCGGTGCGGTTGGAGGGCAGGCCGTCGCCGAAGTGTCGGAACGCACCCCTCGCCCACCACCCACCACGACTCCACGATGCCAGCACGCCCTCCTGTGAGACCGAGCCTCCCTCGCGCGCGAATTGCGGCCGCGAGTCGTCCACGGAGTAGATGGACTTGCCCGCGTAGGCCTCCGCGACGACGCCAGGCAGCACGTGCGCGCTCCCCTGCACGGACCAGTCGGTCCGGGTCGACTTGGCGGGATAGGCGAGCACGCTGGTCTTCGTGCTCGACCTCCGGAAGTCGAAGGACAGGCCCGCAGCGTTGCGGTGATGGAGCTCGTAGCGCACCCAGCTGCCGTCGATCGTGCCCGGCGCTGCGCCGCCGGGACCCTGGGTCCCGCTCCGGTGCAGCGACAGCGCGATGCTGCCGCCGAGCGCGGTCGGGGCCGCGAACGTCCCCCTCAGCGTGTTGGTGTTGAGGGTGCCGGTACCGGCCTCGATCAGCGAATACGGGCGAGGGTCGTCGTACTGGAGGCTCTGCATCCTGATCACGAGCTCCCCGGGGTTGCGCTCCAGGGTGACGCGATCGATCCCCCCGAGGCCGATATGGGAAAGATCCACGACCCCGCCCTGCATCGGTGTCACCTCGACGCCGTCCCGGATCACCCGCACCCGCCCCCCTCCCAGCCCGAACGCGCTCACCGCCAGCGGGGTCCCGTAGTCGCCGCCGAGGATCGGCACCATGCCGGGAACGTCGGCGAACAGCTCGGCGAGCGTCGTGGCGCCCGAGGCCTGGATCTGCCCGGCGTCCCAGGTCCACACGTCGCGCGCCCACCCGGGAGGCACCCGACCCTGGGGCCGCGGCAGGTTGTAGAAGACCGTGTCCTTCTTCGGCGCGGCGGTCTTCCTCGACGTGGTGTCCGCCCCGGCCGTCCGCACCGTGTCGCTCCCGGGCCCGGGGCGTCGCGGCCCCAGGGTGTCCGTGCGCTGCTGGCCGGAGGCCGGGAGCGCACACGCCAGGGCCCATGCCAGGGCCGCGGCGGCTCGGGCGAGCGCGAGCCCTGCGGTCCTGGGGCGGGACCGGGCCGAGGGGGAGGAGGCTGCAGTCGGCCTCAACCCGCGCGGCTCCGCACCCATTCCACGAGCAGGCGCGTCGGCACGCCGTGCCCTCCCTTCCGCTGATACGGGATCTTCGCCTCGCCGCCGAAGGCCGTGCCCGCAACGTCCAGGTGGGCCCAGGGCGCGCTCCCTGCGAACTCGGACAGGAACGCCGCCGCCGTGATCGTCCCTCCGGGGCGGCCACCCACGTTCTGGAGATCGGCCGTCTCGCTGTGCAGCTGCTCCCGATACTCCCTCCACAGCGGGAGCGGCCAGCAGCGCTCGCCGGAGCGCTCTCCCGCCGCCCGCAGCTCGCCGACGAGCGCCTCGTCGTTGCCCAGGACCGCCGAGGCGTGATGGCCCAGCCCAACGATCACGGCACCCGTGAGGGTGGCACAGTCCACCATCGCCGCCGGAGCGAGCCGCGCTCCGTACGCCAGCGCGTCCGCGAGGATGAGACGCCCTTCGGCGTCGGTGTTGATGATCTCCACGGTCTTGCCCGCGAGGGTGCGCACCACGTCGCCCGGCTTCACGGCCGTCCCCGACGGGAGGTTCTCCGACGACGGAACGATCCCCACCACGTTGACGGGCATGCGCAGCTCCGCGATCGCCCTCAGGGCGGCGATGACGGCAGCGCCTCCCGACATGTCGAACTTCATCTCCTCCATCCCCGAAGGCGGCTTGAGGGAGATGCCCCCCGCGTCGAACGTCAGTCCCTTGCCCACGAGCACCAGCGGCGCGTCCCCCTCCCTCCCCCCTTCGTACTCCATCACGATCAGGCGGGCTTCCTGCTCGGACCCGCTCGACACCGTGAGGATCGCGTTCATCCCCTCCTCGCGCATGCGGGCCTCGTCGAAGACGGTCACGCGGAACCCGGCCTCCGCCCCCGTGCGCCGAGCCTCCTCCGCCAGGTGCGAGGGCGTGGCGATGTTGCCCGGCCTCGCCTGGAGCGTGCGGGCGAAGTTTTCGGCCCCGGCCAACGCCGCTCCCACGGCGGCGCCCCGAGAGAAGGCCTCGGCCGTACCCTCGCCGAACAGATCCGCGGACTCCACCACGACGGAGGGCCCCTCCTCCTCCTCGACGGTCTTCAGCTCGTGGAACGCCCACGCCGCCAGCACGGCGCCCTCGGCCGCTGCCTGAGCGAGGATCTCGTCCGGGACGCGGCCGAAGCCTTCGAGCCACACGGAGAGGCCGGTCACGCCGAGATCCTCCGCCATGCGCACGGCGCGCGCCGCGAACCGCCGGACGACTTCGGCATCGAAGGTCTCCGGCGTGCCCGTTCCGAGCAGCAGGATCCGGGCGGGGCCGCGTCCCTCGGGTCCGTACAGGAGCACCCGGTCCGAAGGTCGTCCCCTGAGATCACCGCCCCCGAGAACGCGCCGGACCGCTCCGCCCAGATGGCCGTCCAGGCGGCGCAGGAAGCCCGTCGGCTCGGCGGTCCCGACCGGCACCCCTACCGCCAGCAGCGGCGTCTCGTGCTCCAGCGGATCGCTCTCGAGGTACTGGACCTGCATGGCGGGGACTCCGGGGGTGGGTGGGGCGAGGCCGGACGGACTCGCCGAGCTGACTGCTCCTGCACGGATGCGCGTAGGATCGGCGATGCTCGCGATCGGGTTCCGGGTCCGCGCGGCAGACGGCGGTCGAGCGGCGGGCCGAGGGCGGAAGTTATCCGGGTGCGCGGGAGACGGGCAAGCCGACCGGTGCTGTGGACGGTGGCCCGAAGAGCGCGCCGGGCGGCGTTTCGAGGAGCGCGGAAAAACGTGCCGCAGCCCGGTATGGATGTGCGGGTCGGAAGGGCCGGAAGCCGCGCAGCCGCGCGATCCCCGCCGAGGCACGGAGCATGCGGCGGCGGGGGCTGCCTCCCCCTGGCGGGCCCGAGTCGAGCCGTCCGAGCGTGCCCATCCCCGAAATCCACCCCCCGACCCCGAGAACGCCCGACCTGGAGCGGATCCCGGAGGGCCTGTTCCGGCGCAGTCCGCTACCCACCCTGCTCGTGGACGTGCGCTCCCGCAGGATCATCGACGCGAACGAGGCGTTCTGCCAGCTCTCCGGCCACGACCGCACCGAGCTTCAGGGAATGCCCATCTGCGAGATCCACGGCTCTCGGCCCGGAGAGGTCGAGGAGGACCTCGTCCTCGCCGTGGCGTGCGAGGATCGGACCGCGCGGCGCCGGTCGCTGACCGCCAGGGACGGCTCGGCGATCGAGGTGGAGATCCAGGCCGCCCCGCTGGAGGGACCCCGCGGGACGCTTCTCGCGCTGTACGTCCGGGACGTGCGGGACGACCTCAGGGCGGAGCGGGACCGCGGCAGGCTGCAGTCGCAGCTCTGGATGGCCCAGAAGCACGAGGCCGTGGGACGTCTGGCGGCCGGGGTGGCGCACGACTTCAACAACCTGCTGTCGGCCGTGCTGCTCACCGCCGAGTCCCTGCGGGACCGCCTGGCGGAAGACGAGGAGGCACGCCAGGACCTCGGCGTCGTCGTCGACGCCGGGCTGCGGGCGCGCGAGCTGACCGGGGAGCTCCTGGCGTTCAGCGGACGGCAGATGCTCGAGCCACGTCCGCTGAGCCTCAACGACGTGGCCCTCGGGATGGAGAGCCTGATCCGGCGTACGCTGCCCGCCAACATCGACCTCTCCGTCCAACCCGCGCCCGGCGGGACCGTGGTCAACGCCGACCCGGCGCAGATGCAGCAGGTCCTCCTGAACCTGATCGTCAACGCCAGGGACGCGATGCCGGGGGGGGGACGCCTGGTCGTGGCCCTGCAGGAGGTCGAGCTGGACGAGGAGTTCGCGCGCGACTACGCCTCCGTGCAGGCCGGACCGCACGTGATGCTCAGCGTGACGGACACCGGCGTCGGCATGGACGAGGAGACCCGGGCGCGCATCTTCGAGCCGTTCTTCAGCACGAGGGAGCGCGGCACGGGCACGGGCACGGGCCTCGGTCTGGCCACGGTCTACGGCATCGTGAAGCAGAGCGGAGGGAGCATCTGGGTCACCAGCCAGCCGGGCGTGGGCACGACGTTCCGGGTCTACCTGCCGGCCATCCCCGCCGCTGCGCTCGGGGAGAGCCGGCCCGAGGAGCGCCGGGCGGGCGACGTGCGCGGCAGGGGCGAGCACGTCCTGCTGGCGGAGGACGACGAGTCGGTGCGGGTCCTGACGTCCAGGATGCTCCGGGACCTCGGATACGAGGTCACGGAGGCGCGCTCGGGTGACGAGGCCCTGGATCTCCATGACGAGATGTGGCCGCGCAGCGGGCCCCACCCGGTGGACGTGCTGGTGACGGACGTGGTGATGCCGGGTACCTCGGGGCTCGAGCTCGCGCGAAGGCTCCGCTTGAAGCGCGAAGACCTAAGAATTTTGTTCATATCTGGTTACCTCGACCCATCGGGTGTAGAAAATAGCCGGGCTCCCGTCGAGCCCCGCCTATCCAAGCCCTTCACCAGGATCGAGCTGGCAGGAGCGCTGCGGGCTCTCCTGGACGGTTGAAAGCGGCTTCCCCCGTCTCCCTCCGGCCGGCTTGCACACTCCCGATCTTCGGTTTATGTTCGGTATCGTCGAACGTCTCCACGCTCCGTCTTCGCTCGTCTCCAGCTCCCCGCCGTCCCATCCGGCCATGTACGAGTCCCGCTCCAGCACGCAGGGTGTTCCCACCCACCCCAACGCCATCGGGTGGGCCTCGGACATCCATGGGCCCCCGGGCACCCGGAGGCCTGCGAGCCCGCGAGCCCCCGCCTCCCGCAATGAACCGAGATCGGCGCCCCCACCCGTCCCCTCGCCCTCACGGGGAAGCCGGCAGGCCCTGTGCCTCTGGCTGCCCACCTTCGAGCTCCGCCTCGAGCTGGTCCGCTCCCCCGAGCTGGACACCACGTCGGTGGCCCTCCTCTCGCCTGGAGAGAGCGTGCGGCGCACCGTCTGGCAGGTGTCCGAGAGGGCTTCCGCGGCTGGCGTCCGTCCGGGGCAGCTCGTCTCCCAGGCGATCTCCCTCTGCCCCTCCCTCACCCTCCTCGAGCCCGACCCGGCCCACTACGACGCGGCCGCCGAGGCCATGATCGAGACCCTGGCCGAGCTGACGCCGGTCGTCGAGCCCGCGGGACGGGGACGGGTCTTCCTGGGCATGGACGGCCTCGAGCGCCTGTTCGGGCCGCCATCCCGGCAGGCGGAGCGCGCGCTCCGCTCCCTCTTCAGGATCTTCCCGCCTCCCCTGGTGGCCGCCACCCGTGCGGGCATGGCTCCGGGAACGTTCGGGGCCTGGGTCGCCGCCGCATCCGCCCGTGCGGGCGAGCCCGTCCTGGTCTCCGAGGAGCACCTCCCCCGCTTCCTGGCGCGCTGTCCCGTGAGCGTGCTGCCGGTGGATCCCGGGATGATCCAGCACCTGGAGCGCCTGGGCGTCTCCACGCTGGGCGAGCTCAGCCGCCTGCCCGAGCCTGCCCTGGTGGCCCAGTTCGGAGGAGAGGGCCGCGAGGCCCTGGCCCGGGCCACCGGCCGGCGCGTGGACCCGGTGCGGCCCTGGCACCGCCCCCGTCCCGTCCGCGTCTCCCTGGAGTTCTCCATGCCCGTCGGCTCGGTGGAGACGCTCCACGGAGCCCTGGACCGTCTGGTGGAGCGCGCGCTCTCCCGCCCGGCCCGACGGGGCCGCAGCGTCACGGGCGTACGCATGGGCGCACGTCTGGAGGGAGGGGGGTCCTGGCTCGTGGAGGCCATCCTCCGGGAGCCCACCTCCGAGCGGGCCCGCATCTCCTTCGCCCTGCGGGCGAAGATGAGCCTTTCGCCTCCCCCGGGGGCGGTCGAGACCCTCCTGGTCGAGATCTTCCGGTTCGGGGCGGCCACGGCGCAGGAAGGCCTCTTCGACCGCAGGTACGAGGCCGGTCGGGCCGCGGGAGGCCGGGACCTCGCACGGGGGGAGGTGCCCCCTTCGCTCCGGGATGCGGTGCGGGAGCTGAAGCTGAAGCTGGGCCGCTCTCCCCTGTACCGCGTGGTCGAGGTGGATCCCTGGTCGCGGATCCCCGAGCGCCGCCACGCGCTCCTGAGCTTCGACCCTTGAGCGACGCGCCGCGCCTGCTCCCCCTGGGCCGGCCGAGGCCCGTGGACGTCCGGACCGACGAGGACGGAGAGCCCCTCCGGGTGCGCCTTCCCGGACGTCCGTCCCGGCGCGTGGAGGCCGTGCGGGAGCGTTGGCGCATCGATGACGAGTGGTGGCGCCGGCCCATCTCACGGGACTACCGTGCCGTCGTCCTGGACGACGGACGTGCGCTCACCCTCTATCACGATCTCCTGGACGGAAGCTGGTATGTCCAGAAGGACTGAAGCCCCGCTCATCGCACGCATCGAGCCCCTCCGGCCACGCGGGCTCCGCGTGCGCCTGCACCTCGCCCCGGGCGAGCCTCTGGAGGTCTCGCTCGAGGCGCTCGAGCGGAGCCGGCTCGGCGTGGGTGACCCCCTGCCCTCCAACCTGCGCCATCACCTCCTCGACGCCGACGCCGACGTGCGCGTCCGCGACGCCGCGCTCTCCCTCCTGTCACACCGCCCCCGCACGCGCTCCGAGCTGCGCCGCAGGCTCCTGGCCAAGGGCTTCCGACCCGCCCGCGTCGACACCTGCCTCGACGTCCTCGAGACCCGCGGGCTCCTGGACGACGACGCGGTCGCGGCCGCGTTCGTTCGCGACCGCCTGCGCTACCGCCCCAGGGGACGGCTCCGCCTCGCGGCCGAGCTGCGTACCCTGGGTATCGCCCCGGAGTCGGCGGAGCGGGTCGTGCGGCGCGTGCTCGAGGACGAGAACGTCGGCGACGCCGAGCTCGCTCGTCGCGTCGCCGCCGGCTGGCTGTCGCGGCAGGGGCCCGCCGTGCGCGGGGCCCTCGGGCGCGAGCCCGGAGACCCGGGCCATCGGAGGGCCCGCACGCGCCTGTACGCGTACCTGGCCCGCAGGGGCTTCCGCGGTGAAGCCCTGCGCGACGCCATGGACGCCGTCCTCCGTCACGGGTGACGAGGGCGGCGCGGCGCCGAGGGCCCCGGACCGTCACGGCCCGGAGCCATTGACCGGACGGCCGGGCGTGGGGAGCTTCCGCTCTGTCGACTGTCCCGACCCGGCTCCGTCTTCCCGATCGAACATGACGATGGCTCTCCGTGATCGCACGCGGCCGCTCCGCATCGTCCGGCTGGCCGTGGCGGTGGCCATGGCGGTCCCCACGGCAGCGTCCGCGCAGACCGCCCGCGAGATCGTCAACCGGGTCGACCGGCTCCTGAGGGGGTCGTCGAGCCGGAGCGAGGTGGAGATGCGCATCAAGAACGTGCACTGGTCGCGCACGCTCGACATGCGGATCTGGTCGCTGGGCACCGAATACTCCCTCGTGCGCGTCACCGCACCGCCCCGTGAGGCCGGCATGGCCACGCTCAAGGCGGGCAACGAGGTCTGGGACTACCTGCCGCGCGTCGACCGCTCGATCAAGGTCCCCCCGTCGCTGATGATGGGCTCGTGGATGGGCTCGAACTTCACGAACGACGATCTCGTGAAGGAGAGCCGCATCGTCGAGGACTACGACATCAAGATCTCCTTCCAGGGCGACCGTCACGGCGTCGCGGTATGGGAGTTCTACCTCACGCCGAAGCCCGAGGCCGCGGTCGTGTGGGGGCACATCGAGGAGCAGGTGCGCAAGAAGGACCTCATGCCGACGTGGGCCCGCTACTACGACGAAGCCGGGCACCTCGTGCGCACGCTCACGTTCTCCGACTACAGGACGATGGGCGGCCGCCTGGTCCCGAGCGTCATGAAGGTCGTGCCGGCCGACGAGCCGAACGACTACACGATGCTCATCTACCACGAGCTCCAGTTCGACGTCCCGCTGACCAAGGATTTCTTCAGCCTCCAGAATCTGCGCGCCCGAGGAGGCTGACGTGAGGAGCGGGGGGGCGGTGTGGTGGCGCGTGGCGTGGCGCAACCTCCTGCGGAACCGCGGCCGGACGCTGGTCACCGTGTCGGCGCTGGCCTTCGGCTATCTGGCCGCCGTCGTCATGGTCGGACTGGACGACGGCATGAGCGCCGATCTCGTGCGGAACGGGACGCGTCTCCTGACCGGGCAGATCCAGGTGCACGCCGTGGGCTACCTGCCGGATCGGAAGATGCAGGCCACGATCGGGGGCTACGCGGGAACGGACGTCGACTCGCTGCTGGCCCGCGTCGACGCCGATCCCGAGGTCGTGGCCGCCGCGCCCCGACTGTACGGCGGCGGCCTGGTGGCCTTCGGGGATCGCACCGAGGCCGGCCTCCTCATGGGCGTCGACCCCGACCTGGAGTCCAGGGTGACGACCTTTCTGTCCACCGTGGACCGGGGACGCATACCGCGACCGGGCGCCCACGAGGTCGCGCTGGGATCGGAGCTGGCGCGCCAGCTCCGCGTCTCGCTCGGTGACGAGATCGTCCTGGTGGCGCCGGCCGCCGACGGGTCTCTCGGCAACGACCTCTACAAGCTCGTGGGCATCTTCCACACGGGGACGCCCGAGATCGATGCATCGTACGTGGTCCTCCCTCTTCAGGGCCTGCAGACCCTGATGGCCATGGGACCGGACCGGATCCACGAGATCGCGGTCGACGTGTCGCGGCCGCAGGACGTGGATTCGATCGCCGCGGGGTTGAGGAGGCGCCTGGCCGGAGTCGGCCCTCCCGTGGCCGTCCAGTCCTGGAGGCAGCTGCGCCCCGAGCTGGCACAGTCCGTCGACCTCATGGACGCGTGGAACTTCCTGATCGTCCTCATCGTCTTCGGCATGGCGCTCTTCGGCGTCGCGAACACCCTCGTGATCGGCACCTTCGAGCGTAAGAAGGAGTTCGCGGTCGTTCGGGCCCTCGGCACGACGCGGTTCCACGTGGGACGCACGGTCGTGTACGAGGGGATCATCATCGGCGCCGTGGCCCTCGTGGGCGGGGTCCTCATCACGGCACCGGTCATGTGGTGGTGGCACACCGCCCCACCCAACCTGAGCTCCGTCGTGGGCAGCTTCTCGTGGAGCGGGGCGCAGTGGCAGCCGATCCTGCGGGTCGAGTACGCCGTGGAGCCGCCGATCGTCAGTGCGATCGCGCTCTTCCTGACCTCGGTGCTCGCCGCCGTCTACCCGGCCTGGAAGGCCACCCGGGTGCCCCCCGCCGATGCCCTGGCGGACCGATGAAGGTCCACGCCCTGCTGCTCCTCTCGCTGCGTAGCGTCGGGCGAAACGCCCGACGGAGCATTCTGACCGCCACGGCGATGGCGCTCGGCCTGACGCTCCTCATCTTCTTCCGGGCGATCGCGGAAGGCGTGCACGAGCAGTGGATCGATTCCGCCGTCCGCCTGGGCACCGGCCACGTGGCCGTGCAGGCCCCGGAGTTCCTCGAGACGGGACGCCTGGCACACCGCCTGGATTCCGCGCGGGTCGCCCGCGTCGTGCACGCCCTGGAAGCTCCGGACGTGGCGCGGGACGTGAGGGCGTGGGCGCCGCACCTGACGGAGAGCGGCCTGGCCAGCTCGGCCGCATCGGCCGTGCCGGTGCGCATCGAGGGTGTGGACCCGGCTCGGGAGCGTCTCTTCTCGATCCTTCCCGGAGAGATCCGGGAAGGGCGCTACCTGAAGCCGGGCGACCGCCTCGTGGCCTTCCTCGGAGACGCGCTCGCGCGTCGTCTCGGCCTCCGGGTGGGAGCGCGGTTCGTGCTCACCGCCGCGACCGCATCCGGGCAGGTGGAGGGGCAGATGATGCGCGTCGCCGGCATCTTCCACACGGGCGTCCAGGAGATCGACGGCGGGCTCATCCAGATCCCGATCCAGACCGAGCGCCGCTGGCTCGGCGTGCCGGGTGCGGTCACCACCGTGGCCGTCCTGCTGCACGGGTCGCGCGAGACCGACCGGGTCGCGCGGCTGCTGAGACGGGCGCTGGCTCCCGAGACCGGCATCCGCGTCGTGGGATGGCGCCAGGCGTCCCCCGAGATGAACTCCGCGGTGCACATCGACGACTACGGAGACTACATCTTCCACGTGATCCTGTTCGCGATCATCACGCTCGCCATCCTCAACTCGATCATGATGTCCGTCCTGGGCCGGAAGCGTGAGTTCGGGATCCTCCAGGCCCTCGGCCTCACCGCGGCCGAGACCGGGTGGGTGGTCCTGGGCGAGGGCCTCTTCCTGACGGCCGCCGCAGGAGCGGTGGGGACCGTGGCGGGCTTCGCGTTCACGTGGGGCTTCTTCCGACACGGGCTCGACTTCGGCCACTTGATGGGCAGCACCTCCATCTCCGGTGGCATCATGAATCCCGTCGTCGTGCCCCTCTTCCGATTCCAGCAGATCGTGCTGGCGGTGGCGTCCATCGTCGTCGTCGGCATCCTCGCGTCCCTCTACCCCGCCTGGCGCGCGTCGAAGCTCGACGTGGCCGAGGCGATGAAGTTCGAGCAATGACCGAGCCCGACAGCCCACGACCCGCGATCCGGACCGAGGACCTGTGGAAGATCTATCCGCAGGAGCCGCAATCGGTCGAAGCGGTCAGGGGGCTCACGCTGAGCGTCGAGCGGGGCGACTTCGTGGCGATGGCCGGTCCGTCCGGATCGGGGAAGACCACGGTCCTGAACCTCCTGGGGGGCCTCACCCGTCCGACCCGGGGCCGGATCTGGGTCGACGACGAGGAGCTGTCCGGGATGCAGAGCAAGCGGCTGGCGCGCTTGCGCCTGGAGCGCATCGGCTTCGTGTTCCAGGCCTACAATCTGCTGCCCGTGCTGAGCGCCATCGAGAACGCCGAGTTCACCCTCCTGCTCCGCGGCGTGCCGGCCGCGGAGCGCCGCCGGCGCGTGCGGGCGATCTTCTCCGAGATCGGCCTGGACGGAATGGAGGACCGTCGCCCGGGCAGACTCTCGGGCGGACAGCAGCAACGTGTGGCAGTGGCTCGAGCGGTGGTGGGCAATCCTGCGCTCGTACTGGCGGACGAGCCCACCGCCAACCTCGACTCGACGAGCAGCGCCGCCCTGCTGGACGTCATGGAGCGCCTGAACCGCGAGCACGGCACGACGTTCGTCTTCTCCACCCACGATCCGCGCGTGATGGAGCGGGCCCGCCGTCTCATTCGCCTGGTGGACGGCCGCATCGCGGAGGACCAGCGCCCCGAGCGCCCTCGGGGAGCAACATGAGCCGAGCCGCCACCATCCTCGTCGTGGCTGCTCTCTGGCTGCTCCCCCGCCCGGCGGCCGCCCAATCCTGGAGCGTCTCGGGCTACGCACTCGGCGTCGTCACCCAGGCCGGCTCCGGCGACCTCGGCCCCGGAGGGACCTCGCTCCTCGGGAGGGGCCGCCTCATGCTCGGCTGGAGGGACGGACCGTTCCGCCTCGAGGCCGCGTACGAGCACATCCTCGAGCGGACGCCTCCGGGCGGTGGCTTCGCCGTGACGACGCCGGGCGGCACGAGCGCGGGGTCCGGCGACTGGCTCGGGGTGAACTGGACGCTGCGCAGAACGTCCCGGACCTTGTGGCGTCACGGGTTCGACCGTCTGGCGGTGGACTTCGAGAGAGGGCGCTGGGAAGTCGTCGCGGGGCGGCAGGCGATCTCGTGGGCGACCACGCTGTACCTCACGCCGGCCGATCCCTTCTCGCCGTTCAGTCCCAGCGACCCGTTCCGCGAGTATCGAGGGGGCGTCGACGCCCTGCGCATCCGCTTCTCTCCCGGCCCCTTCTCGGAGGTCGAGACCGTGGTGAGGCCCGCGAGGACGCCGGCGGGCACGACGTTGACGGCCCTCGCGCGAGGCCAGACGCTCCTGGGCAACTGGGCCGTCGGTGCCTGGGGGGGCATGCTGGACGACGAGGCGGCGGGTGCGGCCTTCGCGACGGGAGCGATCGGCGCCACGGCGGTCCGTGCGGACGTCGAGGTGCGCCGGGGCGTCGCCGGAGGCGCGGTGGCGCGCGGAGCCCTCGGTCTCGATCGGCGCTTCTCGCTCGCGGGGCGGGACCTCTACGTCGTGGCGGAAGCGCAGGTGGACGGCCTGGGCACGACCGAGACGTCTCAGCTGCTCGCGGTCGCGAGCTCCAAGCCGTTCGTCCGCGGGGAGATGCAGGTCCTGGGGCGTTACGAGGCGCTGGTCGACGGCTCGTGGCAGGTCCACCCGCTGCTCGCGGTGGACGTCCTCGCGATGGCCAACCTCCTGGACGGGAGCACGCTGTGGGCGCCGGGGCTCTCCTGGTCGGCCACGGCGAGCGCCACGGTGCGCGCCGGGATGTTCGTGGGGGCCGGCGCAGGAACCTCCACGCCCGTGCGACTCGGCTCCGAGTACGGATCCGTGCCCGGCCTGGGCTACGCCGCGATCTCCTGGTTCTTCTGAGCCGGCCGCGGGCCGGCCCGGCGCTCAGCCCGCCTGGTCGAGGACGCGGCGCACGGCCCCCGCCAGAGAGTCCACGGACCAGGGCTTGGGGAGCACCATCGTCGCCCGGGCGAGGCGCGACGCCCGCGAGCCCTGCACACCCTCGCCATACCCCGACGTCAGGATGAACGGCGCCCGGCACCCGAGCCGGCGCAGCTCCGTCAGGAGCTCGCTGCCGCCCCTGCGCGGCATCACGACGTCGGAGATCACGACGTCGACCCGCCCGCCGTGGCGCCGCCACACGTCGAGCGCATCCTCACCGTCCACGGCGGTGAGGACATGGTAGCCGAACCGCTCCAGGACCTTCATGGCCGCACGCCGTAGCGCGGCTTCATCCTCCACGAGGAGGATCGTCTCGAGCCCACCCCGCACGGCTTCGGCGGGCCGCCTCTCGGGGCGACTCGACGCCGGCGCGTCCGCCCCGATCGGCACGTGCACGTCGACCGTGCAGCCGCGGCCAGGGGCGCTCTGCAGGGTGACGAACCCCTTGTGCTGGCGTGCCGTCGCGTAGACGATCGGAAGCCCGAGGCCGGTGCCTTTGCCCGCAGGCTTCGTGGTGAAGAAGGGCTCCACCGCGCGCGAGAGGATCTCGGGGTCCATGCCCTCGCCCTCGTCGCGGACGCGGATGCGCACGAACGGGCCAGGTCGCACCCACGGATAGACGCCGGCTTCCCGCTCCTCGACCGAGACCCGCTCCGCCGTGATCCAGATCGTCCCGACGTCGTGCGCCGCGTCACGCGCGTTCGTCGCGACGTTGACCAGGGCCTGGTGGAGCGCCACAGGATCGGCCATGACCGTGGTGGGCAGGTCGGGCGCCAACTCGAGACGGAGCTGAATCGTCTCGGGGAAGACCCGCGCGAGCGTCCGGTCCAGGTCCCGGAGGAGGCTCCCGAGATCCACGGGCTCACGCTGATCCGACCCTGTGCGCGCGAACACCATCAGCCGCGAGACGAGGTTCCGAGCGCGGCGCGTCGCCGAAAGAACTTCGCCGAGGGCCTCCGACTCCACCGGCGCCCCCCGTGCGACGTCGCGAGCGACCATCTCCGCATTCACGGCGATCACGCTCAGAACGTTGTTGAAGTCGTGCGCGATGCCACCCGTCAGCGCGCCCAGCGCCTCCAGCTTCTGGCGCTCGCGCAGCCGGGCCTCCAGCCGCCGGTGCTCCGTCACGTCCGCTCCCACGAGGACTGCGTAGCTCGAGCCCCCGGCGGACAGAGGCATGGAGGACGCGTGCCACACCAGCGTGCGCTCCTCCCCGCCCTCGTCCTGGAAGGTCGTCTCCACCACCCCGCCCTCCCCCGTCGGCGCCAGCACGCCCATCAGATCGCTCAGCGCGCCGCTCCGATGCAGCAGCTCGAGAACGTCGGAGACGTGCATCGAGCGTCGGGAGGCCGGCGGTCCGAGGACCTCCTCCGCCTTCCGGTTGTGCCGTACCACGCGGCCCAGGGGATCCATGACGAGGACCACGGCATCCTCCGCGTCCAGGATCGCCGCGCCGAGCTCGCGCTCCCGGTCGAGCTGCCGCTCGCTGAGCTCCGCCGCACGGCGCGCCTCCGCGAGGGCCGCCTCCAGCCGCACACGCTCGATCGCCATGCGCAGCGTCCGCGGGACGAGGCCGCCGGTCCCGACCAGCACGCTCTTGGGAATGTAGTCCTGGGCTCCCGCCTGCAGCGCCTGAAGCGGGACGTCGTCCCCTTCGACCGCGGTGAGCACCACGATGGGCACGCGCGGCTCGGCCTCCCGCACTGCCCGGACGGCCTCCAGGCCGCTCGCGTCCGGCAGCAACAGGTCCACCAGAACGGCGTCGATGCCCCCGCGCGCGAGGCGCGCGAGACCCTCGCCGAGCGCCGGCGCGCGCTCGAGCACGAACGCCGTGCCACCCGCACCGGTGCGCAGGGCGCGCTCGACGAGCAACACGTGCTCCGTGAGGTCCTCGATGAGCAGGACCGTCACCGGCGCCGGTTCGGACATGGGCTCTCCAGGGGGAGGCGGCAATCACCGTCGCGGCCTCGCCGGAGGCGCGGGCGTGGCGGTGAATCTTCTAAGGTATGGCGGGCGTACAAGGACTCAAAGGAGAACGTCTATGGCCAAGAGCCGCCGCCAGCATGCGCCTCGGGACCGGAAGCGCCCGTTTCGCGTGCCCCAGCCGCCCTGCACTCCGAAGCCTCCGCGCACGCCGCCCCCGCCCCGTCCGGCCGACTCCGGGTGCACCACGGGACCGGATCCGCGCGAGATCCTGAAGCGTCTGCGGAAGTAGCCGGGCGCGCCGCCCGGGCCCTGCGAGGCTCCGCCTAGGAGCGAGCCCCGACCTGCCCTCCGGTCTCTCCTCGTCCTCCGACCCGGTTCTCCAGGACGAACCGGGTGAGCCCTGCCACCGTCCGGATCCGCAGCTTCGCCATCACCCGCTCGCGGTGCGTCTCCACGGTGCGCGGGCTGATCCCGAACTCCTCCGCGATCTCGCGGTTCGTGCGCCCGTCGGCCACACGCACGAGCACCTCACGCTCGCGCGCCGTGAGCTGCTCCAGGCGCGTGCGCTGCTGCTCCCTCTCCAGCTCCTCCCTCAACGCCACGCCCAGCTGGTGGGTGACGCGCTCCGTGAAGTACTCCCTGCCGTCGTGCACCGCTTCCACCGCCTCGCGCAGCTCGCCGGGCCCGACGTCCTTGAGGATGTAGCCGTCGGCGCCGGCACGCACCGCCTCCAGCACGTACTCCGGGTTCTCGTGCATGGACAGGATCAGGATCGCCACCTCGGAGCCCTTGGCGCGCAACTCACGGGCGACATCCAGTCCGTTCCTGCCGGGCATCGAGATGTCGAGAACGAGCAGATTGGGCTCGGCCTCCTCGACGAGCGGCAGGACTCCCTCGCCGTCGGCCGCCTCGCCGACCACCTCGAGATTCGGGATCTGCTCCAGCACGGAGCGTATGCCCTCGCGGACGATCGTGTGATCGTCCGCGATCACTACCCGAATCCGCTGTTCAGTCACGTGCCACCTCGCGCGCTTCGGCCACGGGTACCCGCACCTGCACCATCGCTCCCCCCTCGGGACCGTGCCCCAGCTGGAAGCTCCCGCCCACCCGGGTGATCCTCTCACGGATCCCCGCGAGCCCTCCCCGGGCACGCCGGAGCGAGGCGGACCCCTCCTCGGGGAACCCCACGCCGTCGTCCGACACCGTGAGGCGGACCTCCCCTCCGGTCGCTTCGACCTTCACGGCCACCTGCGTACACTCGCCATGGCGCACCGCGTTGGCCAGGGCCTCCTGGAGGGTGCGGTAGAGGGCCAGCTCCGCGTCGTCGCCGAGTGGAGGAAGCGCGGGTGGCATGTCGAGGTCGATGGCCAGGAGGTTCTGGCCCGCGAAATCCCGGATCAGGGCCCGCAGGGCCGGAACCAGGCCGAGGTCGTCCAGCGCGGTCGGTCGGAGGTTCCTGGTCACGTTGCGGATGCTCTGGATGCCGGTGGCGACGAGGGCCCGCGCGCGGTCCAGCGAGGCGGCCATCGCTTGGTCGCCCCGCTCGCGCAGCAGGCCGAGCTGCATGTTGACCGCCGCGAGCACCTGCGCGGTCTCGTCGTGCAGCTCCCGCGACAGCCGCTCCCGCTCGTCCTCGTGCTGGCGCACCATCGCCGCCTGCAGGCGCTCCAGGTCTCCGGTCCTGGCCGCCAGGCTGCGGTAGAGATCCTCGTTCTCGAGCGCTGCGCCCACCTGCTGCCCGAACGCCACCAGAAACGGTGTGTCGAGCGCGGTGAACGGGTCCCGCGCCTCGCCTACCACCACCAGGGCTCCCGCGACGTCTTCGCCTCGCAGCACCGGGAGCGCGGCGACGTAGGGATGCTCCCAATGGGGCAGCGGTCCTTCGTCTTCGTGCTGCCGCGCGACCTCCGGTCTACGGGTGGCCCGGACGCGCTCCACGGCCCGTACCGCCGCGGCCGGTGGGCGCTCGTACGGCCAGAGCGCGCACACACCCACGCCGTGGACGAAGGTGCCCTCCGAGCCGCTCCCGAGGAAGAGCGCCGAGCCGTGCACACCGCGGAGCCCCAGGGCCCTCCTGAGGACGGCCTCCGGGACGCTCTCCCTGCTCCGGCCGCGGTCCTGCAGCTCCCCCGACAGCGCCGTCAGCGTGCGCAGGCCCTGATCGAGGTCCTCCTGCACGAGGAGGATGATGCCGAGCCCCATCGCCAGCTCGAAGACGATGTCGAGGTAGTAGCCCCACGGGCTCCACACCCCACGGGCTCTCAGGAACGGGTAGTCGAGGTGGTGCAGGGCCCACAGGCCCAGCATGACCGTGAGGAACCGAGCCGCGAGCGAGCCCACCTCGCGGTCGTAGCGGAAGAACGCCCATGCCGTCAACGCCGTCGCGGCGCTCAGGAAGACGACCATGGGGCCGGCGGCCAGGAGGAAGTTGTCCAGCCGGTAGATCGCGACGTAGGACCAGATCGGAGGGAACAGTACGAGCAGGAGATAGCCCCGCCGCCACGACGCCTGGTGCGCGAAGACGAGCGCCGCCGCCAGGAGGGCGAGCGCCGTCCAGCCGGTGACGACCTGGTGCCAGTACAGCCAGCCGGGGACGCCGGTCAGCAGGAAGCTGATGATCGCGCCGAGGCGCATCTCGTACAGGACCCACGCGGCCGCCCACCACGCGAAGTAGGGCTTGCGGTAGCGCGCATACAGGAAGACGCACACCACGACCAGCCCCAGGGTCACGATCCCCTGGAGATAGGCGGGATTGAGCTCGCTCGTGGCCGACGCCGGAACCATGAGGTCCATGGACCGGAAGATCCATGGCCCCCGCGAGCGAGGCAACGTATCCTCCCCTCCGGCCTCGCCATCGTCGGCGCGCGCGGCGCGCGCAGGCACGCCAGACAGGAAGGCGCGAGGCGTATATCTTCAAGAGGGCTCGTGCGGACCCACGGGGGAGCCGGGCCCGATCCATGGCATGGAGGATTCTGGCATGAGCTCAGCCCCGACGATGGCGCCTCCGGCGCTCTTTGCGGATCGCGTGTACCGCCTGGGAACGGAGGAAGCCTTCAAGCTCGGGGCCCTCATCGGCGAGGTGGAGCGAGACGGGCACCGGGTCATCCGGTGCAATCTGGGCCAGCCGGATTTCCCGCTCCCGGCGCACGTCGCCCGAGCCGTCAAGGCCGCGCTCGACCGAGGTCTGACGACCTACTGCGATCCCCAGGGGATCCCCGAGCTGCGCGCCGCGATCGCGCGCTCCGTGGGGGCCGGCCGCGGGCTCGACATCGATCCTGCGAGGGTCGTGGTGTACCCGGGAGGTCGGCCGCCCATCCCGTTCGCGCACATCGCATACTGCGAGGCCGGCTCCGAGGTGATCTATCCCTCGCCGGGCTATCCGCTGTTCGAATCGTTCATCCCGTACATGCGGGCAGTCCCCGTTCCGGTGTTGCTGCAGGAGGAGCACGGCTTCGGTCTCACGCGCGCCGAGCTGGAGCCGCTCCTGAGCGAGCGCACCAAGCTCATCTTCCTGAACTTCCCGTCCAACCCGACCGGAGGCGTGGCGACGCAGGGCCAGCTCGAGGAGCTTGCCGAACTCATCCTGAGCAGGACGTCCGACGTGGTGCGGGTATACTCCGACGAGGCGTACGAGGCCATCGTCTTCGACGGGGAGCGGCACCTGTCGATCTCGTCCCTGCCGGGAATGGAGGCGCGCACGATCATCGCCTCGGGTGTCTCGAAGACCTACTCGTGGACGGGAGGCAGGGTCGGGTGGGCCATCTACCCCACGGTCGAGGAAGCGCTGGTGCACCGCAACCTCAACGTGAACTACTTCGCCTCCATCCCCCCGTACAACCAGTGGGGTGCGATCGAGGCCCTCGAGTCTCCGGAGAGTCCGAAAGCCATCCGGAAGATGGTCGAGGCCTTCCAGAGGCGCAGGGACGACGTCGTGAAGGGCCTCAACGACATCGAGGGCGTGCGTTGCACGAGCCCCAAGGGCGCCTTCTACGTTTTCCCCAACATCGCCGGCGTCGTCGAGCGGCTCGGCGCGGGGGAGGCCTTCGCGGCCCTGCCCCCGGGGGTGCGCGAGCGCTCCAGCCCGGCGACGCTCTTCCAGCTCTTCCTCCTGTACCACTATCACGTCGCCGCGATGGACCGGCGCTCGTTCAGCACTCTGGGGAGCGAAGGGCAGCACTTCCTGCGGATCTCGATCGCCAACTCCGACGAGGAGCTCGCCGAGGCCGTCCAGCGCATCGGCACCGCCGCGCACGACGTGCGCGGCTTCCAGGAGTTCATCCGCTCCGGAAGGCGCGTTACCCTGTAGACATCGACGTCGTACGGGCACGGACGCGGGGCCCGCGTCCGCGCCCCGTACCGTTTCAGCCGAAGGGAGCATGTGGTCATGAGTCGTGAGTTCGGCCCTCGTCGTGCGGAGTGGATCGTAGTGGACGGGCCCGGCGAGGAGCCGGTGTCGGACGAGGCGCGCGCGCACCTCGAGTACTACGACCTCGTGTACCGGAGCCTGTGCGCCATCCTGTTCAACTTCGCCCAGTCGGGCCACCCCGGGGGATCGGTCTCGTCCGGACGCATCGTGACCGGGATCCTCTTCGACACGCTGGACTACGACATCGGCGACCCGATCCGCCGCGACGCCGACGTCATCTCGTACGCCGCCGGCCACAAGGCGACCGGCCTGTACGCGATGTGGGCGCTCCGCGACGAAGTGGTGCGCGTCGGGCGCCCCGACCTGCTGCCGAAGGAGCTCCGCCACCGGCTCCGTCTCGAGGACCTGCTCGGCTTCCGCCGCAATCCGACGACGTTCACGCCGCTGTTCCGCGAGTTCGCTTCGAAGCCCCTGGACGGACACCCCACGCCCGCCACGCCGTTCGTGCGCCTGGCCACCGGAGCGTCCGGCATCGGGATGGGGAGCTCCCTCGGACTCGCATACGCGCTCGCGGACTACTACGGCGCCGACGCGCCGCGCGTCCACATCATCGAGGGCGAGGGCGGGCTGACGCCCGGGCGGGCCGCGGAGGCGGTGGCGAGCGCGGGGACCTCGGGCCTCTCCAACGTCATCTGCCACCTGGACTGGAACCAGGCCTCCATCGACTCGAACGGCGTCACCCGCGAGGGGGCGGCGTGGGGTGACTACGTGCAGTGGGACCCGATGGAGTTCTTCTACCTGCACGACTGGAACGTCCTGGAGGTGCCCGACGGCTTCGATTTCAGGCTCGTTCTGGCGGCGCAGCGCAAGGCTCTGACCCTGAGCAACGGGCAGCCCACCGCGATCGTGTACCGGACCGAGAAGGGCTGGCGCTACGGGGTCACGGGCAAGAAGTCGCACGGCGGGGGCCACAAGCTGTGCAGCCCCGAGTACTTCGCGGCTCTCGAGCCGTTGCTCGGGAAGGACGCTCCCGGTCTGCCCCGCTGTGGCAACGGGTCGAACGGTCAGCGCTGCGCGGGCGCGCAGTACAAGGATCAGCTCGAGGCGTGCTACTGGATGACGCTCGAGCGCGTGCGGGCCCTGCTGGAGAGCAACCGCGACATGTGCGACGAGATGGCCGGCCGCGTCGCCCGCGCGCGGGAGAGGCTGGAGGCCCGCTCCCTCAAGCCGCGCGCGGGGGCCCCCGACGTCGAGCGGGTCTTCGAGGCCGCCGCGGTGGAGGAGACCCCCGACGCCCTGGCGCTGGAGCCAGGCAAGTCCATCGCCCTGCGAAAGCAGCTCGGCAACGTGCTCGGCTACCTGAACGAGGCGAGCGGCGGCGCGATCCTCATCGCGGCGGCCGACCTGCTGGACTCCACGGCCGTCTCGGGAGGTGCACACGGCTTCCCGGAGGGCTACTTCCACCACCACGCGAACCCGGGGAGCCGAACGCTCTCGGTCGGCGGCATCTGCGAGGACGGCCTGTCGTGCGTGCTCACCGGCGTGGCGGGAATGGGCTTCCACCTCGGCGCGGGAGCGTCGTACGGAGCCTTCATCGCGCCGCTCGGCCACATCGCTTCGCGGCTGCACGCCATCGGCAACCAGATGCGCCGCCACGTGGAAGGCGACGACGCGCCGTACCGGCCCTACATCTGGATCTGCGGCCACGCCGGCATGAAGACCGGGGAGGACGGGCCGACCCACGCCGATCCCCAGGCCCTCCAGCTCCTCCAGGAGAACTTCGTGCCGGGGACGATGGTGAGCCTGACGCCCTGGGACCCCCAGGAGATCTGGCCCGTGATGGCCGCAGCGCTGCGCTCCAGGCCGGCCGTGATCGCGCCGTTCGTGACACGTCCGAACGAGCCGATCCTGGACCGGGAGGAGCGAGGGCTCGCGGCCGCGGAGGCCGCCGCGAGCGGGCTCTACCGCCTGCGTGAGGCCACGGGCCCGCGCGACGGCACGCTCGTGCTGCAGGGCTCGGAGGTGACGTACGCGTTCGTGATGGAGGCCCTGCCGATGCTCGACGCGGAGGGAGTCGATCTGGACGTCCTCTACGTGGCCAGCGCGGAGCTGTTCGACCTGCTCGATCCGGAGCGCCGGGAGGCGATCTTCCCTGCGGAGCAGGCTCAGGAGGCCATGGGCATCACGGGGTTCACGCTTCCCACGATGTACCGCTGGATCCGCTCGGACCTCGGCAGGGAGCACACGCGCTACCCGTTCCGGGCCGGCCACTACCTGGGAAGCGGGACCGGCGAGGCCGTGGTCCACGAGGCCGGGCTGGACGGCGAGGCCCAGTACCGGGGGATCAAGGCCTACGTCGAAGCGCTCGCGCGCGTGCGGAGCCGCAGCTCGGTCAGCGTCGGCTGAACTGCGGCCGAAACGGCCGCCGAGCGGCGCGCGAAATCGCGCACGCCTGCGCGCGGATCCGCGCGCAGGCCCGCTCCGCGATCCACATACGTGACATCACATGATCGCACCTAAACGACATCAGCACATGTCGTTACAGGAGTAGTTCGCGCCGGGGCACGGACGTTGTACTCCTCACGGGCGAACGGAGGCAAAGGCAAGCAGGACGGAGGCCTCCGCAAGACGCGAGGAGACGATCATGAACGCCCCGACGACACACACGACGGTCCCCGGCGACAGGCCCCTGTCGCGGACCATTGGATTGCACGGTCGGGTGGCGGTCCTCTCAGCCATGGCGGGCGGCGTCGCACTGGGCGGCGTCCTCGTGGCGGCGATGACCCTCACCGGACATCTGAGCGGAGACGGGCTCTTCCTGAGCGCGACCGCACTGTTCATCATCGGCGCCCTGGTGGGGCTCGTGCACGGGGTCGCCCTGGGGTTCTTCGGCCGCCCCGCCGGAACGTCGGCGCGCACCGCGGCCCGCCAGCTCGTCCTGGCCGCGCTCTATGCGGTGCCCGGCCTCGCGCTCGCCTGGCTCGTGGCCGTCTGGGTCGCGATGACGCTCGTGGCGTACTACACGGGCCACATCGCCGCCCTCGTGGGCGTGGCGCTCGGCTGGGTGGCCGCCGCGGTGATCCTCTCGGCCTGGTCCGTGAGCGCGCTGCGGGCTCTGCGCAACGCGTTCGCGCGCTGGCCCGAGCGCAGGGTCGGGACGCTGCTCGTCGGAGCCAGCCTCGCGGCGCTGCTCGTCATCTTCCTGGCGGATCGGCCGGAGCTTTGGGGCCTGCGCCTCCGGGTGACGGAGATCGGCGCGGTCCTGCTGGCCGTCTTCCTCTCGCTCTGGGTGGCCGGCCCGCTCGTCACGCTGTCGCTGAAGCTCGCGCGCCAGCTCCCCACGAAGTGGCAGGCCGCCGCGCCCTCCGGCGGCCGCTGGACCGTCACCGACCTGATCGTCGGGATCGTGATCGGCGTGGTGGTCGGCCTCCTGGCGGTCCCCTTCACGACGCCGGCCACCGGGACGGCGGTCGTGGGCGGCGTGATCACGGGCGTGGGCCAGGCGCTGGTCGACGAGGTGCTGCTCCGGCTCTTCCTCGTGACGGCCGTGGCCTGGCTGCTCCTGCGCTGGCGCCGCGTGCACCCGGACGAGGCCGCGGTGGGCGCGGTGACGGTCGCCACGGTGGTCCAGGTGGCCCTCTACACGCCAGGCGCCCTCTCGATCGGCTTCGCGAGCTGGACGAGCACGCTGGCCTTCCTCGCCGTGGGCGTGGCGCTGCCCGCGGTAGCCTTCGGCGTGCTCTTCTGGAGGCGGGGCCTGGCCCCCGCTCTGATCGCCGACGCGACGGCCCTCGTCGCCATCGCCCTCCTCGCGGCGTGACCACGGGCTGCACGACCGGCGCGACCAGGGCCCCGGGATCTCCCGGGGCCCTGGTGTATGCGAGGCAGGCACACCTGTGCGCGAATTCGCGCGCGAGGTCTTCAACGACCCCGGGCCGGCGCCTATCTTTAGGCGGATCTCACGTCAGCACTTCCTCGCGTGGTCGCCGCCCTGGGGACGGCTCCACATGAGATGGATCGTGCGGCTGCGGGCTCTTCCCGTGCGGGGCAAGCTGCTCCTCACGGTGCTGGGCGCAGCGGTCGCCGCGCTGGGCGCTTCTACCTACCTGTCGTTCCGCTACTGGGAGCACGAGGCCCTGTCCGCCGCCGAGCGACAGGCGCTGCTCGCTGCATCCTCCACCCAGGCCACGGTGGAATCCGCCCTTCGGATGGGCCGCCCGGAACCGGCGCGGCACAGTCTCGAGCAGCTCCGGCGGGAAGGCACGATCACCTCGGCCACGGTCTACGGGACGAGCGGACACATCCTCCTGTCCGCCGACCGCTACGAGGAGGGCCGGCGCGCCACGGTCTGGATCCCCGACCCCTCGGAGCTTCCCCACGCGGGCCTCGTGAAGGTCGCCGACGACGGGACCACGGTGTGGGCGTTCCTGCCGCTGTCCCTCCCCGAGCCCGCCGTGCTGGAGGTCGGCTTCTCGGTCGCGGCGACCAAGGCCGCCATGGAGCGGGGCGCACGCCTCGGCATCGGGCTGATGGCGGGCTCGCTGCTGGCCGTCGTGATCATCGTCGTCACGATGTTCGAGCGGGAGGTCTTCGCGCCGCTCCAACGCATCGACGTGCTGCTGCGCTCCGAGCCGGGGCGAGGCCTCCCGCCCGCCAACCGCGACGAGCTCCGCCACCTCGAGCGCTCGGTCACGCGGCTCCTCGAGCAGGAGAAGGCGGTCCAGGCCCAGGCGGACGCGCAGGCCGGGCTCGCCCAGGTGGGCGAGCTGGCCGCGGAGATGGCCCACGAGTTCAAGCGGCCCCTCGCGTCCATCCGCACGGCGGTCGAGGTGCTGCAGCAGGAGTACGAGCTGGACGACGGGGGGCGGCGCCTGCTGGGCGCGCTCGACGGCCAGCTCGAGCGGCTCCACGACACGATGCAGGACCTTTTCTCGCTCGCGAAGCCGCTCGTGCTCACCGAGGGTGCGGTCGACGTCGCCGACACGCTGGACGAGGCGCTGACGCAGCTCGCCGGCCTGTTCGACCTGCAGGGCGTCGCCGTGGAGCGCGCCTACGACCACAGCGCGATGCAGGTGTCGGGAGACCGGCGCAGGCTCGGTCAGGCGTTCCTGAACGTGCTCACCAACGCCGTGGAGGCGATGCCGGAGGGCGGGCGCCTCACCGTCTGGGCCAGGCCGGTGGACCCCGACAGCGTCGAGATCGCCATCACCGACACGGGCGGCGGCCTGGATCCCGAGGAGGTCGAGCGGGCCCTCAAGCCGTTCTACTCCACGAAGCCCGCGGGGACGGGGCTCGGCCTGCCCCTCGTGGCCCGGGTGGTCGCGGCGCACCGCGGCGGGCTCTCGATCGAGAGCCGGCCCCACGCCGGCACGACGGTGCGCATCACCCTTCCGCTGGCCCACGAAGTGGCCCCGGAGGACGCCTAGACCATGGCCGAGCGCATCCTCGTCGTGGACGACGACGACCTGATCCGGAACGTCGTGGCCGAGCGGCTCGCGCGGCGCGGCTACGAGGTCTCGGCGGCACGCTCGCTGACGGAGGCCCGCGCCGCCGTCGCGGGCGCGCACCCCGACGCCGGGCTCCTCGACATCCGCCTCCCCGACGGGGAGGGAACCGAGCTCCTGGAGGAGCTCGTCTCCGAGGCCGAGGTCCCTTGCATCATGATGACGGCGCACGCCACGGTCGAGTCGGCCGTCGAGGCGCTCAAGCGGGGGGCCGACGACTACCTGGAGAAGCCGTTCTCCCTCGACCGTCTCGAGGCCACGCTCGCCGCGACCCTGGAGCGCACGCGACTGCGCCGCGAGGTCCGCGCCTTGCGCCGGCAGGGGGAGCTGCGCGGCGAGGTCATCGGCAACAGCCCGCCGATGCGTGCCGTGCTCGACCTCGTCGAGCGCATCGCGCCGGCCGAGTCGGCCACCGTCCTCCTGCTGGGGGAGACCGGCACCGGCAAGGGCGTCCTGGCGCGCCTCATCCATCGGATGAGCCCGCGGGCGGAGCGGCCGTTCGTGAACGTCACCTGCTCGGCCCTGGCCGAGAGCCTCATGGAGTCCGAGCTGTTCGGCCACGAGAAGGGCGCGTTCACCGACGCACGCACCCTCAAGCGCGGCCTGGCCGAGGTCGCGGCCAGCGGCACGCTCTTCCTCGACGAGATCGGGGAGCTGTCGCTCGGGCTGCAGGGCAAGCTGCTCCGGTTCATCGAGGAGCGGATGTTCCGACGCGTCGGCGGCACCGAAGACCTGAAGGTGGACGCGCGGGTCGTCGCGGCCACGAACCGTCGGCTCGAGGACGAGGTCGCCGGGGGTCGCTTCCGGGAGGACCTCCTGTACCGGCTCCGCGTCCTGCCCATCGAGCTGCCTCCGCTGCGCCACCGCCGCTCGGACGTCCCGCTGCTGGCGGCCGCCTTCGTCGAGCGGTTCAACGGCGAGTTCGGCAAGCATGTGCAGGGGTGCACCCCGCGTACCCTGGAGCTCTTCGACCGCTACGCGTGGCCCGGCAACGTCCGCGAGCTCTGCAACGTGATCGAGCGGGCGGTGCTCCTCACCGAGGGTGAGGAGATCGAGCCGGACGTCCTGCCTCCGGAGGTGCGCGTCGCGCTTCCGGCCGAGGCTCCCGTGGTCACGCTGGGAGCGGAAGGCCTCGACCTGGAGCGGCTCGAGCTCGAGCTCCTGCAGGAAGCGCTGCGCCGAACGGAAGGCAACCGCACCGAGGCGGGCAAGCTCCTCGGCCTCAGCCGACACCAGATCCGCAACCGTCTCAAGAAGTACGGAGTCGATTCGTGAGCCCACGAAGCCATCGGTCCGCAGGGCGCCGCTTCTCAGGAGTGTGTTCGCCGGCCGCCCTGGCGGCGTTCCTCGTCCTCTCGGCGCCGCCCGGCGCGACGGCCCAGCAGCGCCTCCGGACGACGCCCACCTGCGACGAATGCCACGGCTCGCTCGAGTTCCTGAGGCAGCACACCGCCACGCTCGACTCCGCCCGCGCGCTGCTGGCGCCGGCCGACACGCTGGCGGCCTCCGCCCACGGAGGCATGACGTGCACGGACTGCCACATCGGCTTCGACCGCTATCCGCACGGCGGCGCGGCCGAGACGCACGGGTGCGCGTACTGTCACACGAAGGAGGAGGCCGCGTGGAGCGAGGGAGTCCACGGCTCCGCGACCGGCGCCCAATGCACGTCGTGCCACGGTGTCCACGACGTCCTGTCCGTCGACAGCATGGCGACGCCCCGCGGGGTGCGCAGGATGCGGGCGGCTTGCGCGTCATGCCACTTCGAGCCGCGCATCCCCTCGGACGATCCCCACGCGGACTCCGTGCCCTGCACCGGATGTCACGAGCCGCATCGTACGCTCCCCCCCTCCGACCCCGCCTCCACCGTCAACGTGCGGAACCAGGTCGAGACGTGCGGGAAGTGCCACGTGAAGATCGCGGCCGAGGAGCGCCAGGACGTCCACTACCGAGCGGTCCTCCAGCTCACGTCCGGCCACGGCGGGCCGCTCGCGGACTCCGCCGCCCAGCCTCCCTCCTGCAGCGCGTGCCACGGAGCACACGGGATGCTGACGCCGTCGTCGCCGCAGTTCGCGCAGAGGATGGTGGCGCGGTGCGCGAGTTGTCACGAGCACGCGGCGGAGACCTACGACGAGACCTACCACGGGCAGGCCAGCACCCTGGGCTCCAAGGTCGTCGCCACCTGCGCCGACTGCCACTCCGCGCACGACGTCTACCCGGCCTCGGATCCGAGGTCGACCGTGAACCCGGCGCATCTGGTCCAGACGTGCCGCAAGTGCCACGCACGGGCGACGGCGAGCTTCACGGCCTACGAGCCCCACGCGGACCCCCACAACCGCGCCAAGTACCCCTACGTCTACTGGGCCTTTCATCTCATGTCCGCCCTGCTCATCGGCGTCTTCACGTTCTTCGGCCTCCACACCCTCCTGTGGGTCGCGCGCGTCGCGAAGGACGCGCTGAGCGGCACGCACGGAGGAGCCTGACCATGCCCTGGAAATCCTCCGCGGGCCCCCTGCCCCTCGACGCCTCCCAGCGGGGACGTGGTCCGTTCGTCTGGCGGTTCCGCCGCTACCATCGCCTCACACACGCGGCAGTGATCGTCTCGTTCTTCCTGCTGGTGATCACCGGCCTCCCGCTGCGCTTCAGCTGCGCGTTCTGGTCGGCCCCGCTGATCCACCTGCTGGGGGGAGTGCACACGGCCGGACTGCTGCACCGGATCGGTGCGCTGATCACGTTCGTGTACTTCGGCGCCCACCTCATCTACCTGGCGGCGCTCTTCGTGCGCACCGAGGACAAGTGGAGCCTCCTCTGGGGCCCCGACTCGATGGTGCCGCAGCCGCACGACGTCGTCGACTTCTGGCACCAGATCCGGTGGTACTTCGGGCGCGGGCCCAGGCCGGAGTTCGGGCGCTGGAGCTACATGGAGAAGTTCGACTACTTCGCCGTGTTCTGGGGCGTGGCGATCATCGGCGGCTCGGGTCTCATGCTCTGGTTCCCGCAGTTCTTCGGCCGATTCCTCCCGGGCTGGATCTTCAACATCGCCACGGTGGTGCACGCCGACGAAGCGCTGCTGGCCGCCTGCTTCATCTTCACGGTGCACTTCTTCCACGTGCACCTGCGGCCGGAGAAGTTCCCACTGGACGCGGTGATGTTCCACGGGCGCGCCACCGTGGACTACATCGAGGAGGAGCACCCGCTCGTCCTCGACAGCGTGGAGGCGCACCGGTCCGAGGCACCCTCCGGACGTCAGGACGCGGACACCCCCGCCCCACCTCCCTCCCGCGCGGCTTCGCTCACCAGCGCGATCCTCGGATTCCTCGCCCTCGCCGTGGGCGTCATGCTGATCGGAATGATCCTATGGGCCGCCACACTCTGCTGACCCTCCTCCCCGCCCTCCTGCTGTTCGGGTGCGAGCGTCCGGCGCGCCCGGCCGCCGGCCCGAACCCGCACGCGAACCTGGCCTGCACGGAGTGCCACGAGGGTGGTCTCGCCGACGGCTCGATGGCGGCGGTCCCCTCGAAGGCGTGCACGCGCTCGGGGTGCCACAGCCCGGACCTGCCCGACAAGGTCACGCTCGCCACCGTGACGTTCACGCACCGGCACCATGGTCGGAGCGGCGACGTCGCCATCGGATGCGCGGGCTGCCACACCCACACCTCCGGCTCCCAGCCCATCCCGGCGGACGGCAACACGTGTGGCCTGTGCCATCAGAAGGAGCTCTCCGCGGGTCGCGGATCGGACTGTCGGTTCTGCCATCAGTCCCCCGACCACACCGGCATGACGAGCCAGGGCCTGGCCATCCCCCACCAGGGACTCCCCTGGATCGAGGGTGGATGCCTGCGCTGCCACTACGAGGTCGCGAAGCCCGTGCACAACGTGTCCCTGGAGCGCTGCCGGGCCTGTCACGCGGACGTGACGATCGCGGCCAAAGCCGGCATCGGCGAGGACCTCCACCCGAGCCACACGGGCGTCGCGTGCGTCGCGTGTCACGAGGCCGACAGCCACCGCATCGAGGCGATGAGCTCGGCGGTCGACATGGTCTGCTCGGATTGCCACGCGCAGGTGCACGGCATCACCGTGAAGGGCGGGCCCCTGAGCTCCCCATCCTGCGACGCGTGCCACGCGACCGCGCACCGGGCGCAGCAGCGCGTGCTGCTGGGCATCACGCCATACGGGGGCGGCGAGGCCATGCCGGCCCCCCACTTCATGGACGGCCTCACCTGCCGCTCCTGTCACCGGGCGCAGGACGGCGGACGGGCGAGCGCCCAGGCGTGCGTGGCGTGCCACCAGCCCCAGTTCGCCCGCGTGCTCGGATGGTGGACGGAGGGCATCCGGCAGCGCATGGGGCTCGTGGGGCGCTACCTGGCCGGGGCCGACTCGGCGGTCGCCGGCCGGGGCCCGAGGGACCCGGCCGTCGAAGCCGTGACCCGGGCCCGCGACCAGCTGGACCTCATCCGGCGGGGTGGAGGCGTGCACAACATCCCCCTTACGCACCAGCTCTTCCAGGACGCGCTCGCCGAAGCGACGCAGGCGTATCGTGACGTGGGGCGCGAGCCGCCGTCTCCCCCGTCCCTGGGCATGGTGCCGCGCCGTGGCATCTGCTCGTTCTGCCACTACGAGCTCCCGGGACCCAACTTCTCGGAGAGCATGCCGGATGCGTTCCACCGACGGGTGCTGGGGATCGTGGATCAGTAGGAGGCGCGATGTCGGACGCGTCACCGACCCGTCGGTCGTATCCGCCATCCTCGACCTCGAAGCGGGGCCTCGCGCACCGAGGGTCTCGCGGCCAGCCCTCGTTGCTCGTCGGCGCCCTCTCTGCCATTTTCCTTGGAGCCCCGAGCGTTCGGACCTCCCCTCCCTACGACGACCCTTCCCGGCTCTCGCGTCTGCATCGACAGGGCGATGATCGAAGATCTGGAAGGCATCAAGAGAGACGTCGCGGAGGTCAAGTTCCTGATCCATGACCTGCGCGTGGAGAGCTTCATCAACGAAGTCATCCACTATCACGTGACGGTCAACACGGATCTGGAGCTCTACAACGTGAGCCAGGCCCAGGCCGTTCACGCGGAGGACGTGCAGGAGCTCAAGACCCGTGCGCTCAACCAGCGCAAGAAGCTCCGGGAATACTCCGACGCCGTGAAGAGCTTCTCGCCGGACAAGACGATCCTGGCGCTGGGCAGGGACTACATCGACACGGTCTACGACATCTGCGACCTGATCCTGGACCCGCGCTGGGGTCGGAGCCACAAGGTGCTGTCGTTGCTGCCGCCGGATTCGCGCAGCGGCAGGTCCCATTCGCACTACATGAACTGCGTCCGGTGGATATGCGCGGTCCACACCCGCATCCAACACTTCCGGGACGAGAAGGGCGGCGAGGACCTCATCCCGAAGTTCGACGTGGCCGCAGAGATCCAGGACTTCGTGCGTCACGTCGTACGCGGCTACGTTGCCGAGAAGAGCGGCGCCAGGGTGGAGATCCAGGTCGACCGCATGGACTCCGCCGTCCTGAAGGGCAACCTCTATCGCTTCCGCAGGATGTTCTTCAACCTCGTCATGAACGCCGTCGACGGGATGAAGGAGCGGAAGGTCGGCATTCTGAACATCAGCGCGACGGTCGAGGGCGACCGGGTCGTCCTGCGGGTGCGCGACAACGGTTCGGGAATGCCCGAGGCGAAGATCCAGCAGCTCCTGACGGACCGGAAGAGCCTCGATGGAGAGCTCCACTCGCTCGGCTTCGTGTTCGTGAGGCAGACCGTCGCCGACTTCTCGGGCGACCTGGCGATCGAGAGCCAGGTCGGCAAGGGAACGACGATCACGATCTCGCTCCCGCGCATCCAGGGGGTGACCGATGTCCCGACCCGGCCCCCGGAGTGCGAGAAGTTCGAGATCCTCCGCGATTTCGAAGAGGTGCGCTCGAGCGGCAAGGCGGCGTGGGCGAAGAAGAGCGAGACGTCGTCGGACGATCGCAACGCCACGTGTGGCCAGATCATCTTCGCCGACTACAAGATCTCGGACGCGCCGTTCCCGGGCAGCGTATTCGCCGTGGGCGTGACCGAGAAGGGGACGATCGACTTCTTCACGCACCGCCCCTACGAGCGCGAGTGGAACATCACGCACGAAGACCTCTCGCCCATGCTCTTCGAGGCCTCCGTGCGCGGGCGGCTCGAGGAGAACGAGGAGAAGATCCCGGTCCTGATCCTCAAGGCGCCCCTGAGCATGCGGGAGTATTTCGACTTCAGGGAGGTTCCCGAAGCGGACCGCGGCGCGGACAGGTTCGTCGCCATGGTCCACGACGAGTACGTCCGCATCGCGCGCAAGCTGATCGATACGGGGCTGCCCGCCGAGATCGGCGTCCATCTCACAGACGTCCAGAAGTTCTTCCGGGAGAGCACGGAGCTCCTGGAAAGCGAGCCCTTTCCGCTCGACATGCTGGCGAGCCAGCGGCTGACCTCGGAAGGGGATTCGTGATGACAGAGCGCGCTTCCGTGCATGAACCCCTGCTCAGTCCGCCGACGACGAAGCCGTTGTGGCCGAAGCTCGCGGACGAGTGAAAACAACCCCCAAGGAGAGATGTCGATGTCCAGCCTCAAGGAAACGTTACGGAAGAAGATAGAGGAGCACCGTCCCCGGACCGCGAGGCTTCTCAAGGAGCACTCCGACGTCAAGCTCGGCGAGGTCACGATCGGCCAGGCGATCGGCGGAGCGCGCGGAGTCAGGTGCCTGGTGACGGATACGTCCTACCTCGATCCCATGGAGGGCATCCGTTTCCGGGGCAAGACGATCCCCGAAACCTTCGAAGCCCTCCCCAAGGTGCCCGGCAGCGAATACCCCTACGTGGAGGGCTTCTGGTACTTCATCCTGACCGGTGAGATCCCGACGCTCGCTCAGGCGCAGGAAGTGGCGGCGGACTTCAAGAAGCGCTCCAAGGTGCCCCAGTACGTCTGGGACGTCCTGCGCGCGCTGCCCAAGGACTCGCATCCGATGGCGATGTTCTCCAGCGCCATCCTGGCGATGCAGCGCGAGTCCGTCTTCGCGAAGGCCTACAACGAGGGCCTGAACAAGATGGACTACTGGGACCCGACGTACGAGGACGCCTCGAACCTCCTGGCCAAGCTGCCGACCATCGGCGCCTACATCTATCGCCTCAAGTTCAAGAACGGCGACATCATCGCGCCGGATCCGAAGCTGGACTTCGGCGGCAACTTCGCCCACATGTTGGGCATCAAGCCACCGTACGACGACGTGTCGCGCATGTACTTCATCCTGCACTCCGACCACGAGTCCGGGAACGTCTCGGCGCACACGATCCACCTGGTCGCCTCGGCGCTGTCCGACGCCTACTACGCGCTGTCCGCCGGGATCGACGGCCTTGCCGGCCCGCTGCACGGCCTCGCCAACGAGCAGGTGCTGCGCTGGACCCAGGCGTTCATCGAGAAGCTGGGCGGCAAAGAGCCGACCGAGGAGGTGATCCGGGAGGCGCTGTGGGACACGCTGAACAGCGGACAGGTGATCCCCGGCTACGGGCACGCAGTGCTGCGCAAGACGGACCCGCGCTACATGTCGCAGCGGGAGTTCTGCCTCAAGAACCTGCCGGACTACCCGCTGTTCAAGGTCATCAGCATGATCTTCCAGGTCGCTCCCGGCGTGCTGAAGGAGCACGGCAAGGCGGCGAACCCCTGGCCCAACGTGGACGCGCAGTCCGGCGTGATCCAGTGGTACTACGGCGTCACCGAGTACTCGTTCTACACGGTGCTGTTCGGCATCGGCCGCGCCATCGGGACGCTGGCCAACATCACGTGGGACCGGGCGCTGGGCTATCCCATCGAGAGGCCCAAGTCGCTGACGACGGCCATGCTCGAGCAGACCGCGGGGATCAAGGCGGAAGCGGAGACCGCGGGAGTCAAGTAGACCTGGGAGGAATCAGGACCCCCGCGAAGCGCTGGCGTTTCGTGGGGCGAGGGCGGAAGGCCCCGGCCCGGCTCAGGCCCGCCGGGGCTCTCCCGCGCTTGCCGCGTGTCGATCGTCGCGTTAGCGTGGCTCGCTTCGTCCAGGAGTTGCGCACGTGTCCCAGCGACTGCCCCGATCGGCCCTGCTCGTCCTGCTCCCCGTCCTGCTGTGGGCGTGCTCCGGCGGGTCGGGCGGCTCCAGCTCCGGAGGAGCCAAGGCCCCCGTCCTCGAGCTGCGAGCCAACGGGCTGACCGGCTACCTCACGGCGTCCGCGAACGGCGGCGCGCCGCCCTCCGGGTACCAATACGGGTTCAGCTTCTACAGCGAGGTCTCGAGGCTGCAGACGCCGCCCACGAGGGGCACCCAGCTCGGCTGGACGACCTGGATCATCCCCGACAACCGGCACTTCGAGAAGCCCCTCTGCCCCGTGGGCACGTACGCGCGGGATCACTGGCCGGAGCGGGGACCGACCTATCGGGACGTCTACCAGACCATCGAGGGGGGCGTGGGCGAGTGGACCTCCGAGATGTTCCCGACGAGCGTGCCCAAGTTCCGGATCAACGGCACCGCCGACTGCTACTCCCACCAGATCGCGTCCACGGGGTGGCAGTTCGGGCCCACCGTCCTTCCCGCCGGCCAGCTCGGCCTGGCCCAGCTCAGCAACCGGCTGCTCACGCCTCCCGACGGCCTCGCCCTCGACACGACGGCCGGGCCCGCGGTCCTCGGCTACGGCTGGATCGCCCTGCCCCTCCTCCCCGCCTACACGTCCCGGCTGGGGGTCCCGACCGGAGACCAGAGCTGGACGCTGTTCCTCTCCGCGAAGAACTTCCGCGGTCCGGTGGCCTTCTACACGCCCGAGATCTGGAGCGCGATCAACGCATCGGACCACACCGGAACCGGTCGTGGCCAGGACGCCCGCCCGGGCTTCAACTCCGGTGCCGCCCTGGAGATCGGGACCACCCCCATGTACACGGCCGAGGCGAAGAACGGCACGGAGTACGCCAGGATCCCCAGACTGACCTTCGCCACCGACACGTCGGGACGCGCGCCGCTCATCGGTGAGCTCCGGTACTACTCCAAGCGGGCCATCTGGGACGCGGTGGCGAAGGACATCCGGACCGGCGAGGCCCCGTCCGGCTTCGACCGTGCCGGTGTCCTCACGCCGCATCTCGCCTCGCCGCACGCCGGCCTCAGGCTCGGTGGCGACCCTGTGAGCCTGGGCTCACGGTTCAGGGCGACGGTGATCCCGTCCGCGCACGGCAGCAGTGGAACCCTCGGCATGGCGTGGGGCACGGGGTTCGAGAAGGGCGTGCTGCCGCAGTACTTCGAGCATACCGGACGGACGTGGACGCCCGTCCCGG
>JBJKSF010000074.1:0-20517 GCA_046704285.1 Longimicrobiales bacterium | reverse complement strand
TTCGCATCCAACCCGCCCGCCTCCGCGGCATTCCGCGCAGCCTCGTACCAGCGCTCCGCCTCCGTCCAGCGCGCGAGCCGCCTGAGGATCCTGCCCGAGAACCGGGCCGCGTCGACCGTCACGTCCGCCTCGCCCACCGCCGCCGAGATGTCGTACGCCGTGCGGTAGATCTCCATGGCGCCGTGATGATGGCCTCTCGCCTCGACGTCCTCACCCAGGTCCACGAGCGTCCGACTCAGCTCCGCCAAGCTCCCATCCTCGAACGCGCTCAGCACCGCCCTCCACAGCGGGACCTCGGAGCCGAAATCCGCACCGGACTCGACCGCGACGTCGAGCTCCTCGCGGATCTTCCGCACCTTCGTGTGCCGCGCCTCGGGCGTGATCGTGAGGTCGTCCTCCACGAGCAGCCTGGGCAGGCGGCCGACGAGGAAGCGAAGCCCGATGCGACGGCTTTCCAGGTCGTCGTCCTCGCGGCCTTCCACGTCCTCCAGGATCGGCCAGCCGGCGAACCCGGGCTTTGCTTCGGTCGATGAGCCTGCGTCCAGATCGCGGTGCAGGACCACGCCGGTGCATTCCCCGGCCAGAAACATGATCCGCCCCTCGACCTCCTCGCTGAGCGGCCTCTGCACGCCCACCGAGTCCGCAACCAGGAACCACGCGCGCGTCCCGTCGCTGCCCAGCGCCAGCGCCATCGTGCAGCCGCTCTCGGCGCCCATCGCCCGTTGAGCGTCGCCGCCTTCCACGAAATGGACGCCAGGGACCCCGACCTCCCACGCCAGGTTCAGGGGCTCGATCGAGAACGAGCGCCGCGGTCGGTCGCTGCCGAGATCCAGGACGACGTAGGGATGGACCAGACCGGGGCCGTACTCGTCCACCCAGACCATGGCGGCGCGCCCCGCGGACAGCAATCGCGCCACCTCGCCGAGATGCGCGGCCACCGCATGGCGCTGGCGGTCGGCGTAGTACAGCGCCGCGGCCAGGCGTAGGCGCTGGTCACGCCGGTCACGGTACTCGTCGAGTCGCAGGACGTTGGCAGTCGACATGGGGCGTGTAGCGGGTGGCTGCAGGGAGGCACTGATCAAGCTACTACCATCTGCCGCTCAGGCACAACGTCTTTACGCCCACCCTCGCACGGGAGATCCGGGGAGGGCGACAGCCCGCGTCAGGCGCCGGACCCGATCTCTCCACGGTGGCGGACTTCGGGGAACTCGTAGTAGAGGATCCCCTCCTTCGAGATCTCCGAGCAGACGCGGAATCCGTCGTCCATCCCCATCAGTACCTTCTCGGCCGCCATCATCGAGAGGTCGAGGTCCGCAGCCACTTCCGTGACCGTCAGCGTACCTCCCCTGGCCGTGGCCAGCTGCACGACCTTTCGCTGCAGGCCCTGCATGATCGCCTTGCGTCGCTCCTGTTGAGCGTGCCAGCCCCAGTAGAATCCCAGAGAGCCCCCGGCCCCGAGCGCACCGCCCACGGCAACCGCCGCGGCGGCGTGCTCCGTGAAGCCCACGACCAGAAGCACCGTGGCCACCAGGACCAGGAGGACGCCGAACACCCTGCGCCCCACTCCTGCGCTCGGCAGGCGCTGCCCGGATCCTTCATCCGGGACGGCAGCCCCGCGCTCCGGCCCCCCCAGGGCGAGCGAGCTGGAAGCATGCTCCCAACCGAGTCCGCACCGGGGACAGACCAGGTGCCGGCGTCGCGCCAGCCAGTAGATCAGGCCGCCGAAGCCGTAGGTGACCAGGCCCACCCCCACGAGCAGGGCCAGGTGGCCGGCGCGCCGGAAGTAGGGCATACCTTCGCCCTGGTAGCTGCATCGGGGGCAGCGGCGCACCCCTGCGGCCCGCAGCGCCGCCATACCTCCCGGTGCCGCCGCGCCGCACGCCGGGCACCGCACCATCCCCGCCTGCAGCTCCTCACCACATGTGGAACAGCGCATACCCGCCTATCGACCGGTGGATGGCTACCTCTCCAGCGAACACCTCTCCCTACGACCCTCCGCCCGTCAAGATTCATGCCCTTGGCTGTCTCCGACCGCCGTCGGACCAGGGCGGCGGCCGGGCTCAGCCCCCGCTCGGCAGCCGCTTCATCGAGAGGAGATCGACGATCGGGGCGCCCGTCAACGTCGAGGCGCCCGTCCGTACCCGTCCCGTCACGAAGATCCTGTCCAGGGGCTGGAGCCCCTTTGCCGCATGGACCCACGAGGGCGGCACCGCAACGTACACGAACGAGCCACCCGACCCCCCGAACCGCGTGAGCAGGTACGGCTCTCCCGGGAAGAAGTCCGTTCTCACCTTCTCGGCGTGCTCCAGGCCGATGAACTGGAGCGTCCAGGCGACCACCCTCCCCAGATACGCTCTGGGGGCCTTCTCCAGAACGGCCGGGGTCAGCGTCGTATCGACCGCGACCGAGTGCGACATGGCCGTATCGCCGCGGGGCAGCCATGCCCACCCCTCGAGGCGGACGCGGGCCCAGTCGCCATCGCGCGACAGCACGCGGAGCTCGACGCTCGGTCTGCTCACGGCCATCGTGTCCCCGCCGGCGGACGTCAGGATCGCCACGCCTCGGCTTCCCGCGCTCACGAACCCCACCGGGGTCGTCGCCGCGGACGTGTCGGCCGGCTCCGTCGTCCGCGGCCGGCCGGATGGCGGAGGGCTCGCTCGTGCGGCGGCGACCTCGACCGGCTTCGTCACCGTCACGGAAGCGGCCCAGATCCACCCCTGCCGCTTCACGTGGCGCCAACCGGGCCGGCTCCCGAGCTGATGCAGGAGCGCCCCGTAATTCAGATGGCCCAGGACGGCCCCCGACGGCGAGGCCCGCAGGTTCTCGCCATCCGGTGCGGAGACCATCAGGTCGAAGCCGTCCCGATCGGTCCGTTGCAGGGAAGGAGTCCAGACCCACCCCTCGAGGTCGACTCGCAGCCAGGACCCCTGTCGGCCCACGACGGTGAGGGGTGTGCCCGGACCGAGGCGGCCGAGCACGGTCCCGTTGGCGGTGTCTCGAAGGTTCTCGGCGACACGCACGCGCGCCGAGGCCTGTGCGAGCGCCGGTCCGGGCAGGACGGCGCACGCTGCGCTCAGCGCGACGACGACGCGGCGCCTACGTCCCCATGGGCCTCGGAAATCTGAAACGAACAGGGTGCCAGCGGGTTAAAGAGAAGTCCGATCCACCGCCCATGGGCGGCCACGGCCTCAATCTGCCCGGGCCACCACAGGGCGTCAATCCGAATTCACGTCGTGGGAGAGGAGTACGTCTCCGCAATGCGCGTCTCACGCCTGCTCCGACCCTGCCCAGCGATCCTGGTCCTCTCGGTCCTTCCCCATCTCCTCGGAGCGCAGACGATCCCGTCGGCGTATCGCTTCATCGACACGAAGCAGGAGTATGGCCTCTTCGCCGGCTATGCGAAGTACGCGACGGGTCGCTTCGGATACGGGCCCGGGCCGGGCTTGCTCGTCGGAGGGCGCTACGCCGTGCGCCTGAAGGGCCCCCTCGACTTCGAGGCTGCCGGCACGATCTTCCAGGGCAAGCGGGACGTCATGGATCCCGGGCTGCCCGCAGGTCAGAGGAAGATCGGCACCACGAGCCAGAGGATCGGCATCATCGACGTGGGGCTCCGGTTCAGCCTGGTGGGCGACCGGACTTGGCACGGCCTCAATCCGTTCATCCACATGGACGGTGGCCTGGCGTTGCCCTTGAGTGGCGTGACGAACGTGGATAGACGGCTCCCCAGCGACTACCAGTACGTGTTCCAGAGCACGTTCGACGCACTGCTGGGTGCCGGGACGCGCTATTTCGTCACGAGAAAGGTGTCGCTGCGGGCCGACGCGACGTTCGGGCTGTGGCAGATCCATACGCCTCCCGGCTTCGCGGACCCGAGCCTCGGCTTCACGAACTCCGCGAGGTCGGAATGGGTGGACGGCGTACGCCTCACGCTCGCCGTTCTGCTGAATCGCTGAACCGCACCGGATGAGCGACGCCGAGCAGGGCGCGAGCTTCGAGATCCTCACTCCGGACTGGCTCGGGCTCGACGAGGCCCGCCGCCGCATCCTCGCGATCGCGAAGCCCCTCGGAGAGGAACGGGTCCCGCTGGGCGAGGCACTCGGAAGGGCGCTCGCAGAGTCCATGGTGGCCACGGCGACCCTGCCGCCCTGGGACAACAGCGCCGTGGACGGGTACGCCGTGCGCGCAGGGGACGTCTCGGGCGCGTCTCCGTCCGCGCCGATCGTTCTCCCGGTCTCCGCGGTCATCCGGGCCGGAGACGTTCCCTCCCGTCCACTGGAGCCGGGCTCCGCCGCACGGATCATGACCGGAGCCCCGCTGCCTCCCGGTGGGGACGCAGTCGTGAAAGTGGAGGACACCGACCGGGAAGCGGTCGCCGGAAGGGTGCGGATCCTGCGCGGCTGCGACCGCGGCCGGAACGTCCGGCCCGCGGGTCAGGACATGCGCCTCGGCGATCCGGTCCTGGAGCGGGGATCGTCGATCGGTCCCGGGACGGTCGGTGTGCTCGCGGCGCTCGGGTGCGGCGACGTCCTGGTTCATCGGCGCGCAACCGTGAGCGTCGTCGTGACGGGCGACGAGTTGCGGCCACCGGACCGATACGACGAGGTGAGGTCGGGTGCCGGCGTGCCGGAGTCGAATGGCCCGATGGTCGGGGCGCAGGTCTCCCGGATCGGAGGGATCGCCCGTCTCGGCGGCGTGGCGCCGGACGAGGCCGGTGCCCTCCGCGCCCACCTCACGGCGGGAGCCGACGCCGCCGACGTCCTGGTCACGGTGGGCGGCGCCTCGATGGGTGAGGCGGACCTTGTGAAGGGAGTCCTGGGCGACATGGGGTTCCACCAGGACTTCTGGCGGGTGCGCATGCGCCCCGGCAGCCCCTTCGGCTTCGGGCGGCTGACGCGCGGGGAGCGCTCCCTGCCGGTCTTCAGCCTTCCGGGCAACCCCGCGTCCGCGTTCGTGACGTTCGAGGTGCTCGTGCGCCCCGTTCTCCTGCGCCTCATGGGACACAGGCGGATCCACCGGCGGCTCCTGCGCTGCGTCGCCGGGGCCGACCTGCAGGCGCCCGGTCGGCTGACCTACCTGCTGCGCGTCGGCGTGGACACGGGCAGCACGCCACCGGTGGCCACCCCCGTGGGGCCCCAAGGCTCGGGGCTGGTACGTACTCTGTCCACCGCCGACGGCCTCGCCGTCATCCCGGAGGACGTCGACTCGGTAGCCCGCGGCGGAAGCGTCGATGTGATGCTGCTGGACGAAGCCCCGGGCACCCTCGGGGACGACGGGGCGCCATGAGGGCGCGACCGGCCCTCTTCCTGTGCCTCATGCTTCTGGAGGCCGGATGCGCGATCCCCCGCTGGCCCGTGAAGGGCCCCATGACCTCACCGTTCGGACTGCGCCTGCGGGGCCTTTGGCCCGAGATCCATCGGGGGGTGGACATCGCCGTGCCGATCGGGACCCCGGTGCACGCCATGGCCCCGGGCATCGTACGCTTCGCCGGGGAGATGCAGGGGTACGGAAAGGTGGTCTGGCTCGACCACGGAGGCTCGGTGATGACCGTATACGCGCACCTGTCGGTCATCCGCGTGAGCAGAGGCGAGAGGGTGGCGGGCCAGCAGGTCATCGGCCTCAGCGGCATGTCGGGCGACGCCACGGGCCCCAGCCTCCACTTCGAGATCTGGAGGTGGGGCCGTCAGGTCGATCCGGTTCCGCTCCTCGGAGGGCCCCCGGCGCGCTAGCTACCCTCGTGCCTTCAGGGCCGTCAACTCCTCCGTGAGCCGCGGCACCACCTCGAAGAGGTCCCCCACGATCCCATAGTCGGCCACCTTGAAGATCGGCGCGTCCGGATCCTTGTTGATCGCCACGATGGTCTTGGACGTTCGCATTCCCGCCAGGTGCTGGATGGCGCCCGAGATCCCGATGGCGAAGTACAGCTTGGGGGCCACGGTCTTCCCGGTCTGACCGACCTGCTCCGAGTGCGGGCGCCAGCCGGCGTCCACGACCGCCCGGGATGCTCCGAGCGCGACCCCCGATCCGATCGCATCCTGCAGCCCTTCCAGGATCGGCCAGTTCGACGGGTCCTTCATGCCGCGTCCCCCGGAAACGATGATGCTCGCCTCCGCGACGTCGAGCGCACCGTCACCGGCCGCGTTCCTCTCGATCACGCGGGTACGCCACGCACCGGGATCCACCTCCGCCGCGAATTTCTCGACGGTGCCTGTCGCCCGCTGCTCGACCGGCTGGAAGACATTCGGCCGAATCGAGACGAGCGCAGGCTTCGCGACGATGCGCACGTGGGCGAACGCCTTGCCCGCATACACCGGGCGAACCACGTCCAGCGAGCCGTCCCGCGCCTCGATCGACGTCACGTCGGTGGCCAACGGAACGTCGAGCAGCGCGGCCACTCTCGGGGCGAGGTCCTTCCCGAGCGTCGTCGCAGGAAAGACGACCGCGTCGAAGGCTCCTGCCCGGATCCGATCGGCCACGATCTTCGCATACGCCTCAGGATGGTAATGGCCGAGAGCTTCGTGCTCGCCCACCTCCACGACCTCGGCACCGTACACGCCGAGGCCCGCCGCCGAATCCCCGATCCCCGGAGCTCCGAGCACCACTGCCCGAGCCCGCCCACCCAGGCCGGCGGCCAACCGCGCGGCGAGGCTGACCGCCTCCCGCGCCACACCCCGCACGTCTCCGTCTCTCTGCTCCGCGAAGGCGAGTATATCCGCCATGTCCGTCAGCTCTCCAGATGGGGGTTACAGGGCGTTCGCCTCTTCCCTCAGAAGGCGCACGAGCTCCGGGACCGCGTCGGGGCCCTCGCCCACCACTTTCCCAGCCGTCCGCTCCGGCGGGTATTCCATCCGCTCCACGGCGATGCGTGCCTCCCCGACGGCGCCCGGCTTCTGCTCCAGGGGCTTCCGTTTCGCTGCCATGATGCCCTTGAGGGACGCATACCGCGGCTCGTACGCTCCCTTGGTGATCGTGAGGACGGCCGGGAGATCGGCCTCGACGACCTCGCTCCCGCCCTCGACCTCACGCCGACAGACGACCTTGCCGTCCGAGAGATCGAACTCGGTCACCCCCGTGACGCATGCCCGTTGGAGCAACGTGCCCAGCATCGGGCCCACTTGCTGCTGGTCGTCGTCGGCCGCCCTGACGCCGAGGAGGACGAGAGACGCGTCCGCCCCGGATACTTCGGCGGCAAGCGCCTTCGCCGTGGCGAGCCCGTCCATGCTCGTGCTCCCCTCGAGGAGGACGGCGCGATCGGCACCCATGGCGAGGCCGGCACGGAGCGTCTCCTGCGACGAAGCGTCTCCCAGGGTGAGCAGCGTCACGTCGTCCGCTGCGCCGCTCTCCCTCGCGCGCAGCGCGGCCTCCACGGCGAACTCGTCGTAGGGGCTGACGATGAACTTGACGCCGGCGGCGTCGATGGCCTTGGCGTCTTGGCCGATCCGGATACGGGTCTCCGTGTCGGGAACCCGCTTCACGCAGACGATGATCTTCAACGGAACGCCCCGTTCTCTTCAGGTTCGTGCGTGCGAGCGCTCCGGCCCGTCCGCACTGGTCGAGGAGGGTCGGGCCGGCGTACCCCTCAGTCCCGTCCGGGTTCTCCCCGCGCCCGCGACACCCCGTCGTTGCCGCGCACGAAGAACCGGTACGGGCGATCGGCGGCCGCGCGCACGCCGACACGCCCGGAGACTCCCACGGCGTCGTCCGGGACGTGCCACCCGGACGTCAGGACCAGCGGGGGCTCCGATAGGTCGTGTCCGTAGAGCGTGCCCCCTACCCCGAGCGCCTCGCACACCCGCCCCGGCCCGGCCGCGAGCGGCCGGCGCCCACGCCGGCGCCGGACCATCTCCGGCTCGCCCTCCAGCGGATCCAACCCACGGATCAGGACGGCCTGCGCGTCGCCGACCCCTCCGGTCACCACGTTCATGCACCAGTGCATCCCGTAGCTGCGGTATACGTAGGCACGACCCGGCGGGCCGAACATGACCCGGTTGCGCTCGGTAGGACCGGACTTCGTGGCCGCGTGCGACGCGGGATCCTCGCGGCCCGCGTAAGCCTCCGTCTCCACGATGACCCCGGACGTGAGGCGTCCGTCCATCGTCGAGATGAGGCGCGCTCCCAGGAGCCCCCGTGCCACCTCCAGGACTGGTCGCAGAAGGAACCCCTCCTCGAGCGGCGGGTCCGGCGGCAGACCCCGCCGCCACGGCGGCATCCCGCTCCGGACCTCCCCTGCGGGGCTCAGCTCAGCCCTTCCGACCCCTGGCGCGCGCGGCGCGGCGCTCGTAATCCGCCTTCCAACCATCGAGAACCTGCTCGGCGCGCTTCGGCGTGACGGCCGCGGCGATCTCCTCGGGCCTGTCGCGAAGCGTCCTGAACAGGTCGGCGCCGAACCGCTCGACGAGCGTCTCGGCCGTCTTCTCGCCGACGCCACGATATCGATGCGCCAAGTAGCGCAAGATGGCCTCCGGATCGGACGGCAGCCCCAGGGACGACAAGTCGACCGGCTCACCGACTTCCCCGGATTCCCCGGCTCCCGCCGCGCCGGACAGGGCCGGCGCGTCCTCACCACCCGCCACGACCTGGCCCTCGAAGAGCGAAGGTGTCTCATCGGCACCGCGCCTCCGGGTCGACCCGCGTCGGGGCCCGAGACGGAGCCCCGACCCGGTCTCCATCCCTGCGGGGTCGATCTCCAAGACCGCAGGACCCGCAGGCGCGACCGCCACCTCCGGCTCCGCAGGCTCAGACTCGACGGCAGCGGCGTCCGGAGCCTCCGCTGGCGGCATGCGCTTCGGCGCGCCGTCCCTGCGCGCGGCTGCGGGCCCCGGAAGCGAGACCTCGTAGTTCCCGGCTTCCGTGCGCCTCAGCGATACGCGCTCGTGGTCGGCGGCCTGCGTGAGGAACTTCGTGAACTTCGAGAATCCAAGCTCGGCCTCGTCGAACGAAGCGTCCAGGTCCAGGAGCTTCCTCTTCACGTCCGAGTCGCGCACTTCGAGCCGGCCTCCCTCGCGCAACTCCTCCATCGCACGGGTGAGCAGCGCATACGCATCGCGGAGCGGGTCCTCCGACTCCCTGGGTGACTCGCCCGACGGCTCCCGCGGCGCTTCTCTGGGCGTGCTCTCGGCGGGAGCCTGCCGCTCCCTCCTCCCGTGACCGCGGCTCGCGCGGGGAGCTCGCTCCTCGCCCGCGTCGGACCTCCGCCCACGACCGCCGCTCCGGGGCATGGCGACCTCGTATTGCCCGTTGTCGAGCCTCTTGAGGTCGACCAGGCTACGCGACGCCGCCTCCGTCAGGAACCTGCTGAACTTGCTGAAGCCCAGCGCGCCCTCGTCGAAGTTCGGGTCGAGCTCCTGCATCACCTGCTTCAGCCGATCGGAGCGCATCACGTCCTCGCGCTCGTCCATCTTCCGAAGGGCCTCCGTGACGAGGACCCACACGTCGCGCGGCTTCTGCTCGGTGCCCGTGGTCTTCCTCAGCCCCGTGAGCGACGTGTAGGAGTAGTACTCGTCGCAGTTCTGGACCAGGATGTCCGAGCTGGACTCCTGGATCCCGACACCGATGACGTACTTGCCGTACTCCTTGAGCTTGAGCACGAGGCTGGAGAAGTCCGAGTCACCCGTGAGCAGGATGAACGTGCCGATCTCCGGGCGCGTGAACACCATCTCCATGGCGTCGATCGCCATGCGGATGTCCGTTGCGTTCTTCTTGTTGCTCCCGTAGGCGGGGGCGAAGATCAAGTCGATCGAGGCCTCGGACAGCGGCACGATGTACTGAGGGTACCGGCGCCAGTCGGCGTAGGCCCGCTGCACGCTGACCTTTCCTTTGATGACGTCCGAGGCAAGGAGGTGCTTGAGTTCCTTCGAGAGGTCGCTGCGCATGCCCATCGTGACGTTGTCGAAATCGATGAGCAGCGCTGCGTGGATGGCGCCTCCCACCACGGAGGCGCCGGGCGCCCCCTGATGGGGCGCACGCGCGTACGGCGTGATCATGACCCTAGTTTCTCGCAGACCTTGAGTGTTTCGCCGCGAGACCTCCCCACCCCACCCACGTCCTCACGGAGCACGAGCGAGGTCGGGGAAGCCTGAACCGGTGCCGTTCACGGCACCTGCGGCACGCTTACGCCGGCGAGCCCTCCGACTGGATCAGCCGGGCGAGTTCCACGCGGCGTGTCTTCCCCGTCCCGGTCCTCGGGAACGCGTCGAGAAATCGAACCAGGTCGGGGACCTTGTAGTCCGCGAGCGTCTCGCGGCACCAAGCCCTGATCTCCTGGCCCGTCACGATCGCCCCCTCCACCGGGACGACACAGGCGCAGATGGCTTCTCCGAGCAACTCGTCGGCCAGGCCGACCACTGCTGCCTCCCGCACCGCCGGGTGCGCCTCCAGTCGAGTTTCGACCTCCCGGGGGTATACGTTGAAGCCAGAACGAATGATAACTTCTTTGCGGCGTCCCACCAAATGGACGTATCCTTCCTCGTCCACGATGCCCAGGTCGCCGGTGAGGAAGTAGCCTTCCTCGTTGAACAGCGCCGACGTCTCGCTGGGCTGTCGATAATAGCCCAGCATGACGCCCGGCCCCTTGACGGCGATCTCGCCCACGCTCTCCACCGGCAGCTCGGCGCCGCCGCCCTCCAGGATCTTGAGCTCGGTGCCGGGCAGGGGCCGACCGACCGTGAAGATCTGCTTCTCGGGAGGATCGTCCGGGCGTGACATGCACAGCGTCGACGACGTCTCCGTAAGGGAATACGCCGCGACCGCCAGGGGGCACAGGTGCTCCCGGATCCTCCGAACCAGAGAATCACCCACGGGCGCCCCCGCCACCATGGCGATCCGCAGCGACGAGACGTCGCGCGGGTCTCGCTGCATCTCGTTGATCTCACCGACGAAGACCGTGGGTACCCCGTAGTGCACGCTCGCGCGGTGAAGCTCGATGAGGTCCAGCGTCGTGCCCGGCTGGAGATCGTCCTGCAATACCAGGCAGGCGCCGGCGAGCAGGGTGGAGAGGACCCCGGGGCCCAGCCCGAACACGTGGAACAGCGCCGACACTCCGATCACGCGGTCGGCCTCGGTGAGTGCGAGCGCGTCGGCCGTGCCGGCCGCCACGCTGATCAGGTTCGTGTGCGAGAGCTCGACGCCCTTCGGCTTCCCGGTCGTCCCCGACGTGTACACGATCGAGAAGAGATCGTCCGGCGTGCCGGCGTGCGGGTCGCCGAAGTCCCGTCCTCCCCCCGCGGATATGAGGTCCTCGAACTGGAAGATCCGGTCATCGTACCACAGATCCTCCCCTCCCACGGTGACCAGGTACTGCAGCTCCGGGAGCTGCGGTAGCATGTCCTCGAACAGCTCCAGGTAGTCCACCCCGTGCCCGCGCTCGACGGTCACGGCGCAGACCGCCTCGGAGTGGCGCAGCATGTACTGGAGCTCCGACACGGGAAGGCCCGGGTTCATCGGCACGATCACGGCGCCCAGCTTGGCCGCGGCGAACATCGAGACCACGAACTCCGGGCAGGCGGGCAGGACGAGCGCGATCCGGTCGCCTGCCTCCACACCGAGGTGCGAGAGGGCCGCGGCGAGAGCCTCGGAGTCGCTGTCGACCCGCCCGTAGGTCAGCACCCGGTCGCCGTGCACGAGGAAGTCGCGCTGGGGATCCGACGTGGCCCGCGTCGTCAGCGCGGACGCGACGGTGAAGCCTCTGAAGCGCTCACTGAGCGCCATGACACCTCCGACCGGAAATCGATGGATGTCGGGAAACTTAGGCCAGGTGCGGGAACGCGTCAAAGAGGACACGCCGTCAGTTTTAACCGTTGAGCGGCCAACGGCTTAAGAGCCCTGCAAGCCCTCGGCCAGGACTGCCTCCACATCGGCTCGAGGGACCTCGTGGCTCCACGCTCCTTCGCGATGTACCGTCCCGATCCGGTCCAGGAGCACGTACCGGGGGCGTCCCGCGCGCACCTTCTTGTCCGCGCCCAGATAGTCGAGAATCACCTCGAGGTCCCACGTGTGCGTGGGGAGTGCGTCGAGCTCGAACCGCCCGAGCACGTCACGGAGCCGGTCACGCGTGCCCGGCTCCGTGACCCCCACGCGTTCGCCCAGTGCCGCCTCGAGCACCATACCCGCCGCTACCGCGGAGCCGTGGCCCAGGGCATAGCGGGAAGCTGTCTCCAGCGCGTGCCCGATCGTGTGCCCGAAGTTGAGCACCTGGCGCGGCCCCGCTTCCCTCTCGTCCTCCCCGACCACGCGGGCCTTGAGTTCGACCGAACGCAGCACGGCGGCGAACGTGGCGTCCGTACTCCCGGAGAGGAGCGCATCGGCCTCTTCCGCGAGACGCTCGAAATACGAGCGGTCGAGGGTAGCGCCGTGCTTGAGGGCCTCGGCGAGCCCCTGGGCCCTTTCGCTGCGGGGCAGCGTCAGAGTCGTTTCCGGATCCGCGATGACGACGCGCGGCCGGTGGAACGCGCCCACCAGGTTCTTTCCAGCCGGGACGTCCACCGCCGTCTTCCCTCCCACCGACGCGTCGATCATCGCCACGAGGCTCGTCGGCACCTGCACGACGGGGATGCCGCGCAGGTACGTGGCCGCCACGAACCCACCGAGATCGCCGGTCACGCCACCGCCGATCGCCACCACGACCCCGTCACGCCGCACGCCGGCATCCAGCATCTCGTCCGTCAGCGCGGACCAGATCGACCGGGTCTTGGAGGCCTCTCCCTCGGGGAACACGAAGAGGTGGGCGTCCAGGCCCGCGGCCCGGCAAGCCTCGACCGCAGGTGCCCCGTACAGCCCGGCCACACGGTCGTCGGAGATGACCGCGTACCGGTGACCCGGCGCGTACTCCTGCAGCAGTCGGGGGATGCGCACCCTCAGCCCCTTCCCCACCAGAACGGGGTAGGCATCCGCGCCCGTCCCGACGGGCACGGCCGCCACAGGACCGGCGTCGCTCGCGCTCACCTCGCCCGCTCCTCCTTCGTCGTCAAGGGAGCACGGAGCGCAGGATCTCACCCGGCTCGACGACGCGCGGGAACTGGTCCGCGGTCCAGCCGTGCTCGGCCGCGACGTCGGCCACCGTGCGCCCGCTCGCGGGATCCCTCCACGTCGATGCCACGTCGAGAAGCGGGACGACGACGAACGCCCTCTCGGACCAACGGGGATGCGGGACCTCGAGATCGGCCTCGTGGATTACCGAGTCCCCGTGGAACAGGAGGTCCACGTCGAGCGTGCGCGGCGCGTTCGCATACGGCCTCGTGCGTCGCGCCGCCCGCTCGAGCTCGGCCGCGAGGCGCAGCGTCTCCCGCGCGGAGCGGCGCGTCCGGCCTCTCATCACGGCGTTGAGGTAATCGGGTTGCGGCTGGGGCCCCACCGGGGGCGTACGGTAGACGGCCGAAGCGCGTACGTCGGAGAGTACGTCCGCCAGGGCCTCCGCGGCGAAGCGGAGATGAGCGAGGGCGTCACCGAGATTGGCGCCCAGGCCCAGCAGCACCGTCTCACCTCCGGAGTCGGGCAGATTCACGCACGGCGCTCCGGCGCGCGCCCGTATCGGTCCTCGAAGCGGACGACGTCCTCGAGATGCGGCGTCGATGCCTCCAGGACGTCGGCGTCCGTCACGGCCTCGATCATGTGCACGGTACCCGGCCTCACACGGAAGGACTCGCCGACGTCGAGATCCACCTCGTCCAGCTCGTCGACCGACGACCCGGCGCGAAGCCGGATGCGGCCCCGCAGGAGGTGGAGGGTCTCGTCCTTGATCCGGTGCATCTGCACGGAGAGGGCCTCCCCGGCGTTCACGTGCAGGATCTTGCCTACGTAGAGGTCCGTGTCGGCCCAGATGAGCTCGTAGCCCCAGGGCTTGTCCACCCGCCGTACTGGAGTCTTCAAGGTATCCTCGTGGATTCTCGAGCGTTCGAGGCGGAGGGCATGAGGAAGGAAACGTCGCCTCGACGTCCCTGTATAACCCCCGGATGGACCGAGAGTGTCAATGACGCGGTACGACGTCGAGCCGTCGACGGGCGGCGCCTGCCCGCGCGGGGCCCCTGGTTGAAGGAGGCTTCGCCGCGAGGCTAGCTTGGAAGCCGGAGCAGGTCCAGGTCTCCAACCCCGACTCGGGTGGCACCGGACTTGCACCCGGAGGGGCGGAGCTCCGGCCATCTCGCGAGGGGACATGACGAAGGGAAGAACAGGGTCGCACACACGGAGCCCGGTGCTCGGCAGCGTGCTCCGTCGGATCTGGCACCCACGCCTCCTCTTCCTGCTCGCCGTCTTCTTCGCGGCGCTCGGCGCGGGCGGCGCGTGGGGAATCTGGAGGAACATCTGCGCGGGAGACCGGTGTCCCTCGATCGCCGAGATCAGGACCTTCCAACCCGAGCAGACCAGCCAGATCCTGAGCGAGGACGGTCACCTCATCGGTCAGTTCGGCACGGAGCGACGTACTCCGGTCTCGATCCACGCGGTGCCTGCCTACGTTCCGGAAGCGATCATCGCGATCGAGGACAAGCGGTTCTACCATCACGGGGCCTTCGACCCGAGAGGAATCGCGCGCGCGGCGTTGGGGGTGTTGATCGGTCGCAACTTCGGGGGCGGCAGCACGATCGAGCAGGAGCTGGCGCGCAACATGTTCGAGCAGAGGATCGGGTTCTCGCGCACGCTCACGCGCAAGGTCAAGGAGCTCCAGGTGGCGATGGAGCTGACGCACGCGTACACCAAGGAGCAGATCCTCGAAGCCTACATGAACCAGATCTACATGGGCCGGGCGGGGTACGGATTCCAGAGCGCCGCCCGCTACTACCTGGGCAAGAACCTCCAGGACGTGAATCCGGCCGAGGCGGCCCTGCTCGCGGCGATCCTCAACCTCCCCAGGGCCTACGACCCCTTCCGCCATCCTGCCAGCGCGCTCGCGCGCAGGAATCTCGTGCTCACCAAGATGGCGCAGCAGGGCTATCTGACGAAGGCGGCGGCCGAGCGGTGGAAGGCCTATCCGCTTCCCACGCAGCAGCCGGGACAGGATTCGGGCTCCGTGGCTCCCTATTTCCTGGAGTGGGTCCGACAGATCCTCGAGTCGAGATTCGGCGAGGGCATCTACCGCAACGGGTACAAGGTCTACACGACGCTGAACGTCGGCATGCAGCGCGCCGCGCGGGCGGCGATGCGAGCCGGCTGGGCCGCCGTCGAGAGCGACAGCGACTTCGACCACCCCAGGTACGCCCAGTTCGATACGGTGCGCAGTTTTCCCGGCCAGACCCCGTACCTGCAGGGCGCCTTCGTCGCGTTGGATCCGGCGACCGGTCAGGTACGGGCGCTGATCGGTGGGCGGAATTTCGAGCAGTCGGAGTTCGATCGGGCCCGGCTCGCAGAGAGACAGGCCGGCTCCTCCTTCAAGGCCTTCGTCTACAGCGCCGCCATCGCGAGCGGCATCCCGGCCTCGCAGGTCCTCGTGGACGGCCCCGTCGTCTACAAGGAGGCCAACGGCAAGGATTGGCGCCCACACGACTTCGAGCCTTACTTCCAGGGCCCCCTGACCCTCCGCGAGGGATTCTACGAGTCGGTGAACACCATCGCGATCAAGCTCGGCTGGCAGGAGGTCGGGATCCAGAGCGTGATCCAGATGGCGCGCAGGATGGGGATCACGACGCCCATCCAGCGCGTCCCCTCCACGATGATCGGCTCCGCCGGGGTGATTCCGCTGCAGATGGCCGAAGCGTATTCCACGTTCGCGACCCTGGGGACGAGGGTGCGCCCGTTCCCCATCGTCCGCGTGGAGGACGCGCAGGGCAACGTCGTGTGGCAGCCGAAGCCGGAGCGCACCCAGGTGATCGACAGCATGGTGGCGCGCATCATGGTGTCGATGATGCAGGACGTGGTGAATGTGCCGGATAGGCCGGACCACCCGGGCGGCACCGGACAGTACGCCATCCGCGTGAGGTCGGGCCTTCCGTCGGAGGTACCGGCGGCCGGCAAGACGGGCACGACGAACGACGGGACCAACGTCTGGTTCGACGGCGTCACGCCGAACCTGGTCGCCGTCGTCTGGTTCGGGATGGATCGCCCCATCCCGATCTTCAAGGTGGGGCCCGGCCGACGACAGGCCACCGGGGGCGGGCTGGCCGCCCCCGTGTGGGGAGACTTCATGAAGCGCGTGTACTACGGTGTCCCCGGGAACTGGGATACGCTGCGCGTCGCGGACGGCACGGCGGCTACGCGCGGCACGAAAGCCGCAGACAGCGCTCAGGCGAAGCCCCTGCTGCCGATCCCGAACCCGTGGCCGATTCCCGCGGGTCTGGACGAGGAGCTGGTCGACCGCAAGACGGGCCAGCTCGCCTCGAAGTGGTGTCCGAAGTCCGACCAGTACATGGAGTACTACATCCCCGGCACGGCTCCGACCGAGTTCTGCGATCGATCGAGCGATCGCCGCTTCCGGCAGGCCGGTGGCATGCGGCCGTGACGGCCCGGGCGAGGTCCGCGAAGGTTACCGGCCTGTGCACGTTCCTGTTCGACACGAGCACGGCGGCATTGTGGGCGGAGGAGGTGGCGTCGACGAGCGGAATCCCCGCCGAGGTCGTGGCCGCGCCGGCCAACTCGAAGGCGAAGTGCGACCTGGCCCTCGTCACCCGCGCGGAGCACCGTGCAGCGCTCGCGAAGGCGCTCACCGCGGAGGGCGTCGCCTTCCGACCCTGGCCCTGAGGGGCACGTGCGCCCCCGAGGGAACGTGACGCATCAGCCCGGGAATTTCGCGCGCGCGCCCTCGATCGCGTCGTCGACCCGCTGCTTTACGTCGTCCGCCAGGTCCTCCCAACGATCGGTCGCGGAGTCCTTCATGTCGACCACCGCCCTCCGGAGACGGCGCCGGGCGCGACGTCCGCTCTGCGGCGCGGACAGGAGCGCAACCCCCGCGCCGATGACGGCGCCGAGCAGAAGGCCCGCGAAGAAGTTGACGAGTCCGCCTTCGTTGTCGTATTCCATGTGCCTTCCATCTCCGTCTGCACGAACCCTCTGTAAAGGGCGGGTGGCCCCCTCTAGTATATTGGCAGCCTCAGGTCGCCTGAAGACACGGGAGAGCGGATGAGCACGATGCACGAGACGGCACGGGACGTTGCCCTGCCCCGCTCCGCGTTCGCGTCGCTGCGAACGGAGCTCGAAGCCGAGGTAGGTGCGCTCCCGGCCATCCACGCCCTCCACGCGGCCGGGCACGCGGCGGGGGCCACCGCGGCAACCGACTTCGGGCGCGGAGTCCCCGACGTCGCGGCGATGCCCGAGGACGTGTTCTGGACACGGATGACCACGTTTCTGCGCCAACGCGGTTGGGGTACCCTGACCCACCGGAGCGCCGTGGACGCGATCGGCCTCCTCGTCAGCGGTGACTGGGCCGAGGTGACGGATGGTCCTGCGGACGAAGCGGCGTCGTGCTCGTTCAGCACGGGGTTCCTGGGAGGCTTGCTCACGAGACTGGGCGGGGGACCGATCGCGGTCCTGGAGGTCTCGTGTCGCGGGCGCGGCGACGACACGTGCACGTTCGCGTTCGGATCGGAAGGCGCGGTGCACCGGCTGTACGGCCGGCTCCTCGACGGCGCCGACCTGACACGAGCGCTCGGCAGCCTCTGAGGCCGACGCCGACGAGTGGCGTGCGCGTTCTCGGCGTCGACTTCGGCGAGCGCAGGATCGGGCTCGCGGTGAGCGATCCCACCGGCACCATCGCGGTGCCTCTGGAGACGGTGCACCGTCGGACCGGCAAGCGAGTGCCGCTCGCCCGGCTGGCGGAGATCGCACGAGCCCACGGCGTCGAGCGCCTGGTGGTGGGGCTGCCGCTGAACCTCCAGGGGGACGAGACCCCGTGGTGTGCCGAGATCCGCTCCGCCGCAGGCAACCTGGCATCCCGACTCGCCGTCGAGGTCGAGTTCGTCGATGAGCGCTTCACATCGGTGCGGGCGCAGAGGGCCGTACGCTCGATCGGCCTGCCCCGCCGGGAGCGCGAGCGAAAGGAGCGCGTGGACGCCGCTGCGGCGGTCCTCATCCTGCAGGCCTGGCTCGACCGGGACGGTCACCGGAGGGAGCCGTGAGGCGGGGCACGGTATTCGCGCTGGCGTGCGCAACCCTGCTCGGGGCGTGTGCTCCCACGTCTCAGGGGAAGCCGGTGGATGTGGTCGTGCCCGAGGGAGCGACGCTCGAGGCGGTTGCGGACTCCCTCGCCGCGCACGGCGTCATCCGTCACACGACGCTCTTCCGCATCTATGCCCGTCTACGGGGAGACGCCCGACACGTGGAGGCGGGCGACTACAGCCTCTCCCCCTCCGCGTCCTGGGGGGACATCCTGCGGGCGCTCACCGAAGGGCGGGTCGTGACGGTCTCCATGACCATCCCCGAAGGGTTCCGCCTCACCCAGATGGCTCCCAGGATCGCGGAGGTCACGGGGCTCTCTCCCGACTCCGTCCTCACCGTGCTCACGGCGAACGGAGAAGACTCGACGCTGGGCGTCCCCGGACCCGGGCTGGAAGGATACCTCTTCCCGGACACGTACCTGTTCTCGCCCGGCGTCTCCATCCGGACCGTGCTCCGGGCGATGGTGGCACGCTACCACGCCTTCTGGACGCCGGCGCGGGTGGCACGCCGGGACTCCCTGGGCATGACCGAGCGCCAGGTCGTCACGCTGGCTTCGATCGTCCAGGCGGAGGCGCGGCATGCGCGCGAGATGCCCATCATCGCGGGCGTCTACCACAATCGCCTCGAGCGTCACCTGCTCCTGCAGGCCGACCCCACAGTCATGTACGCGCTGGGCGGGCCTCCACGCCAGCGTCTCCTGATCGCCGCCATCGATTCGGTAGCCGCCAGTCCCTACAATACCTATACGCATCCCGGTCTTCCACCGGGTCCCATCGACGCGCCCGGCGAGAAGGCCCTGCACGCGGCCCTGTACCCGGCCGACGTGGACTACCTCTACTTCGTGGCCCGCCCCGACGGCTTCCACGTCTTCACGCGAACGCTGGCGGCGCACGAGCGCGCCAAGGCGGAGACCCGCCTCGAGTGGGACAGCCTGCGACGTGCCCAGCGAGCGGAGGCCCATGGGACCGGCTCGAGGGATCGGGGGGGAGCCTCACGGTGACCCCAGCGGAGCTCCGTCACGCGCTCCGGCTCGTCGTCATCACCGACCGCACCCTGGCCGAGCCCCGGAGCGTGATCGAGGTCGTCCGCCTGGCTCTCACAGCAGGCTCCTGCGCGGTCCAACTCCGCAACAAGGGAGACCCGGCTCGGGAGCTTCTCGCGGTCGGCCGCGATCTGCGTGAGCTGACGCGCGAGGCGGAGACGCTCTTCCTGGTCAACGACCGCCTGGACGTGGCCCTCGCGCTGGGGGCGGACGGGGTACACCTGGGGCCGGACGACCTGCCGGTCGCCGCGGCGCGACGGGCCGTCCCGGCCGGATTCCTCATCGGCCGGTCGGCGGACGATCCGGAGGTGGCGCGGCGCGCGGTGGTGGAGGGCGCCGATTACATCGGGTGCGGTACCGTGTATCCGACCCGGACCAAGCCCGATGCCGGCAGCGTGGTCGGCCTGGAAGGTCTCGCTCGGGTCGCCCGGTCCGTGCGCGTACCGGTCCTGGGCATCGGAGGAATCACCGTGGAGCGCGCGGCGGAGGTGTCCGCCAGCGGAGCCGCAGGCATCGCGGTGGTGGGAGCGGTGATGAGCGCCTCCGACCCGGCCGCTTCCGTTCGGGCGTTGATGGCACCTTTCCAGAGCGGCTCCGCCTAGCCAGAGTATCTCCGGGGACGCGAGCGTCCGCCGGACGCTCCGGATGCGAGGGGCAATCGGGGGAGGGGCCTCGCAAGCTCACGGTACCTCATGGCTCAAGCGGTCGCGATCACCTCCGGGCAGATGTGGGCGGCGACCGCGATCGCTGGGATCATCGACGTCGTCCTGGCGGCCGTGCTGACGCACGCGCTTCGGCCCCCATGGCGGGCAGGGATGGCCCTCGCGTTGCTCGTCGTGTGCGTCCCGGGCTTTGCCGTGCTCTTCGGTTGGGCGTCCCGGACGTATTGGGACTCGTGCTACCGCTTCGCGCTTCCTGCGGCGGCGAAGCCCCTCGCCCCGTTGGTCGGTGCGATGGTCGGCGCCCTGGGGTACGTGCTCTGGAAGGCGGCGCGCCCGGCGGGACGCTGGACGGTCCCCCTCTTCGTGCTGCTGGGCGGCTTCGTCTCGCTCCCCGGGCACCTCGACGCCATCTACCACTTCGACTTGCTGCGCCGCTGTCCCGTGCTCCGGACCGTCTCACCGCCCTCCGCGCTGTTCTTCGGGGTGTTCGAGTTCGGCCTCTACTGGTCGGTGGCTCTGGCGATCTCGAGCCTCGTGGCGCGGGCCTTCGAGAGGCGTAAGGCGGGAGCCTGAAAACACCGACCCCCCGCGACGCCAGAGGGCGCCGCGGGGGGTCGCAAAGAGAGGTCGGCGGCGACGTACTCTCCCACCGGGCTTCCCCGGCAGTACCATCCGCGCTGTGGGGCTTAACGGCCGTGTTCGGGATGGGAACGGGTGGGTCCCCCACGCTACAGCCACCGA
>JBJKSF010000073.1:0-56696 GCA_046704285.1 Longimicrobiales bacterium | reverse complement strand
GACCCGGGCTGGCCCGCCCCCCGGCCATGGCGCGGGCGGGGTCCCGGCGCGCGGCCCGCAGGGCGGGAAGCAGACCCGCGGCCAGCACGGCGAGGAAGGAGAGCGCCACCGCGAGCAGGGCCCACCTCGGATCCGGCTCGAGTCCCCAGGCGGGGAGCGCTCCCGGGAAGCGCGTCTCGAGGACTCGCACCGTGAGCCCCGCCAGGCCGAAGCCCACCAGCGTGCCCAGCCCCCCCAGCACCGCCACCTCCATGGCCACGGCGCGGGCGGTGCGCAGCCTGCCGGCCCCGAGGGCCGCCCGCACCGACAGCTCGCGCTCCCGTGCGGTCGTGCGCGCCACGACGAGGTTCGCGACGTTGGCGCACGCCACCAGCAGCACGAGGAGCGCCGCGGCGAGGGCGATCACCACCGGAGTGCGCGCGTCGCTCGTGCGCCACCGAGCCAGGGACACCGCCGAGGCGCGCCTCACGCGCTCGGGCGTGAACCACCCCGGATCCACCCGGCCCATGCGGGGAGCCCAGCGCGCGATCCCGCGGTCGAGCTGCGCAGGCGTGGCACGGGGCGCGAGACGCGCGAACGCCGTCATGAAGTACTCGCGCGTGTAGCTGCCGGACGTCCGGTCCACGGTGACGGGCACCCAGGCAGCCACGTGGCTTCCCTCCACCGGGACGTAGCCGGCGGGCATGACGCCGATCACGGTCCGGCGCGCGGCGCCTCCCCCTCCCAGGTCGATGCTCCGCCCCAGCACGGAGGGGTCGGAGCCGAAGCGCTGCACCCACGTCCTGTGGGAGAGCACGACCACCGGCGTCGCTCCCGGCGCCCCGTCCGTGGGGACGAAGCCACGGCCGAGCGCGGGATGCACGCCGATCACGTCGAAGAGGTTCGTGGTCACCTCGGCCGCGAACAGCTCCTGGGGCTCGCCCCCGGCGTCGAGCTCCAGGCGCTCGCCGTCCCATCCCGCGATCCCCCGGACGGAGTGCAGCCCTTCCCGGGCCAGGTCCATCATCCGCCTGCTCCAGTTCTCGCTGGGCCAGAGCACCGTCAGGCGCTCGCTCCGGGGATAGGGCAGCGACTCGAGCAGGTACGCGTCGCACAGCCCCGCGGCCACCGTGGTCGCTCCGATGCCGAGCGCGAGCATCGCCACCGCGGAGAGCGCGAAGCCCGGGGAGCGGCGAAGGCTCCGGAGCGTCCATCTGAGGTCCACCGTGGCTCCACCACCCCACCCGCCCCGTACGCTGCCCGCCGTCTGGGCCAGCGCGTCCCACCACTCGCGCACGAGCGTGACGGCCAGGTCGGCGCCGATGGCCAGTCCGGTCGCTGCACGACGCCGCGCTCCGTCGGCCTCCCCGAGGCTCGCCGCCGCCTCGTCCACGAGCGCCGCCCCGTAGCGTCGCCTGAACTCCGGCGGCAGGAGGAGCAGCGCGAGCCGGTAGAGGGCGAGCACCTCACGCCTCCCCGGACGGCTTGAGGGCCTTCGCGCGCGCGGTGGCGAGCAGCTCGCTCAGCCGGGCGACCTCCGAGCGCGTCGCCTCGCGCCCCTGCTCCGTGAGCTCGTAGAAGCGGCGCCGCCCGTCGCCCTCCTCTCCCCGTGGCGCTTCGATTTCCCGGATCCAGCCCCTGCGCGCAAGCCTCTTGATGGCTCCGTAGAGCGTCCCGGGTCCGAGGTCGACGCGGCCTCCGGTGCGCTCCAGCACCTCGGCCCGGATCGCGTGGCCGTGCTTCGGCCCGTCCGCCAGGGTCACGAGAATGCGGAACTCCGCCTGCGGAACCAGGGGATCGGACACGGTGCCTCCGGAGAAATATCGTTGGTCGTTACTACGTTCATCGATATTGTTGGACGGACTGCACACCGTCAAGGTTGCACGGGAGCCGCGAGAACCGCTGGCTCGAGCCGCGCGCGATCGCGTGCGGCCCGCGCGCGACCTCAGATCACGTCGAGCACGGCGTCCGCGTCGATCCCCTCCGGGACCAGGTCCCGCACACCCCGGTCGAAGGTCGCGAGGCGCCCGCCACGGCGCAGGGCCAGGCTCAGCAGGTGGGCGTCGGTGACCTGGCGATAGCCCACGACCCGGGCGAAGGCGTCCGCCTCCTCGTCCGCCACCGCGACGTCGTCGACCCAGAACGCGTGCCCCTCGAGCGCCACGATGTGGCGGAGCAGCTCCCTGGCTTCGGCGGGCGTGCGCGCCCCGGGGATCGCCTTGGCGTTCGACGACACCCGCACGAACCCGCTCTGCGTGAGCGGAGTGGTGGCCCAACCGCCTTCGCGGACCACGCCGAACCAGGCGTGGGCACGAGCGTGATGGATGTGGTTGGGCCAGGCGAGCGCCACGAGGACGTTCACGTCGAGCAGGCGCACGCTCACTCGTCGAGGGCCTCTCGCACCATCTCCGGTGTGAGGGGAGGCGCATCCTCCCGCACCTCGAACACCGGGAAGTCCCCGCGATACCGGACCTCGCGCGGTGGCTCAAGGCCCCTGCGGGCGAGCTCGGAGACGACCTCCCCGAGGCTGCGCCCCTGCTCGCGAGCCAGGTGCCTGGCCGCCCGCATCACATCAGGATCCAGGTTCAGCGTGGTGCGCATGCGCGGAGTTTGATGCACGCGCATCGCGATGTCAAGATGCGCCGAACGGAGCGCCGGTACGGCTGCCGCGCACCGTGGTGGGCCGTCGCCGCCGTCGGCCAAGGGAACCTGGCTCCTTCCCGCCGGTTCTCCTCAGCCCCGCGCTCCCGCCAGCCGGACCGGCCGGGGTCTCGGCAGCACCGCGAGGAGGGGCAGGCGATCGGTGACCGCCTTCAGGGACAGCCCACGCGCGTACCCGTTCAGCACGCCGCGCGCCACCAGGGCCGACGTGGCCACCCGGAAGGCCACTTCGGGGTGCGCGTAGCAGATCTCGGCGAGCGTGGCGGCGCGGCGCGCGTCGTCGATCACCGGCCGGAGCGCCCCGTCGAAGGCGGCGGCCGCCCCCCTCTTCCCCGCCAGGGCGCCGTCGATGGCGGCGGCCGCGGCCTGGCCGCTCCGGACCGCCGCGTAGATGCCCTCGCCCAGGAAGGCGTCGGTGAGCCCGGCGGCCTCCCCGACCAGGAAGACACGGCGGGTGCGCCTCGACCGGTCCCATCCCCCCAGACCGACGTACTGCCCGACGACATCCTCCAGCCCGTCCGTCCCCAGGCGCCGCTCGACGTACCGCACGAGATCCGCCCGGGTGATGCGCACGCCGGGCGCGCCCGTGTACAGGCCCACGTTCAGGTGATCGCCCTTCGGGAAGACCCAGCCGTAACCCGACGGGACCAGCCCGAAGTCGAAGCCCATGCGCTCGCCGTCGCCCGCCTGCTTCACCGTCGCCTCGAGCGCGAACCCGCGCCGGATCTCTCCCAGGGCCGGCACGAGCCCGCGCACACGGCTGTTGGCGCCGTCGGCTCCCACCACGAAGCGGGCGCGGAGCGGCCCGTCCGTGGTCGCGAGCGTCACGCCGTCGCCCTCCTCGACGATGCCCCGGATCGCTCGTACGACCCGGAACTCCGCTCCCGCCGCGACGGTCCTCTCGAGGCAGTACTGGTCGAGCTCGGCCCGCACGGTCATGGCCACCACGGGGCGGTGGAGCTCCATGCGCCTGCGCAGCTCGAGCTCCTTCGTGACGACGAGCCCCGAGCACCATGTGCGCACCACCGGATCGACCGGATAGCGGAGCGCCCGCAGCGTCTTCATGGTGAGGCCGCCCCCGCACGGCTTCACCCGCGGGAACGTGCGCCGGTCGAACAGGAGCACGCTGCGACCCGCGGCGGCGAGGTCGTACGCGGCCGCGCAGCCGGCCGGACCGGCACCCACCACGATCGCGTCGTAACGCACGGGGCCTCCCTCCTTCCTGACTCGCGCCGGCGCAGGCGCCTGGGTGAACACTAACACCCCCCGGCGAGCGTGGCGCGGGCCCGCGTCGCGCCGGTGTCCCACCCGGGTTCACGGAGGCCCGGTCCCCGGATGTATGCCGCCGCTCGGGTCGAGGCTGGCCCGAAACGTGCTGGACGTCCGGCGGGAGCCCCGCTCTCGCCGGCGGCTCCCTGCACCCGCGCACCCGCAACCACAGACGACACGGAGATCGAAGCCGATGGCGAGCCCCTCAACCAGTCGCTTCCGCTGGTCCGGGCCCATCCTCGTCGCCCTGTCCCTGCTCGCGCTGGGGCACGGAGGGCGGCTCGCGGCCCAGAGCCACAAGGTACCCAGCGAACGCCTCGAGCGCCTCGCGGCCCGGGCCATGCCGGCGGTCGTGCTCATCGACGTCACGACCCCCACGACGACCCGCCAGGGCAGCGGGTTCATCGTGGACCCGTCGGGCCGCATCCTGACCAACCACCACGTGATCAGCGACGCCACGAGCGCGCGCGTGAAGCTCGCCTCCGGCGACGTCTACCAGAACGTGGAGATCCTCGCCGACGATCCCCGTCTGGACCTCGCGGTCCTGCAGATCCGCGGATTCGGTCTCCCGTCACTGCCTCTCGGCAACTCCGACTCGGTCCAGGTCGGAACGCCGGTGGTGCTCATCGGGAGCCCGCTCGGACTCGAGAACACCGTGTCGACGGGGATCGTGAGCGGCAGGCGCCAGGAGCCGGAGGGCTACCACCTCCTGCAGGTGAGCGCGGCGGCATCCCCCGGGTCCAGCGGCGGCGCCGTGCTCGACTCGGGAGGCCGGGTCGTGGGGATCGCGGTGTCACAGATGGAGGGCGGCCAGAACCTGAACTTCGCGGTTCCCATCGACTACGCCCGAGGCCTCCTCAACCACCTGGGGCCGAAGCCTCTCGCCGTCCTCCGGCCGAGGGACGAGGCCTCGTCGGACTCCGAGGCGCCGCCCCCTCCCCGGCCCAACACCGTGAACCAGGGTCTCTTCTACCGCCTGGGGGACTTCCACGGGTACCGTCTGGACACGCAGACCGACCTGGGTCACGGCCGCGTACGCCGCACGCGCGTCACGTACCGGCTCATCCGGGCGATCGGGACATCGCAGGTGCAGATCCAGCGGTACCGGCAGAGCGAGACGACGCGGGTCACCCAGCCGTTCGGGACGGTACAGACGCTGCGCAGGGAGCGCAGCCGCGTCCTGGTGGAAGCCGACGGGCTGCGGCCCATCTCCGCGAGGGGAGAGACCTCGTGGTGGAACGGCTCGGGCTGGGTCACGGCTCAGCATGATATACGCTTCCAGGGTTTGCGCGCCCTGGGAACCATCACCGACACCGCCGGCCGGAAGGTGGAGGTCGACCAGCGACTCCCCGCCGGCATCATCCTGCGAGACATGGGCAACCTCGCGTTCGCGCTGCTCGACGCGGATACACTGGTCGGCCGCAGCGCGGAGTTCGTCACCTTCGACCCGAGCACGGGGCGGACCGGCTACGAGCGCTACGACGTGCGCGGCACCACGACGATCGACGTGGCGGGAAGTCGCTACCACGCCCTGCGGGTGAACGTGGCCGACGGGCTCGCCAACGAGACGCTGTTCACGCGCGCGGCTGCGCCCCGCGTGTTCCTGCGCAGGATCAGCGATGACGGCCTGCGGATCGAGAAGGTGGTGTCGCTCCGATTCTACGCCGACAGCGGCTCTGCCGGGACCGCGGGCGCGGGCCCCACGAAGCCGGGCGGTAACGGCGGCTCCCCGGAGAGCTGAGCCCGCTGGCACAGAGGTTGCAACCTAGGTCAGGCCACTACTCGGAGGCGCGTCGGCACACGCCGGCGTGCACGGAACACCCTCGATGCAAGGAGGTTCGCTATGAGGACCCTCCCGAGAATCGGGCTCGTGGCTCTCGCGGCCATGGTGCCCCTGGCACTCACCTCCGCGACGCTCGCCGCGCAGCAGAGGAGCCCTGCCTGTACGGCCACCGCGATGCCGATGAAGGTCCTTCCCGGTGCCGCAGCCTCGCGGGTCTCGATTTCGCTGTCACGCTCGATCGGCCCCGTTACCGGCTTCCAGACCGTCGAAGCGAACGGCCCCAAGCTGGCCTCGCCCGGCGCCATGCCGAAGATCGGTATGACCAATCCCGGTCACAAGACGCCGCAGAAGCCGATCAAGATGGCCAACGTCGGCAACCGGCTCACGCTCTGGCTCAACACCATGGGCACGAAGCCGGGGACGTACATCTTCACCCTCATCGGTCCCCAGGGGTCGTGCTCGGGCAAGATGGCGGTCGGCTCGAAGGGTTGAGCCGCGCCACCCGGGCCGGGGTCCCGTACGAGACGCCCCGTCGCATGACCGTGGCTCGGCGCGCCCCTCTCCGGCTCCATCCGGAGAGGCGGCGCCGCCGCCCGGAGGATGCACGCCGACGGCCGCCGTCAGCGGCCGTCGCCCCGGGGTGACTCGGCGATTCGAGCCATGAGCGCTGCGAACCGGGGCTCGTCCCGCAGGTTGTCGAGGTCCGGGTCCCGCTCCAGCCACTCGCGATTCCCGAAGCCCACGGCGACCGCCTCGCCGAGGCACTCCAACGCCCGGTCCACCCTGCCTGCGACGGAGAACAGACAGGCCGCGTTGTAACGGACTCCGGCGTCCTCGGCGTCCATGGCCAGGGCCCGACTCGCCCAGCCCAGCCCCTCCTCGACCCGGCCCTGCCTCGTCAGCGCCACGGCTCTCATGGTCGCGGCCCTCGGGTCGTCGGGGTTGAGATCCATGTGGCGCTCCGCGACGCGAAGCGCGTCCTCGTAGGCCTTCCGGGCCGCATCGTGATCGCCCGTCGCCTCGAGCGACTGGGCCCCGAAGAACGCGGCGGAATAGTCCTCCCGTACGGCGGACGCTTCCCGGAACAGCCTCTCCGCCTCCGCGAACCGTCCCTGCTGGAAGCAGGCACGCGCGTGGAAATAGCGCGCCTCGAAGAGGCGTGGATCCAGCTCCACCGCCCTGAGGAACGCGGCTTCGGCCCCGGGCAGGTCACCCAGGGCGTACAGGACCGAGCCGTGCGCGGAGTGCGCCTCGGCCAGGTCCGGCTCCAGCGCCAGGGCCCGCCCGCTCGCCTCCAGCGCGTGGTCGAGCTCGGCGGAGGCGGCGGGGTAGTACAGCGCGATCTGCGCCGCCACGTCGGCGACGCCGGCGTAGGCCAGGGCGAACCGCTCGTCGAGCTGGATGGCGCGCTGGAACATCTCGCGGGCGAACTCGAGGCTGCGCCGGCGCGTCTGCAGGAAGAAGCGCCTGCCCCTCACGTAGAACTCGTAGGCCTCCACGTTGCACGTGTACGTGCGGGACATGGCCCGGCGCTCGCCTTCGCGGAGCACTGCCTGCAGCACGCGCGCCACGCTCGAGGAGATCTCGTCCTGGATCCGGAAGATGTCCTGCATCGTGCGGTCGTAGCGCTCGGACCAGAGGTGATATCCGTCCCGCGCGTCCACGAGCTGCGTGGTCACACGCAGCCGATCCCCGACCTTCTGCACGCTCCCCTCCAGGATGGCCCGCGCACCCAGCTGCCTGCCGATCGCGCGCACGTCGCTCGGCACGTCCTTGAACGCGAAGGAGGACGTCCGGGCCACGACGTGCAGATCCTCCACCCGTGCCAGGTCGGAAAGGATCTGGTCCGCGATGCCGAAGCCGAGCACTTCGCTGTCGGAGTCGCCGGTCACCGTGGCGAACGGGAGGACCGCGACCGAGCGGGGAGGTGGCGCCGGGGCCGCGGAGGCCGCGCGCCCACCGAGTCGCCACGCGCCCCAGGCCACCAGGGGGAGCCCCAGGCACCCCGTCACGAAGACGATCGTGTCCACGGGCGACCGGATGGCGAAGTGCGCCATGGCCCAGTTCGTGAACTCGAGGATGCCCCACCCGGCCGCGAGATAGAGCCCCACGACGTGGGGCACGCGCCGCCGCACGAGCTCGTGGATCGCCCGACCCATGCTCCGCCGCCGGGATGGAAGGGAGTGGACCGGCGGGTCGCCGGGGGCAGGTCCCGTAAATGTAGGGCATCGCTCCCCGGCGCGCTCGGCGACATCGCGCGAGCCTCGCCCTGGGTGTGCGCTCGCCCGCGCCGACCCGCCGTGGACCACCGCCCGGCGACGTCCGGGGGAACCTCGGGCGCCCGATCGGGAAACAAGGGTGCACACGAAGAGCCACAGGCAACCCATGTACATCCACTATCCGCACATCAACCCGATCGCGCTGCAGATCGGACCGCTCAAGATCCGCTGGTACGGCATCATGTACCTGGTGGGCTACGCGGTCGGCTTCCGCATCATCCTGGGGCGCATCCGCCACGGGCTGATCAAGATGACGGAGGCCGACCTCGACAGCTTCGTCGGCTACATGGTCGTCGGCATGCTGATCGGCGCGCGCCTCACGTACGCGATCGTCTACCAGCCGGGCCATTATCTCAACGACCCCCTGGAGTTCTTCCGCGTGTGGCACGGGGGCCTCTCGTTCCACGGCGCGGTCGTCGGCATGACGGTGGCCCTGGTGATCTTCTCACGCGTCCACAAGGTCCCCTTCTGGCAGCTGGGCGACACCCTGGCCATCGCCGGCGCGCCGGGGCTCTTCTTCGGCAGGATCGGGAACTTCATCAACGGGGAGCTCTACGGACGCCCCTCGCACCTCCCGTGGGCGATGATCTTCCCTTCCGACCCTCTGCACATCCCCCGGCACCCGTCGGAGCTGTACGAGGCGATCGGCGAGGGGATCATCGTCTTCGTGCTGCTCGTCCTGCTGGAGCGCAAGTCCCGGCGCGAAGGGTGGTTCCGCCCCGGGCTGCTGGGCGCGTCGTTCCTGATCTTCTACGGCATCATCCGCTTCCTGCTCGAGTTCACCCGGCAGCCCGACCCGCAGCTCGGCCTGGTCCTGGGACCGTTCGACATGGGCCAGGTGCTGTGCACGATCCAGGCAGTGGTGGGGGCCATCCTCCTGGCCTACCTCTACCATCGGCCGGCGCCGGCGCCTTCGCCGCCGGCCGCGGCCGGCGGGAGCCCCTGAGGGGGCTCTCCGGCGGGTCCGCGCGGGCGATCGCAACAGCTTCCGCGCCCCGGCAGGCCCCTTTCGGCAGGTAGACGCGCGGCGGATCCTCTCCTCCGCGCGGTTCCCGTCGCACCCCTCCCCATTGCGACGGCGTTCCAATGCTGTTTTGTTACCCGGTTTTTACAGCATGATGATCTACCCTGACGGGAGCCTCCCCGCCGGAAATGACGGAACCTACCCAGAAGGTCCCGGTCCCCCGCCGACGCATCGGGACTCCTGTCCCCGGTCCGCAGAGCCGGAGCCTGCGCCTTCGCGAAGCCGAGCACATCGCGCCGGGCTTTCAGGCCATCGCCGCGCACGCAGGCATCGCCGTCGAGCGGGGCGAGGGCTGCGACCTGATCGACGTCGACGGCAACCGCTTCCTCGACCTGACCGCGAGCATCTGCGTCGCGGCCCTGGGTTACGGGCACGACCGCTACCTCGAGGCGCTGCAGGAGCAGATGGGCCGCGTCCATGCCGGCTCGTTCACTACCGAGGCCCGCGTGCGCGCCCTGGAGACGGTGGCCGACGTCGCTCCTCCGGGCCTCACGCGGCTGCAGCTATACTCCGGCGGCGCCGAAGCCGTCGAGAGCGCGATGCGCCTCGCCCGCGCGGCGACCGGCAAGTTCGAGACGCTCTCGTTCTGGGGGGGCTTCCACGGGAAGACGAGCGGGGCGCTCGCGCAGATGGGCAGCGAGTTCAAGCACGGACTGGGCCCGCTGGCACCCGGTGCGCACCTGACGCCGTACGCCGACTGTGCCCGCTGCCCGTTCGGAGCACGATATCCGGACTGCGGTCTGCTGTGCGTGGAGTTCGCGAGGGAGAAGATCAAGCGCGAGACGACCGGCCGGCTGGCCGCGATCCTCGTCGAGCCCATGCAGGGCACCGCGGGCAACATCGTGCCTCCGCCCGACTTCCTCCCGGCCGTGAAGGAGATCGCGGACGAGAACGGCGCGCTCCTCATCGCCGACGAGATGATCACCGGCTTCGGCCGTACAGGACGGATGTTCGGAGTGGAGCACAGCGGCGTCGCGCCGGACATCATGACGCTCGGGAAGTCGCTCGGGGGCGGATTCCCCGTCAGCGCGGTCCTCGCGCGGGACGAGGTCGCGCAAGCCGAGCCGTGGTCGAAGCCTAGCTTCTCGAGCTCCAGCTACGGCGGCCATCCACTCGCCGCGGCCGCCGTCGCCGCGTCGGTGGGCATCATCCGTGAGGACGAGCTGACGCAGAACGCCCGCCACGTCGGCGCGCATCTGCGCGAAGGACTTCGCGGGCTCTCGGCGCGCCATCCGTGCGTGGCCCACGTCCGCGGGGAGGGACTCTTCATCGGGTTCGACCTCACGGAGGCGGACGGTGCGCTGTGGACGGGCGAGCGCTGCCAAGCGCTGTTCCAGGCACTGCTACGTCGGGGGTTCATCACCATGGCGTACGCACCGCGCGTACGCATCAACCCACCTCTGATCTTCACGATCGAGGAGGCGAACGAGGCGCTCGACGCCTTCGATCTGGCCCTGGAGGAGGTAGCATGACTCTCGTGAAAGGCTCTACCAACGGCCATCGCCTGAAAGGCGCACTGGTCGGCTACGGATTCATCGGGGCCCGGGGCCACGCGCCCGCGTACCTCGAGCGGCCCGACGTGGACATCGTGGCGGTGGTGGACGCCTGCGCGGAACGACGCGCCGCAGTCCATGCCGCCCTTCCCAAGGCGCGTGTCTTCGACTCGGCAGCCGCCCTGTTCGCATCGGGGATGCACCTCGATTTCATCGACATCGCGACTCCGCCCTGCGACCATGCCGTCATCGCCCGCGAGGCCCTGATGCGCGGCCTCCACGTGCTGTGCGAGAAGCCTCTCGCCACGACCGCCGCCGAGGCTGCGGCGCTCGTGGAGCAGGCACGGGCGTCGCAGCGCGTCCTCTACCCGTGCCACAACTACAAGCACGCGCCGGTCATCCGGTCGATCCGGGACATCCTCGCCTCCGGGCGGATCGGCCGCGTGCGCTCCGTCACGCTCGACACCTTCCGTCCCACGCACGCCAAGGGCGTGGCGGAATGGAACCCGGACTGGCGCCGCCATCGCCGCTGGTCGGGCGGCGGCATCGGCATGGACCACGGCAGCCACAGCTTCTACCTGGCCTTCGAGTGGCTGGAGGCATGGCCCACGACGGTCACCGCGAAGACGGTGAACCAGGAGCCCGAGTTGTGGGACACCGAGGACACCCTCACCGCCGTGCTCACCTTCCCGGAGAACCGTGTCGCGCGCGTCCACCTCACGTGGACGGCGGGCCTGCGCTCCGTCGCCTACTCGATCCACGGTGAGCGCGGAGCGATCATCGCCCGCGACGACGACATCGAGATCGTGACCGCATCCGGGGGCATCGCGTCCGCGAATGGCGGCGCACGGTGGGAGGTGGAGCGTCGCTCGGCCTCGTCCGACTGGATGGATGCGAGCCACACCAAGTGGTTCAACACCATGTTCGACGGCTTCGTCCGCGCCATGGAGCACGGAGAGTGGGTGGGCCTCGATGCCCTCGACGCGCAGCGCTGCATCGAGGTCATCGACACGGCGTACGCGTCGGCGGCCGACGGCTGCCGCGAGATCGTGCTGGACGCGGGCGACGCATCCTGCGCACGCGAGGACCGGATGGGGCGCGCCGCGGTCGCCGGCGAGGCGGAGCCGGTCGTGGCGGCATGAGGGCCGGAGCGACCGGCGTACGATGAGTCGCAGGATCCAGGTCCTCTTCTTCGTCCTCGGCGCCGCCCTCTTCGTCTTCCTCGTACGGCGGGTCGGCGTCCACGCGCTCGTCGCGGACGCGAGCCGGATCGGCTGGCTCATCGTGCCCGTGGTGTGCGTCTATGCCGTCGTCTACCTCGCCAACGCCGGGGCCTGGACGGTGATCATGGGGGCGGAGCCCCGGCGCCCGCCCTTCTGGCGCACGTACGCCTTCACGATCTCGGGGTTCTCCATCAACTCCGTCACCCCCATGGCCAACGCCGGCGGCGAGCCGTTCAGGATCGCCGCCGTCTCGCCGTGGCTCGGAGCCCGTCGGGCCACGGGCTCCGTCGTCCTGTACTTGATGGTACACGCCCTGAGCCATCTGCTCATGTGGCTCACCGCCCTGGCCCTGGCGCTCACGATCGTCCACACGTCGGTGCCCACCGGCGTGCTCCTCGCGCTCGCCGCGGTGTGCGCCGCTCTCACGCTCTTCCTGCTCTCGCGCCATCGGCGCGGCTTCCTCGAGAAGCTGCTCGACCTGCTGCACCGCACGCCGCTGGCCGGAGGGCTCGCAGTCAGGCTGGAGACCCGCCGCGACACGCTGGTGCGCCTCGACGAGCAGATCACGGCCTTCTACAACGAGGATCCGTGGCGGTTCTACCAGGCTCTGGCGCTGGAGTACCTGAGCCGCGGCGTGTCGGCCCTGGAGTTCTACTTCATCGGGATGGGCATGGGGCTGTCCCTGAGCTACGTGGACGCCTTTCTGATCACGGCGTTCACGTCCATGATCACGAACGTCCTCTTCCTGGTGCCCATGGAGATCGGCGCGAAGGAGGGCGGGATGTACGCCGTCTTCGAGGCCCTGGGCCTCAACGCGGCCCTCGGGATCCCCGTCGCGCTCGTCAGCCGCGTGAGGGAGATGGTGTGGATCGGGATCGGCCTCGGCTTGATCTGGGTGGCCGGTCCTGCCGCTCGGGAGTCCGCGACGAGCCGGTCGAGCGCGTCCTGAGCCCATCCGGAAGGCCATCCCGCTCCGTCCTGAGGCCCTGAGACGCGTCCTCCGGGCACGGCCTCGAACCGCAATCGGCGCCCGCCCATCCGGTTGACAGATCAAACAGGTGTTTTATACATCCGTTTCACTGCGCGGCCTTCCGGGAAGGCGTAGAGGCGGTCCGAGGCTTGCGTTAGGTTTCCTGCTTCACCAGAGGCTGGAGAGGCGATGGACGTCGCAAGCTTGGACTTCGGACGGCTCGGATCCCGGATCGTCGTGGCCTCGTTGGCCGCGGCGCTGTCGGCGTGCGGAAGGGCGCAAGGCGGTCGCGGCGGCATGCCGCCGGCACAGGTGGGCATCGTGACGGTCGAGCCGCACACGGTGCCCGTGCCCTACGAATTCGAGGGAATGGTGGAGCCGTTCCGCGAGGTGCAGGTGCGCGCGAAGGTCGACGGCATCATCGAGGCGCGCACCTTCACGGAAGGGCAGATGGTCCATCGCGGCCAGATCCTCTACCGCATCGATCCCGTGCGCTACCGGGCGGCGTACGAGGGTGCGCTGGCCACCTTCGTGAACGACACGAGCACGCTCAACCGCGACCTGGCGCTGCTGCCCCAGCACGCCGTGGCACAGCAGGACGTGGACAACGCGCGGGCTGCGGCGGAAGCTGCCAGGGCGGCGCTCGTGCAGGCCCGCAAGGACCTGAGCGACACGGACGTCCGCGCGGAGATCTCGGGCCGGATCGAGCGTACGCGGCTGGAGACGGGGGCACGGGTGACCGGACCCGGAGACGTCCTGACCACGATCGACGAGCTCGACCCGATCTACGTGAGCTTCCACCCGTCGTCCGAGCAGGTGTCGGCCTGGGACGCGTCGCCGGCGGACCGGGCGCTCCTCCGGCCGGGCAGCAAGCTCGCTGTGCGGGTGAGCTTGCCTTCGGGGGACACCCTCCCGGTGGTGGGACGGCTCGACTACGTGGCGCCCGCGCTCGACTCGACGACCGGGACGCTCGAGCTGCGGGCGAAGTTCGACAACGCGAGCGGCGCTCTCGTTCCGGGTGAGTTCGTGAATGTCGTGCTCGACGGCTTCACGCGACCCGAGGCGCTCACCGTGCCGCAGAGCGCGGTGCAGCAGGGCCTGGGGAGCCAGTTCGTCTACGTCGTCGGGCCAGGAGACACGGTCTCCGCCCGGGACGTGCAGCCCGGTCGGTGGACCGGAGACGCCTGGATCATCGACCATGGCCTCTCGGCCGGGGAGCGGGTGATCGTGGACGGGGTGCAGAAGGTCTTTCCGGGAGGCGTGGTCCGGCCGGTGCCCGCGGGGGCATCGGGCGCGCCCGGACACGGCGCGACGACCGCAGGGCCGGGAGGACCGAAGGGCGCCCACCGGTCCGGCGGTAGCGCACGGTGAGCGGCCCGGCGCCTGAGTCCCCGGCGGAGAAAGAAGTCCAGGAAGTCCGGTACTTCTTCATCCGCAGGCCCGTCCTCGCGTCGGTCCTGTCGATCACCATCACCCTGCTGGGCCTGCTCGCCATCTTCCGGCTGCCGGTCGCGCGCTACCCGCAGATCACCCCCCCGTCGATCCGGGTGACCGCGGTCTATCCAGGCGCGTCGGCCGAGGACGTGGCGCAGAGCGTGGCGGCCCCCATCGAGGAGCAGCTCAACGGGTTGAAGGGACTCCTCTACTACTCGTCGTCGAACTCGAGCGACGGGACGATGACCCTGACGGTCACGTTCGACATCAGCCGCGACCAGGACCTGGCGGCCGTCGACGTGCAGAACGCCATCAAGCTGGCGGAGCCGGAGCTGCCTCAGTCGGTCATCGCCAACGGCATCTCGATCATCAAGGCCAACACGGACATCCTGGCCCTGGTGGCCCTCACGTCGACCGATCCGCGCTACGACGCCTCGTATCTGACGAACTACATGAACCTGTACGTCGTCGACGAGCTGGAGCGGATCCCCGGAGTCGGAAGCGCCACGGCGTTCGCAGGGCTCAACTACTCGATGCGCCTGGACCTGAACCCGGAGAAGATGGCCCAGCTGGGGATCACCGTGAGCGACGTGGCGGACGCGGTGCGCGAGCAGAACGCCACGAACCCCGCGGGGACCATCGGGGCAGAGCCGGCCCCCGCCGGGACCGAGCTGACGATCCCGGTCACGGCCCAGGGGCGCCTGCAGACCGTCAAGCAGTTCGACGACATCATCATCCGCGCCGAGCCGGACGGGGCCGTCGTGCGCCTCAAGGACATCGGCAAGGCGGTGCTGGGCGCGCAGAGCTACAGCCTGGAGGGCCGGCTGGACGGGAAGCCGACGGCGATCCTGCTCCTGTACTCCCGGCCCGGCGCCAACTCGCTCGCGGTGAAGAACGCGATCGTGAAGCGCATGAACCAGCTGGCCAGGAGCTTCCCGCCCGGCGTCCGCTACTCGATCCCCTTCGACACGACCCCCTTCATCACCCAGTCGATCCACGAGGTCGTGGTCACGCTGGTGGAGGCGCTGCTCCTGGTCACGTTGGTCGTGTTCCTCTTCCTGGAGGGCTGGCGAGCCACGCTCATCCCCATGCTGGCGGTGCCGGTGAGCGTCATCGGCACGTTCGGGGGGCTGCTGGCGCTCCACATGTCGATCAACGTGCTGACGTTGTTCGGCCTCGTGCTCGCCATCGGCATCGTCGTCGACGACGCGATCGTCGTGATCGAGAACGTGGAGCGCATCATGGCGGCGGATAAGGTGTCCGCACGCGTCGCTGCCGACCGCGCCATCCGCCAGGTGGCGGCCGCGCTGGTCGCGATCGTCCTGTCGCTGTGCGCCGTCTTCATCCCGGTCGCGTTCATCGGAGGCGTGACCGGGGAGCTGTTCCGCCAGTTCGCCGTGACGATCGTGATCTCCGTGGTGATCTCGGGCATCGTGGCGCTCACGCTCACGCCCGCGCTGTGCTCGCTGCTGCTCAAGGAGTCGACGGAGGCCAACGTCCGCGGCTTCTTCGGCTGGTTCAACCGCACGTTCCAACGGGGTCGGCGCGGCTACGTGCGCGCGGTGGGCCACGTGCTCGACCGGCCGACGCCCTGGCTCGGCGTCTTCCTCGTGATCATCGGCCTCACCGCGGTGCTGTGGACCCACATCCCGACGTCCTTCATCCCCACGGAGGACAAAGGCTACATCGCGATCAGCGTGCAGCTTCCCGACGCCGCGTCGCTGCAGCGCACCGTCCACACGGTGAGCGAGATCGAGGGGATCCTGCGCCGGCAGCCCGCGGTCAACCACTTCGTCGCGCTGGCCGGCTTCAGCATCCTCGGGTTCGCGTCGCAGACGAACGCCGCCACGATCTTCGTGCAGTTCAAGCCGTGGGGTCAGCGAGGACCGGGCGACGAGACGGCGAGCGCCATCGCCCAACGGATCAACTACCAGCTCTTCGCTCTCAAGGGCGCGACCGCGTTCGCGTTCAACCTGCCGGAGGTCCCAGGGCTCGGCACCACGGCCGGAGTCGAGATGAACCTCCAGGACCTGAACGGCCAGAGCATCCAGTCGTTCGCCGGGCGCGTCCAGGAGTTCCAGCAAGACGTGAACCGTCTCGCCGCTGCGGGACAGATCAACACGAGCTTCCGCGCGACCGTGCCACAGCTCTATGTGAACGTGAACCGTACGGCGGCGGAGGCACGTGGCGTCAACCTCTCCAACCTGTTCGGCACGCTGCAGACGTTCCTCTCGGGCCTCTACATCAACGACTTCAACCTGTACGGCAAGACGTTCCGCGTGCAGGCCGAGGCCGACTCGGAGTTCCGCCAGACTCCCTCCGACCTGTCGCACTTCTACGTGCGGGGCAACGGCGGGAAGATGGTCCCCGTGTCCTCGCTCGCCACGACGGAGTACCGCGCCGGCCCCACCGTGGTCCCGCGCTTCAACGGGTTCCCGTCCGCGCTCTTCACGGGGGCGCCCAAGCCGGGATACAGCTCCGGGGAACTGCTCAACGAGGTCGACTCGCTCGTCCAGGCCCGGTTCGTGTCGCAGGGGGTCGGCATCGCCTACTCGGGGGAGTCGTACCAGGAGCGCGCGTCGAGGGGTGACGCCGTGCTCGTCTTCGCCATCGGGTTGGTCATCGTCTTCCTCGTGCTCGCGGCGCAGTACGAGAGCTGGTCGGTACCGTTCGCCGTGCTGCTCGGCCTCCCGTTCGGCGTCCTGGGCGCGCTCATCGGCATCTGGCTGCGGGGCCAGCCCAACGACATCTACTTCCAGGTCGGGGTGATCGCGGTCGTCGGGCTGGCCGCCAAGAACGCGATCCTGATCGTCGAGTTCGCCACGGAGCTGCGCGCCAAGGGCCTGTCGATCCGCGACGCCGCGCTGGAGGCGGCCCGCGAGCGGCTGCGCCCCATCCTCATGACCTCGTTCGCGTTCATCCTCGGCGTTCTGCCCCTGGCCGTCGCCACCGGAGCCGGAGCGGCGAGCCGCCACTCGATCGGCACGGGCGTCTTCGCCGGAATGCTCTTCGCCACTTCGATCGGGATCTTCTTCATTCCGTTGTTCTTCGAGGTCATCCGGAGGATCGCGGAGCGGGGGCGGGGTGAGGAGCCCGCGACATGGCTGGAGGAACAGGAGGGGGAGGGAGCATGAACGTGCGCATGGCGGTGCTGCTTCTGGTCGTTCCGCTGGCCGGATGCATGGTCGGACCGGGCTATCACAAACCCACCGCCGTCCCCCCGGGGCAGCGCCTCGGCGTCACGCCCCTGCCGGACTCCGAACGCGTCTTCTTCGACTCTCTGGCAGCGGCACGGCAACGCGACAGCATCGCCGTGGCCGGGACTCCGATCGTACAACGGCCCCTGGTGATCGACACCGCGACCGGCCTCTCCTGGGTCACGATCCTGCGTGACACCACGCTGCTCGGCCTCATCCACACGGCCCTGCACCAGAACCGCAACCTCCAGACCGCCGTCGCACGCGTCCAGGAATACCGGGCCGACGCCGGGGTGGCCCGCTCCGCGCTCCTGCCGACGGTGAGCGTCAACGGCTCGGTGAGCGGCAACGAGGTGGCCTTCGGCGCCTTCCCGCCGATGTCCTACCACGCGACGCGCCTCACGGCGGACGCCTCGTGGGAGCCCGACTTCTGGGGAGAGATCCGCCACGGCCTCGCCGCCGCCAACGACGACGTGGCGGCCCAGCAGGCGGCCGAGCGGGCGACGGCGCTCACCCTCGTGAGCGACGTCGCCACGTCGTACCTGCAGCTCCTCGAGCTGGACCAGGAGCACGCGATCGCCGAACAGACCCTGGCCTCGCGACGGGCGACGCTGGCGCTGGCGCGCACGCGCTACGCGCACGGGCTGATCTCGGAGCTCGACGTGGAGCAGTTCGAGGCGCAGGTCGCCGCGCCGGCCGTGACCCTCGCCGAGACCGAGCGGGAGCGCGCTCAGACCGAGCACGCCCTCGACGTGCTGCTCGGAGAGGGGCCGACGCGCATCCCTCGCGGAACCAGCCTCACTCGGGCGGTCGACGCGCTGGTCGTACCGGACTCCGTGTCCGCGGCCCTGCTGGCCCGCCGCCCGGACGTGGAGGAGGCCGAGCACGTGTATGCAGCGAGCGTGGCTCGTCTCGGGGTGGCCGACGCCGCGCGGCTCCCCGCGATCACGCTCAGCGGGTCGTACGGGAGTCAGTCCCAGGCCATGAGCCAGCTCTTCGGGACCGACACGCACGTCTATCAGCTCCAGGCCGGGATCTCCATCCCGATCTTCAACTTCGGCAAGCTCGGAGACGAGGCGAAGGCCGCGCGCGCCGAGGTGCAGCAGGCTCGGGACCAGTTCGAGCAGACGGCGCTCAGCGCGATGAGCGACGCCAGCGACGCGCTCGTGGCGGTCCACACGGCGCGCGACCAGGTGGCCGCGCAGAAGACCCAGGTGCACGCGCTCGAGCAGGCGCTCGATCTCGCGCAACTCCGCTATTCGGCGGGACTCTCGAGCTACCTCGACCTGCTCGACGCACAGCGGAGCCTCTTCACCGCGCAGCTCGCCCTGAGCCAGTCCGAGCTCCAGCAGCTCACCGCGGCGGTGCAGCTCTACAAGGCCCTGGGCGGGAGCTGGCCGAAGGGGAAGTGAAGGTGCATCCGGCCCCAGGAACGACGTCATGGACGGATCGAACGCCACCCACGACCTGACGAGGCGAGGCTTCCTCTCGGCAGCGGCCGGGGCGGCAGCTTCGGTGATGGGGAGTCGGCTCGAGGTGCTCGGCGCTCGCGCGACGCTCCTCGCGGGCGGTCGACCAGAGACGCCGAACCGGGCGGGGGGCCTCGCCGGGGGGAGGTCCGCCGCCGTCCGCCCTCTCCCCAGCCCGTCCCAGCTCCTCTGGCAGAGGGACGAGCTCGCGCTGTTCCTGCACTTCGGGGTGAACACGTTCACGGACCGGGAGTGGGGCGACGGCACGGAGGACCCGGCGATCTTCAGGCCGGAGAAGCTCGATTGCCGCCAGTGGGCGCGCGCGGCCAGGGCCGCCGGGTTCCGAGCCATGATCCTCACGGCCAAGCACCATGACGGCTTCTGCCTCTGGCCCACCGCCACCACGAAGCACTCCGTCGCGAGCTCGCCGTGGCGGGGGGGCCAGGGAGACGTCGTCCGCGACTTCGTGGACGCGTGCCGGGCCGAGGGGCTGAGGGCGGGGCTGTACTGCTCCCCGTGGGACCGCAACGCCCCTTCGTACGGCACGCCGCGGTACAACGACGTGTACTGCGAGCAGCTGACCGAGCTGCTTACACGCTACGGGCCCATCTTCGAGGTCTGGTTCGACGGCGCCAACGGCGAGGGCCCCAACGGCAAGCACCAGATCTACGACTGGCCGCGCTTCTGGCATCTGGTGAGGAGGCTTCAGCCGGAAGCGGTGATGTTCTCCGACTGCGGGCCCGACATCCGCTGGATCGGAAACGAGAAGGGCGTGGCGGGCGATCCCGACTGGTCTCCGGTGGACCCGTCCGTGGTGCCCTATCCCGGCGCGAGCGGCCCGGCCGTCGAGGCCGAGCTCCAGCACGGAGACCCGGACGGCTCCGTGTGGAGGCCCGGCGAAACCGACGTGTCCATCCGACCGGGGTGGTTCTGGCATCCCGAGCAGAACGACGAGGTGCGCTCGGTGGAGAGCCTCGTGGACCTCTACTTCACGTCGGTGGGACGGAACTCCAAGCTGCTCCTGAACACGCCGCCGACCCGCGAGGGCCTCCTCTACCCGACCGACGTGGCCCGCATCGCCGGGATGCACGAGGCGCTCGGGCGCCTCTTCGCGGAAGACCTCGCGGCGGGGCGCCCGCCCGTCTGGCGCACGACCGGAGCGCGCACGGCGGAGGCCTCGATCGACCTCGGGAGGAGCACCTCCGTCGGCCTCGTGGACTTGGCCGAAGACATCCGCCGGGGACAGAGCGTGGAGCGCTGGAGCGTCGAGGGCTCGGACGGCGGGGCGTGGCGCCCGCTCGCCTCGGGAGCCACCGTGGGCTACCGCCGCACGGAGCGGTTCCCGCAGGCCACGCTCCGTCGGGTGCGCGTGCGCGTGGCCGACCGGTTCGGCAAGCCGCCGGAGCTGCGGATCCGGCTGTACGCGGGCGAGGCGAGCTAGCGGCCCGGCGGGTCGGCCCCGGCCCTCCTCGCCGACGGGGACGGCCCGGACCGCGCGACCGCAACCGGTCGGCGGGCCGGGCCGCACCGCCTCCTCAGATCCCGTCCACGATCCGATTGAGCGTCGCGCTCGGGCGCATGGCCGCATCGGCACGGGCCTGGTCGGGCAGGTAGTATCCGCCCACGTCCTGCGGGGAGCCCTGCGTCGCATCCAGCTCCGCCACGATCGCCTCCTCGCTCCCGGCGAGCGCCGCCGCGACCCGTGCGAAGCGCTCGGCCAGCGCCGGGTCGGCACTCTGCCCGGCCAGAGCCTGCGCCCAGTAGAGCGTGAGGTGGAACGTGCTCCCCCTGTTGTCCATCTCGTGCACGGTGCGCGACGGCGAGCGCGCATTCTCGAGGTAGCGGGCCGTCGCGGCGTCGAGCGTGCTCGCGAGCACCCGCGCGCCGGCGTTGTCGAACTTCTCGCCCAGGTGCTGCAGGGAGGCGCCCAGCGCGAGATACTCGCCGAGCGAGTCCCAGCGCAGGTGGCCCTCCGCGAGGAACTGCTGCACGTGCTTCGGGGCGGAGCCGCCCGCTCCGGTCTCGAAGAGCCCGCCGCCGGCGAGGAGCGGCACGATCGAGAGCATGCGCGCGCTCGTGCCGATCTCGAGGATCGGGAACAGATCGGTGAGGAAGTCGCGCAGCACGTTGCCGGTCACGGAGATCGTGTCCTCCCCGCGCCGTATGCGCGCCAGCGAGTACCGGATCGCGTCGACCGGGGCCATGATCTCGATCGTCAAGCCCTTCGTGTCGTGCTCCGCCAGGTACGCGCGCACCTTCCGGATGACCTGGGCGTCGTGCGCGCGTGTCTCGTCGAGCCAGAAGACCGCGGGGGCCCCGGTGGCGCGCGCGCGCTCGACCGCGAGCCTCACCCAGTCGCGGATGGGCGCGTCCTTCGCCTGGCAGCCGCGCCAGATGTCACCCTCCTCGACGGCTTGCTCGATGAGCACGCGGCCGTCCGCGTCCACGATGCGCACCTTGCCCGCAGATTCGATCTCGAACGTCTTGTCGTGAGAGCCGTACTCCTCCGCGCCCTTGGCCATGAGGCCGACGTTCGGCACGCTCCCCATCGTCGCCGGATCGAACTGCCCATGCGCCTGGCAGTCCTTGACCGCCTCGTCGTAGATGCCGGCGTAGCTGGAGTCCGGGATCACCGCCTTGCAGTCCTGCAGATCTCCCTGCGCGTTCCACATGCGGCCGGAGTCCCGGATCATCGGTGGCATCGACGCGTCGATGATGATGTCGCTCGGGACGTGGAGGTTCGTGATGCCGCGCGCGGAGTCCACCATCGCGATCGCGGGGCCGCGCTCGTAGGCCTTCTGGACGTCGGCCTCGATCGCGGCGCGACGGTCGGCCGGCAGCTCCTGGATCCTGGCGAGGAGGTCGCCGAGCCCGTTGTTGGGCTCGACGCCGAGCTTCCTGAACGTGTCCGCGTGCTTCGTGAACACGTCCTCGAAGAAGACCTTGACGGCGTGGCCGAACATGATGGGGTCGGAGACCTTCATCATCGTGGCCTTGAGGTGGATCGAGAACAGGACCCCCTTCTCCTTCGCGTCCCGCACCTGCTCCCTCAGGAACGCGACGAGCGCCTTCCGGCTCATGAACGTGCCGTCGAGCACCTCGCCCTCGAGGAGCGGAAGCGACGCCTTGAGCACGGTCACCGTGCCGTCGGCCGCGACGTGCTCGATGCGTGCCACGGTGGGGGCCGCAAGCGTGACCGACACCTCGTTGTGGCGGAAGTCGCCCGCGCTCATCGTCGCGACGTGGGTCTTCGAGTCCGCGGGCCAGGGGCGCATGCGCGGTGGGTGCTTGCGCGCGAAGTCCTTGACCGCCTTCGCCGCCCGGCGGTCCGAGTTGCCCTGGCGGATCACGGGGTTCACCGCACTCCCCTTCACCTTGTCGTAGCGTGCCTTGACGGCGCGGTCGTCGTCGTTGGCGGGCTCCTCCGGGTAGTCCGGCAGCGCGTAGCCCTTGGACTGCAGCTCCGCGATGCACGCCCGGATCTGCGGGACCGACGCGCTGATGTTGGGCAGCTTGATGACGTTCGCCTCGGGTGTCTCGACCAGACGCCCCAGCTCCGCCAGGTCGTCGGCCACGCGCTGCTCCTCGGTGAGCACGTCGGGGAAGGCCGCGAGCATGCGCGCCGCCAGCGAGATGTCGCGGGTCTCGACCGGCACCCCGGTCGCGCCCGCGAACGCCCGGATGACGGGGAGGAAGGCGTAGGTGGCGAGGGCCGGGGCCTCGTCGGTCCAGGTATAGATGATCGGCGGTGACTTCTTCATGGTGATGGATGTCGTGGGTGGGGCTCTCGGGTGGCGTGGGAGGGAGCCGCCACGTGGTCCGCTAATATAGGGAATCGGGAGAGGGCCGGCGGGACGAAGACGCCGCAGGTCGGAGGATCGCGCGATGTCGTCCGCGCGGTGGATCCGGGACGGGTCAGCGGCGCGGAGGAGCAGGCAGAAGGTCGACGCCGGTACGCCGGCCTTCGTCTCTGGCCGTCACCGGAGTGCCCGCCTGCCTGGTCGGGGGGTAGAGGTCGACCTCGAACGGCGCACTCCCCGTCGACGGCAGTCCCCCCCCGGTGGCCACCAGGAAGTATTCGCCCCGCCTGTCGACCCTGAGATCGGAGAAGGTGGCCACGCCTCCCGCGGTCGCCACCGTCGTCCGGCCGGAGAGCACCGCGGCGCTGTCCACGTTCGCCCCGAGCGTCAACGTCACGTCCGCCGAGAAGCTGGTCAGCGTCCGCCGCGCCGCGTCCACGACGCTCACCCGCACCGCCGGGCTCAGCGCCTGGCCCACTCCCGAGTAGCTCGGCGGCTGCACCGTGAACACGAGGTAGGCGGACGAGGAGGACGACGGGCTCGTGCCCGACTGGCAGCTCGACGCCGCGAGCGCGAGCACGGCGACGGCGGACAGCGCGAAGGCATGCCCCGGGCGACGCGACCGAGGGGGGCCGCCCGTCACGCGGGACCGGAAACGGATTGCAGGGGCTTCGAGGCTCATGGCGACACCGTCGTCTGGACCAAGAATCAATATCGACGACTGCCCCGCCCTGCAAGTAGAGCGCCGCGGCCTGGCCCTGGGGCATGCGGGCGTTCCCGATCACCTACCCCGCCGGCTGCTGCTGCGTCAGGCAGTGCACGGTGCCGAGTCCCCAGACCAGATCGCGTGCGTACAGGCCCACGACCTGGCGGCGCGGAAAGCACGCGGCCAACGAGTCGAGCGCGATGCGGTCCGCGGGGTCGTCGAAGACCGGCACGATCACGGAGCGGTTCGTGACGAGGAAGTTCGCGTAGCTCGCCGGAAGCCGCTCCCCTTCGAACACGACCGGGGCCGGCATGGGAAGCTCCACGAGCGTCGGCCGGGCGCCGTCCGCCAGGCGCGCCGAGCGCAGCCGGCTCCACACCGCCTCCAGCGGAGCGTGGTTCACGTCCGCACGCCGTCGCTCGCGCACCGCCACGATCGTGCGCTCCGCCACGAAGCGGGCCACGTCGTCCACGTGCCCGTGCGTGTCGTCGCCGGCGATCCCACGGGGGAGCCAGATCGTCCGCTCGACGCCGAGGTACTGCGCGAACACGGCCTCGTAGTCCGCCCGCGTGAAGCCGGGATTGCGCACCTGCACGTCGGAGAGAAGGCACTCCTCCGTAGCGAGCAGCGTCCCCTGCCCGTTGACGTCGACCGCACCACCCTCCAGCACGATCCGGCGGCCGTCCCGCTCCGGGCGCACCGGGTCGACGCCGGCGATGTCCGCGATCCGCGTCGCCACGCGATCGTCGCGCCGGAAGTTCCGGTACTTCGCCCAGCCGTCGAACCGGAAGTCGAGCGCGCGCAGGCGGCCTCGCCATCCCGGCCCCCGGCGGACGAAGATCGGACCGCAGTCGCGCAGCCAGCCTCGGTCGGTGGGCACCGGGTGGAACCGCACGGACTCCGTCTCCACGCCCGAGCGCGCGAGCAGGTCCGAAGCCTCCGCGCGTGCCCGCTCGCTCCCGACCAGGAGGTGCACGGACTCGCGGCCCGCCAGCAGGAGCCGGACCAGCTCGGCGAAGACGAACGGGACGGCCCCGAAGCGTCCGGGCCAGTCGGCGCGGAGGTGCGGCCACGCGAGCCACACCGCCGCGTGCGGCTCCCACTCCGCGGGCATGCGCAGCGGCATGTCCGTGAGGGAGCTCACGAGCTCGCGGTCACGCCGAGAGGCCACTCACGCTCCGTGCGTCAGCAGGCCGCCGTAGGCGTCCAGGCGCCGGTCGCGCAGGAACGGCCAGTGCTGGCGCGTGGTCTCCACCAGGGCGGGATCGCACCTCGCCGTGAGCACCCCCTCGCGGTCGACTCCGGCGCGTGCCAGCATCTGCCCCGACGGTCCGGCCACGAAGCTGCTTCCCCAGAACTCGATCCCACCGTCCGCCGCTCCTTCGTGCCCGAGCCGGTTCGCGGCGCACACGTAGATCCCGTTCGCGATCGCGTGGCCACGCATGACGGTCTGCCAGGCATCGGCCTGGGTCGCTCCGAACTCCGCCTTCTCGCTCGGGAGCCAGCCGATCGCCGTGGGATAGAACAGGATGTCCGCTCCCTGCAGGGCGGTGAGGCGGGCCGCCTCCGGAAACCACTGGTCCCAGCACACGAGCACGCCGATGCGCCCGTACTGCGTGGTGAAGGCGCGGAAGCCCTGGTCGCCCGGCGTGAAGTAGAACTTCTCGTAGAAGAGCGGGTCGTCGGGGATGTGCATCTTGCGGTACGTCCCCAGCAGGGACCCGTCCGCGTCGAAGACGGCAGCGGTGTTGTGGTAGACGCCCGCACGGCGGCGCTCGAAGAGCGACGCGATCACGACCATGCCGTGCCGGCGCGCACGCTCCGCGACGGCCTCGCTCGTCGGTCCGGGGATCGGCTCGGCGAGCTCGAAGTTCGCGTGGTCCTCGGTCTGGCAGAAGTACCGCGAGCGGAAGAGCTCCGGGAGGCACGCCACCTGCGCGCCCGCCTCCGCCGCCTCGTCGAGCAGCCCGAGCGCGCGATCGAGGTTCGCCTGGGGGTCGCCGCCCATCCGCATCTGGAGCGCGGCGACGGTGAAGGGCGCACGGGGTGCTTCGGGCATGCGCGGGTGTCCTCCGGGAAGATGCGAGCGCGTGGCAGAAAGCTGCTCGGGAGGGGCGGAGGGGGCAACCCGCACCGCACTTGGCCGTCCGGCGGACCGGGGAGCCCGGCGGGGAGTCCTTCCGGCGCGTCGTCCGGCTTGCCCCGGGTTGCCGCTCGTCCCAGCTTGCCCCGCATGGGACTCTTCCACGTGATCATCCTCGCCGTCGTCCAGGGGCTCGCCGAGCTCCTGCCGGTCTCCAGCTCCGCCCACGTGATCGTTGCCGCGACGCTGCTGCACGAGAACATGTCCACGCCGGCCAACGCGCTGCTGCTCGTGCTGCTCCACACGGGCACGATGGTCGCGGTGGTCGTCTACTTCTGGCGGCGTTGGGTCGCCGAGTTCCTGTCGTCCTGGTCGCGGTTCTACGCGTTCGCGAAGCTGATCGTGGTGGCCTCGATCTGCTCGGCGGTGGTGTTCCTGCCCGTCCGGGAGCTCGTGACGCACATCCTCAGCCACGGCGCCCACCACGCCGACATCGAGACGCTGTTCCACAAGCTCAACTGGATCGCACCGGCCCTCGCGGCGGTGGGGCTGCTCATCCTCTACGCCGGACTGCGCGAGGCGCGGCGCCCGAGCACGGACGAGGACGACAGGCCCGGCGACCTCGGCTGGCTCGATGCGGTGGTCATGGGCGCGCTGCAGGGGCTGGCCATCCCCTTCCGCGGGTTCTCCCGCTCGGGCGCGACCATCTCGGGCGGACTGCTCACCGACGGACGGCGGGCGGTGGTCGAGTCGTTCAGCTTCGCCATGGTCGTGGCGATCACGCCGGCAGCGATCCTCTGGGAGGCGCGCAGGGTGATCCACAAGGCGCACCTGGCCGGCGTGGCGGTCCAATGGGGCGCCGTGCTCGGGCCGGGCCTGCTGGGGATGGTCTTCTCGTTCCTCGCTGGGCTGCTCGCCCTGCGGTGGCTGTCACGGTGGCTCGAGCAGGGACGCTGGTACTGGTTCGGCGTGTACTGCCTGGTGTTCGCCGCCTTCACGGGCTGGCTGTACACGCGCGGCTGGTGAGGCGCGGGCGCACGCGCCGGGCGACGCTGCTGAAACGTCGCCGAGCGCGGGTATGGGTCCGTGCTCGCTCGTAGGCGCACCAGCGCAATACTCGCTCGCACGGACCCGCACCCGCGCCCCGCCGACCTCACACCGAAGGCCTCGGCGTCGCGGGCCGGCACGTGACGACGGTGGTGGCCGGCGCGAGCCCCGGCGACGTGGCGACCACGCGCAGATCGCCCGCCTTCTTGCCCGCCTGCACGATCGCCACGGCCAGCCCGTTGAACACCCGGCGCACCGTCCCCTTGTCCGGGGTATGGTCGCTCGGGTCGCCGTTGCCGACTCCGATGAGGCGGCCCGCTCCGGACACGACGAACGTGATCTCGTCGTCGGCCACCGGCACGACGCGTCCCTGGGCGTCCACGACGCTCACCGCCACGACCGAGACGTCCTCGCCGTCGGCGTCGATCTCCGATCGGTCCGGCGCGAGCACGATCCGCTCCGCGGATCCCGTCGTCTCGCGCCTCGAGGTGAGCGTCCTGCCGTCCTTGCCGGTGGCCCGCGCCTCGAGCGTGCCGGCCCGGTACGGCACCGCCCACTCCAGATGCCCGTTCGCCTTCACGTCCCGGGCGCCGAGGCTCTGCCCGTTCAGGAAGAGCTCCACGCGCTCGAGGTTGCAGTACACCCAGACGCGGATCTCCTGGCCTTCCTTGCCCGCCCAGTTCCAGTGCGGGAAGAGATGCAGAACAGGCTCGTCCCCCCACCAGGTCTTGTAGTAGAAGAAGTTGTCCTTGGGGAACCCGCACGTGTCCATGAGGCCGAAGTGCGAGTTGATGCAAGGCCACGCGTAGGGCGTCGGCTCCCCTCGGTAGTCGAATCCCGTCCACACGAATCCGCCGGCGAGGAACGGCCGCGCCGCGTAGGTCGTCCACCACGTCTCGGCCGTCGCACCCCAGGGCGGCCTCTGCGTGTCGTATGCCTCCACGTAGCCGCGCTTCTTGTCGTTGGCGTAGATGCCGCGCGTCGACACCGTGCTCGCCACCTCGGTGCCCATGGACCACTTGTGGGGAAAGCGCGTGTGGAAGGCGTCGATCCGCTCGCCGTCCCCGTAGTTGAACCCCTGCACGTCGACCACCGCGGACAGGCCTTTGCCCCACGACCCGTTCATGGCCTCGGTGATGGGGCGTGACGGGTCGAGGCGGCGCGCCAGCCGCTTCATGCTCTCGGCGATGCGGGCGCCCTCGTCGGTCCCCTGGGTCGGCTCCTCGTTGCCGATCGACCAGCAGAAGATCGACGGACGGTTGCGGTCGCGCAGGATCATGCGGCGGAGCTGACTGAGGCCCTGCGGGCTGGAGGAGAACATGCGCGTCTCGTCCAGGACGAGCATGCCGAGCCGGTCGCAGGCGTCGAGCAGCTCCGGGGTGGGCGGGTTGTGCGACGTGCGATACGCGTTCGCGCCCATCTCCTTGAGCTTCGCGATGCGGAAGTACTGCAGGCGGTCGGGCAGCGCCGAGCCCACGCCCGCGTGGTCCTGGTGGTTGCACGTCCCCTTGAGCTCCACGCGCGCGCCGTTCAGGAAGAAGCCGCGATCCGCGTCGAAGTGCATCGTGCGGACCCCGAACGGCGTGCGGTAGTCGTCCACCGCCGTTCCGCCCACCTCGATCGTGGTGAGCACTTCGTAGAGGTGCGGCGACTCGACCGACCACAGCTCCGCGTCCCTCAAGGTCGCCTCCTGGTCGACGGCGGCCTGCCCCCACGCGGGCGCCTTCACGTCGCCCGTCGACGCCGTCGCGCGCACAGTCCCCGACGCGTCCACGACGCGCGACACGACCCGGCACGTCACTTCGCTCCCGCTCTCGTTGACGACGTCCGTGCGCACGCGCACCCGTGCGCCCTTGCCGTGCGTCTCGGTCGTCACGTAGGTCCCCCACTGCGGCACGTGCACCGGCGCGGTCTTCACGAGCCAGGCGTGCCGGTAGATTCCCGCCCCCTCGTAGAACCAGCCCTCCTCCTCGGTCGCGTCCACACGCAGCACGAGGACGTTCGGCTCGCCGTAGTGCACGAAATCGGTGACGTCCAGGCGGAACGGAGCGTATCCGCTCAGGGCGGTCGTCAGGTAGACGTCGTTGAGCGTGACGATCGCGTTCCGGAAGACCCCGTCGAACTCCAGCGAGATGCGACGGCCGGAGTCCGTGGCCGGCACGTCGAACACCTTCCGGTACCAGCCGATGCTGGTCTCGGGGTATTCGCGCCCGATCGGGTGGTAGCCGTGGGACTCCAGTTGCGGATCGTCGACGAACCCGAGCTCGACCACCCAGTCGTGCGGGAGGTCCAGCCGGCGCCAGTCGCTGTCGTCGAAGTCCCGCCGCCCCGGCCGCCAGAAGTAGCCGGTCTTGGCGAAGACGCCCTCGTCTCCGAGGCCGAAGCCGAAGTCCCTGGCGGGGTCGTCGGCGTGGCCCAGGTGGAAGCGCCAGTCGAAGTCGAGCAGGAGCCGGTCGCGCACGGTGGAGGCCGGCAGGGACGAGGCGGCACCCTCCGCCCCGTCGCTCCGGGGCGCCTGGTCCGGCGCCGTCAGGACCCCGGCGCCGCGCCCCACGTCGGGGACCATCATGGCTCCTGCCGCCAGCAGCCCGCTCTTCAACACGTCGCGACGCGACCAATCGTGCATGGCTCGCCTCCAGTCGGATTCTCGACGTCCCTCGACGGCCCGCCTCCGGTCGGCCCGCGTGCGATGCTGCCCCGACCTCCCGGGTCTCCGGACCCGCGACGGCCGCGGGACGCCCCTACGCTAGCTCCGATCCGGCCCCGCCGCACCGTCCCCCGCGCCACTCCGTCCGGGCGTGCGCAGCGGCGCAGGGACGTGGCGGGGCGTCGGCCCTCGGCCCGGCGGGTTGGGAGCGCCCGGAGCTGCCCTTACATTCGGGCCGTCCATCGCCGCACGACGGGAAGGGAGAGGACCATCGGGATCCGAGAGAGAAGGCGGTGAACCTCGGCGCGCTCGCGCTGCTGGTGGTGACCCTCGGAGCGGCGCACGCCGTGCCCGGACGGGGCGGTGGCCGGAATGGCCGAGCCGCGCCGTCCGTGGCGGGAGGCGGCAGCGCCCCTGCCACCCTCGATGTCGCGCATGCCCGCCGCCCCATCCGCCTGGACGGCCGGCTGAACGAGGGCGTCTGGCGGCAGGCGGACTCGATCACGGACTTCCGACAGCGCGAACCCGACGAGGGCGCGCCGGCCTCCGAGCGCACGGTGGTGCGCGTGGCCATGGACGACCAGGCCCTCTACGTGGCCGTGCGCGCGGATGAGCCCCCGTCGCAGATCCGCGCCTCCCAGCTCCGGCCGGACGCCGACTTGAGCTCGGACGACCACGTCTCGGTGCTGATCGACAGCTTCGACGAGCGGCGCAGCGCGTTCATCTTCGAGACGAACCCGAGCGGCGCGCGGGTGGATGCGCAGCTCGAGGGCTCCGGGCACCCGAACCGGAGCTGGAACGGCATCTGGAACGTGGTCGTGCGCCGCGACGCCGCGGGCTGGACGGCGGAGTTCCGGATCCCGTTCCAGACGCTGCGGTTCCGCCCGGGGAGCACGGCGTTCGGCTTCAACGTGCGGCGCTACATCCGCGTGAAGAACGAGGAGGACCTGTGGCGCGGCTGGCGTCGTACGCAAGGGCTCGACCGGCTGATCGACGAGGGCCGGATCACGGGACTCGGCGCCGCCCGACGCGGCACGTACGTCGCGCTGCGGCCCTACGTGCTCGGCCAGGCTCGGGAGGCCGGCTACGACACGACGGGGGCGCGCCTGAGCCGGGCCGGGCTGCGGGGCAAGTTCGGCCTGGACGCGAAGCTGCCGATCACGGGCACGCTGACGGCGGACCTCACCGTCAACACGGACTTCGCGCAGGTCGAGGCCGACCAGCAGGTGATCAACCTGTCGCGCTATCCCCTGTTCTTCCCCGAGAAGCGGGAGTTCTTCCTGGAGTCGAGCGGGATCTTCAGCTTCGGCAGCACGCGCAGGACGCAGATGTTCTACTCGCGGCGCATCGGGCTGGGCGAGGACGGACCGGTTCCCATCGTCGGCGGCGCCAGGCTTTACGGCCGCACGGGGCCCTGGGTGCTGGGCCTTCTGGATGTGCGCACGGGCAAGGGAGACGAGGCGAACGACGCCGTGATCCGCGTCAGGCACGACGTCCTCGCCAACTCGTACGTGGGCTTCATGGCCACGTCGCGGTCGGGCCCGGGGGTGATGGGCGACCAGTGGGCCGCGGGCATGGACGGCGACTTTCCACTCGTCATCCACGGCCGCAACCTCGAGCCCTCCTTCTGGATGATGGCGGCCGATACTGCGCGGGCGCCCACGCGCTTGTCGTGGGACGCCTCGCTGAGCTATCCCAACGACCTGTTCCGCGGGGCGCTCTCCTTCGACGAGGTCCAGAGCGGCTTCGATCCGACGCTCGGCTTCGTGCGCCGCACGGGCGTGATCGAGAGCTCGGGCCGCATCGAGTACCAGCCCCGGCCCGCGATCCCGGGTCTGCGCCGCCTCGACTTCAAGATCGTTCCGAGTTGGCAGATCCAGGCGCCCCTGGGCGGCAGCCTGCTGAAGCCGGGCACCTGGGAGAGCGCGAGCTTCGAGTGGCGTCCGCTGGGCGGCGATCTGCAGTCGGGCGACCATTTCGAGGTGAACATCGATCGTGAGCTGGACGCGCCCACCGACACGTTCAGCCTCTACCCGGGCGCCGTCGTGCAGCCGGGCCACTACTGGTGGACGCGTGGCCAGGTCCACTACTTCACGGGCAGCGGTCGGCCGTGGGGCCTGGGGGCGTCCCTGGGGTGGGGCGGGTTCTACGACGGCAGCGACTTCAGCCTGCACCTGAGCGGCACGTGGCGCGTGAACGGCCATCTCGGCCTGGACGGCACCGTGCAGCGCGACGCCGTACGGCTGCCGACCGGCCGGTTCACCGCGCTCACGCTCGGAACGCGGATCCGATACGCGTTCACCACCCGCAGCGACTTCCTCGCTTATACGCAGTACAACGACGAGACCCGCACGGCGTACTTCGACTTGCGCTTCCACTGGGTGCCACGGATCGGGGACGACGTCTACGTCGTGTGGACGTCGGGCTATTCGACGAGCCCCACGGCGACGTACCCCTTCCCGCACTGGTCCGCGCTGCGCCGCCCGCTGGAGGGCGCGCTCGTCGTGAAGGCCGTCTACCGGATCGCGCCCTGATGCGGAGCGCCCCCGGCCGGGGGTCCACGTGGCGCGAGCGGGACGGTTCGATTACCGTGGGCCTCGGCGCGCACCAGATCACGCTGCGCGACCGGTCGCCACGGCCGCACGGCCAGGGAAAGGAACGAGGATCATGAGAGCGATCGTCCGACTCGCAGTCGCGTGCATGCTCGGGATGGCGCTGGCGGCCGAAGCGGCCGTGGCGCAGCAGCATTACGATCCGCGCAAGGTGTTCGACGCGACGTTCCTGAGCAGCCCGGGAACCGCGTATCGCAGCGGGTCCGGAGCGCCCGGCCCGCGCTACTGGCAGAACGAGGCGGACTACCGCATCCGCGCGACGCTCGACCCGGCCGACACGACGCTGTCCGGCACGGACGAGATCACGTACACGAACAACAGCCCCGACACGCTCGATTACCTCTGGCTCCAGCTCGGCCAGAACCTTTACAGGAAGGGGTCGCGGGGCTACGTCACCGCCGCCTTGCGCAATCCCCGCTACATCACCCCGGGCTTCGACGGCGGCTACGACATCCGCTCGGTCGAGATCGACCTGGGCGGAGGATGGGAGGCCGCCTCCGACCTGATCACGGACACGCGCATGCAGATCCGCCTTCCCCGGCCGCTCGCTCCCTCGGGAGGCCGGGCCAGGATCCGCATCGTCTACTCCTATCACGTCCCGCCCTACCGTCAGCGCACGGGCTGGTACGACACGAAGAACGGCGTCGTGTTCGACATCGCCCAGTGGTACCCACGCATGGCGGTGTACGACGACGTGGTCGGCTGGAACACGCTCCCGTACCTCGGCAGGGGACAGTTCTACCTCGACTACGGCGACATCGACTACGACATCACGGTGCCGTGGAACTACATCGTGGCCGGGTCGGGGAAGCTCATGAACCCGGACGAGGTCCTGACCCGCGCGGAGATCGGGCGCCTGCGCGAGGCCGCGGCCAGCGACACGACCGTGATGATCCGCCCCGCCTCCGAGGTGACGGACCCGGCCTCGCGCCCGCGGCGCAGCGGGACGCTGACGTGGCGCTTCCACATCCACGACACCCGGGGTGTCGCCTGGGCCGCTTCTCCCGCGTTCGTGTGGGACGCCGCGCGCATCAACCTGCCCGCCGGCAAGAAGGCCCTGGCGCAGGCCGTCTACCCCGTGGAGGTCGAGGGCAAGGAGGCCTGGGGAAGCGCCACCCAGTTCGTGAAGCACACCCTCGAGTACGACTCCAAGGAGTGGTATCCCTATCCCTGGCCGGTCGCCACCGCCGTGGCGGCCGCGCACGGCGGCATGGAGTACCCCAGCATCGTCTTCTGCGACTGGGGCTCGAAGGGACGCTCGCTCTGGGACGTGATCACCCACGAGATGGGCCACACCTGGTTCCCGATGATCGTGGGCTCGGACGAGCGCGAGTGGGACTGGATGGACGAGGGCGTCAACTCGTTCATCGACATCTACTCGACCAGGGCCTACGAGAACGGGAAGTACGACCCCTACAGCGCGCTCGAGGACTCGATGCCGCTGCTCGCGGAGGTCTTGAAGCGCACCGGGCAGCCCGATCCGATCATGACGTATGCCGACGTGGTGCAGCGCGACTACGTGGGCCTCAACGACTACGTGAAGCCGGCCGCCGCGCTCTATCTCCTGCGTGAGGTGGTCCTCGGGCACCGGCGCTTCGACGAGGCGTTCCGGGCCTACATCCGGCGCTGGGCGTACCGTCATCCCACTCCGAAAGACTTCTTCCGCACGATGAACGACGTGTCGGGCGAGGACCTCGACTGGTTCTGGAAGGAGTGGTTCTACAAGACGTGGACGCTCGACCAGGCCGTCACCGACGTGAAGTACGTGGACGGCGACCCATCGAAGGGCTCGGTCATCACGCTGAAGAACCTCGACCAGATGGTCATGCCCGTGACCGTGCGCGTGAAGGAGCAGAACGGCCACAGCGGCGAGGTGAAGCTGCCGGTCGAGATCTGGCAGCAGGGACCGACGTTCCTGCTCCGCTACGCGTCCACGAGCCCGCTGGACTCCGTGGTCGTCGACCCCGAGGACCAACTCCCGGACATGGACCGGGCCAACAACGTCTGGACCCCCTCGTTCCCGAGCACGCTTCCCCGCCGCTTCCCGCGCAGACACGGGTCCGGCTGAGGAGAGCCCAGGAGGAGGGGGCCGAGCGAGCGCGGGGCGGGCCGGAGCGTATCCGCTCCGGCCCCGCCGCCCTTCCGGCGCTTGCCGCAGATCGACGGAAAGCGCGATCGGCCGACCCCCTCCCAGTCGTCCGTCACCAGACGTACGACAGCCCGACGCTTCCGTAATAGGAGGCGTTGTACGGTCCCGGGATGATATAGCCGTCCCCGGTCCCGCCGTCCTGCGCCTGCGCCAACCCGGCGTAGTTGGGACCGACGAAGAGGAACGAGTAGTAGGTGCTGTTCCCCAGGTTGTTGCCACCGCCGTAGACGTTGAGCTTCCAGTGCCGGGTGATCATCCCCTGGTAGCCCAGCTTGGCGTTCAGCAGGCTGTAGCCGTCCACGTACGTGGAGTTGTCATACGTGACCGGCACCTTGTCGACGTATTGGTACGTGCCGCTCAGGTACCAGCCGTCGTTGGTCCCGATGTCGAGGCCCGCGTTCACCTGGTTCCTCGGGACGCGGGGCACCGCGTTCCCCGAGTAGCTCACCGTGCCCACGTTGTCGTTGTTGTCGCTCTTGAAGCTCACGAACTCGGCGTCCGTGTACGAGTACGAGATCCACGGACGGACGCGCGAGATCCTCTGTGCGGCGTTGTCGACGGCCAGGAAGCTGAGCGACACCTCCACCCCGCGATTGCGCTGCTTGCCCGCATTCGTCGTGTACGTGATCGCGTTCGAGGTCTCGGACACGAGCTTGTTCGTGTTCTCGATGTCGTACAGCTCGAGCTGGCCGGCCAGACGCTTGTCGAAGAGGCTCCCCTGCGTGCCGATCTCGTACTGCACGGCGTGCTCGGGCTTCAGGGAGAGGTCGACCGTGCCATCGCTCGCCACCACGTTGCTCAACAGCGGCGGCGTGTACCCCGAGCTGATGCTGCCGTAGACCGTGGCGTTGTCGCTGAAGCCCTTGCTGACCGTGACGCGCGGGGTGAAGACCGTCGGGAACGACCGCTCCTGGACGCTGGTCGTGTCGAAGAGCTGGTTGTTGTTCAGCATGTTCCGGATCGCGAACGCGTTCTTGTGCAGGCCGGCGCCGACCGTGACGCTGACCTGGCCCGGCATGTCGAAGCTCCACTGGGTGAAGAGCGAAGCGTTCCAGGCGTAGTTCTCCTGGTCGGTCGGGCGCTCGGGATACGGCGGCGCGGGAATGATGAAGACGCCGTTGGTCATGATGTCCGAGCGCTGGAACGACCCGCCCAGGCTGCCGTTGATGCCGAAGGCCTCCCCGACGCGGCTCGTGAACCCGAAGGTGGAGCGCGCGCCGTAGCTGAGCTCGTTGTTGTCGGTGAAGCCGTGCGCGTACGGCTGGTTGGACTTCAACCCCTTTCCGTAGACCGTGGTCTGGTTCGTGAACCTGTTGCTGAGGCGGACGTGGTCCGTCGCGCCCGCGATGAAGTCGTTCACGTCGATGTGCGCGTCGTTGGCCAGGTAGAGCGGGTTGCTGACCGCCTGACGCTCGTAGTAGGGCGTCGCGTCGATCTCGCCCGCGAGCTGCTCCGCCGAGCGGTCGTATGCGAAGTACGTCGAGATCGTCTGCCGATCGTTGACGCCGAAGTCACCGCTGGCACGCACGTAGTTCTTGATCGAGCCGCTGTGCGGACGGAACGAGTCGTAGCCCTGGTAGCCGTAGTTCACGGTGAGGTCGGAGTTGTCCGTCGCGGTCTGGAACGTCGTGTTCGTGCGGAGCAGGCCGTACGTGCCGCCCATCGCCTGCTGGCTGAACGACGTCTGGTTCGGCGCGGGGCGCTCCGTGGTGAGACGCACCGTGCCACCGATGTAGCTCCCGTAGTCGGACGACGACGGGCCTTTGATGACCTCCACGTCGCCGAGCGACGAGTAGTCGATGCCGTCCAGGATCGTCACGCCGGCGGCATCGGTGATCGGGATGTCGTTCAGGAAGACCTGGTAGCCGAGGCCGTTGGAGTTCGGGCTGTTGCCGCTCGTGCTCGGGTAGTAGCCGCGGATCGTGATCCTGGCTCCGCCCCAGGGCGTGCGCGACTGCATGAACAGCCCCGGTACCGTGTTGAGCGCGCTCGACAGCTGCAGGTTGTCCGTCTGCTGCAGGTCGCGCTGCGTCAGAACGCCGACGGAAGGCGCCGACAGGGTGGACACCACCTGGATCCCGGGAAGCCGGACGGCCGAGGGCTTCAGGCGCACGTGGAGCACCACCCGGGCATCGGACACCGGGACCGTCCGCGTCACGTAGCCGATGCTCGAGACCGTGACGCTCGCGACGCTGCCCGGCGCCTCGAGGGTGAAGGAACCGGCGTCGTCCGTGACGGTGCCGGTGGACGTTCCCGTGACCATGACGGAGGCGCCGGCGACGGCCGCTCCCGTCGACTGGTCGACGACGCTCCCGTGGATCGTCGTCTGGGCTTGAAGGACGGCCGGCAGGCTCAGGAGGGCAGTGAGAAGAGCGGCCGACGGACGGAACAATCTCATGAGTTGGCCTTCCCTTTCCGAGATGAAGTGGCGGGAGGGCCGACGTTTTCATGGAAAATTCATGTTCTGTCGGACTCTACAAGCTACCACGGAGAGGCGTCTCTGCAAGCGAACGCGGCGCCCAGGCGGGCCCACGTCGGACTCGCCCCTCGTGGCCTACCGGACGGCGCCGGTCGGCGCGGGCATGCTCGACCCGAAAGGCAGCGAGACGCGGAACTCGGTACGGCCCGGGCGGGAGCCCACCAGGACGAGCCTTCCCCCGTGCATCTCCGCGATGCGGCGGCAGATCGAGAGGCCGAGGCCGGCCCCGCTCGTGAGCGTGCCCTGGGCGCGCGAGCGGGCCGCGTCGACGCGGAAGAAGCGCTCGAACACGCGCTCCTGGGCTTCCGGCGGGATCCCGGGCCCCGCGTCGACGACCGAGACGTCGCAGGTGGAGCCGCGCAGCTGCATCGACACCTGGATGGTGCCGCCCGCGGGCGAGTACTTGATGGCGTTGTCCAGCAGGTTGAGGATCAGGCGGTTCAGGAGATCCGCGTCGCCCACCAGGGGCGCTTCGGCCATCTCTCCCAGCTCCACGCTCACGCTCCGCCCGTGCGCGATCGGCGTGACGGCCCGCACCGTCTCCCGCACCAGGTCCTCCAGGTAGAGCGGCTCCGGATTCGTCACCAGATAGCCTGCGTCGGCGCGGGCGATCAGGAAGACGTCCTCGACGATCCTCGTGAGCCGCCGCGACGCGTCGCGCACGATCGCCATCGACGCGCGGTACTCCTCCTCGCTCCGGCTCTCCCGCGAAAGGGTGACGTCCGCCTCGGTGCGCACGATGGCCGTGGGCGTGCGCAGCTCGTGCGACGCGTCGGTCATGAAGCGGCGCTGCTGCTCGAAGGCGCTCTCGAGCCGGTCCAGGAGGTCGTTCAGCACGCGAGCCAGCTCGCCCAGCTCGTCGTTGGTGGCGACGGGAAGCCGGTCGTGCAGCGTGCTCGCGCCGATCTCCGCGGCGCGCGCCGCCATGGCGGACACCGGCCGGAAGCTCCGCCGCGCCAAGAAGAAGCCACCGGCGGCCGCGCACACGATGATGAGCGGGATCACGACCAGGAACAGGTGACGGATCGTGCGGAGCATGGCGTCCACGCGCTGCAGCGAGTGAACGCCCACCAGATGGAGGCGCAGGCCCGCGAGCACGACCGGCCGTACCTCCACCAGGAACGCCCGTCCTCCCAGGTGCACCGTCTCCGTCCGCGACACTCCGAGAGCGAGGGTTCCGATCCGCCCGGCGATCCGGGTGGGATCCACGGCCGGCGGGAAGTCGCTGCGCGTGACGGGGCCGACCAGCGGCGCGCTCCTCCCCACGACGGTCCCGGAGTCGTCGAGGATCACGACGTCCATCTCCCGGAACCGCATCTCGGTGAGCGTCCTCTCGATCGCGGCCTGCGTCGTCGGACCGCGGCGACGCTCCGCCTGCAGCTCCCTCCCGAAGACCGTGAGCGCGTCGCTCACGAACGCGTCCGTTCGTGCCCGCACGGTCTCCGAGAAGATGAGGTAGGACGTGATCGCGAACGCCGTGAGCGGCACGGCGAGCAGGATCGTGTACCAGAGGGTGAGCCGCGTGCGTACCGAGGTGGGCAGGACGTGCATGGATCGACCGCCGGGTCCCCTCAGGAGTCTTCCGTTTCGCGGTCGTCGCCGTCGGTCGACACGGGAGCGTCGAGCAGATACCCGATGCCGCGGTGCGTCAAGAACAGCTGCACGGCCTCACCTTCGTCGATCTTGCGGCGCAGGCGGCTGGCGTACACGTCGATCACGTTGGAGTGGGCCTGGCTGTCGTCCCACACCTTGGCCATGAGGTCGGCCCGCGTGACCACCCGCCCGGCGTTCCTCGCCAGGTGCACGAGGAAGGCGAACTCCTTCACGGTCAACTCGATGGGCCGGTCGCCGCGGCGGACCGTGCGCCTGCGCGTGTCGATGACCAGATCCCCTACGCGCAGCTCCGCGGCCATGTCCTCGTAGCGCCGGCGCGCGAGGGCTCGCAGCCTCGCCACGAGCTCACCGAAGTCGAACGGCTTCGGCAGATAGTCGTCGGCGCCGGCATCCAGGCCGTGGATGCGGTCGTCCACCGCGTCGAGCGCGGTCAGCATGAGGATCGGCACCCAGTTCTGCCGGGAGCGCAGCTCCCGGCAGACCTCGATCCCGTTCCTGCCCGGCAGCATGACGTCGAGCACAATGCAGTCGTACGAGGCCTCGCTGGCCATGTCGACGGCGGTGTCGCCGTCCTCGGCCTCGAGCACCTCGTACCCGGACTCGCGGAGCCCACGCGCCACCGACGGGCGGAGCAGAGGATCGTCCTCTACCAGCAGGATGCGCATGCGATGAACGTATCCCCCGGTGCCGGCCCCTGCCACCTGGCCGAGCCGCCGGGCGGGAGAAGCCGCGTCGGCTCGGCTTATTTCAGGATCGGCATCACCATGAGCAGGAAGACGAACGAGAACAGCCCGACCGTCTCGATGATGCCCAGGCCGATGATCATGAACGCCAGGCCCTGCCCCTCGTTCTCCAGGAGCGCACGGACGAAGCCGGCGCCCATCTTGCCCTGGATCCAGGCGCTGAACAGCTCCGCCGCGCCGCCCGCGAGCGCGATGCTCAGGAGCGCCCCGGCGTTCATGGACGCCGCGCCCGCGGCATACACCGGCGAGCGCAGGCCGATCAGCATGATCATGGCGCCGTAGATCGTCTGGGAGAGCGGTGCGGCGACCATGATGATGTAGGTGAAGCTGGGCTGCTTGCCCTCCTTGCCCTCCCGTGCCCAGGCCCCCGCGGCGGCCTGCGCCGCCGCGCTGATGCCCAAGGCGCTTCCGATCGCTCCCATCAGGAGCGGCAGCGCCAACGCGAGCTGCCCCACGAATTGCATGCTTCAGCGCTCCTCCGCCGCACGCGCGGCAAACGGTCGATAGGCGTAGCCGGTCCACTGCAGGCCGGCATGACTCGAGAACTCGAGCAGGTTGAGACGCACGCCGTGCGCGAGGATCGCGACGAGCGACAGCGTCATGTTGAGCCCGTGGCCCACGATCAGGATCGGCACGGCCGCGAGCCACGTCGCCGCGCCCGCCGCCTCCGCCGCCAGCGTGTTGACCGCGACCCCGAGGTAGAAGCTGGCGAGGCCCACGGCGGCCAGGCGGATGTAGGAAAGGGTGTCCCCGAAGGCACCGATCAGGGGAAGAAGCCCCCCACCGACCCCCTTGGCCAGCCTCACGAGCAGGTTGGAGTCGGAGGCGCTGAAGGCGACCACGAGCAGGAAGCCCAGCGCTCCGGCATCGAGCAGCCCCCGGGTCACGGTCGCCGGCAGCGGCGCTTCCCGGAAGAAGAGGTTCCAGATCACGCCCAGCATCGCGACCAGCACGCCGGACCACCCCAGGTCCGCGAGCGCGCTCGGGTCGGGCGCCTGGGCCAGGACGCGGCGCAGGTGCGCCAGCACGAGGTGCACGCTCCCCACGAGGAACGACACCTTGATGAGCGTGTCACGGGACTGCTGGTCCGACCCCCGGATCAACTGCAGGCTGTAAAGCGCCTTGCCCAGGCTCCCGATCGGGCCCCCCACCGCCTCCATCTTCAGGGGGGGCACGCAGAACCACGAGCCCGAGATGGCGCCCCAGGCCACCGCGGCGGCCCCGAACGCCATGATCAGCTCGATCGCGTCGCTGCCGATCCGGTCGCGCAGGCGCCAGCGCGCATAGAGCGCCGCGGCCAGGAAGACCAGCCCGTATCCGGCGTCCGCGATGAGCATGCCGGCGAACACGGACAGCGCCACCATGAAGAACGCGGTCACGTCGAGCTCGTGATAGCCGGGGCTGACCCCCAGGAGGTCGAACAGCGAGCGGATGGGGCGCACCGGGCGCGGATACTTCACGAGCGTGGGGGGACGCTCGCCGTCCGCGGCAGGCCGCACCGTCACCGCCGCGTGCACGCCGGCCGCCCTCAGCTCGTCGGCCAGGGACGCCGCGCGCCCACTCGGCAGCCAACCCTGCACCCCGAAGAGGCGCGCCCCGCTCAGGCCGCCTCTCAGCGCGCGCGCCAGGCTCAGCTCGTCCTCCGTCCGCGCCAGGGCCCGCTCGAGGTCCGCGCGCCGTCCGGCGAGCCGCGCCAGATGGTCGGGCTGGGCGGCGAGCCGGCTCCGCACCTCCTCCATCTCCCGCTCCACGGTCGCGAAATCGCGCTCGGGCGGAACGAGCAGCGTGGCCCGCGCCGGCAGCTCGGCGTCGGGGTCTCCGGCGCAGATCACCAGGGAGCGACGGCTGTCGAGCGACCGGACGCGCACGGCGGTTCCGGGCAGCGCCGCGATGTCGTCTTCCGGCACCGACACGACGCGCACCGGCAGCCCGTCCCGCGCGAGGCGCGCGACGCGCTCCGTCGTGATGCGACCCCACGGCTCCGCCGCGCGCGCCTCGCGCCCGAGCGCCACCAGCCGCGCGCCCAGCGTCTCGCCGACCCGCCGCACCTCGAGCACCTCCGCCACGATCTCCTCGACCGTGCCCGTGGGCGCCGTACCCGCGGGCTCGATCCCACCGAGGACCCGCAGAGCCTGTCTCGTCCGTGCCAACGCGCCGGCCAGCTCGGCCTCGTCTCCTCCACCGCCGGGCCGGGCCGGCACCAGGTGCAGCACGCCGAGGGCGCGCAGCGCCTCCAGCAGGGCCTCGCGCTCCTCGCGGCGCGCGACCACGTAGGCCTTGGCCATGGGCTCGATCACGAGCCCTCCGCGGACCGGCCCTTGGCCATCTTGGCGAGGCCCACGGCCGCCGCCATCTCGTCGCCCAGGTGCACGCGGATCCTCTGGATGGCCGCCCGGGCCTCCGGGATCTTGACCTTCTCGAAGAGGTTGACGCGCTGGACGACGCGCGCCAGCTCGTGGCGCAGGACGGCGCGTCGCTCCTCGAGGACGTCGAGGCGCGCACCGCGCCGGCTCTGGTCGCGCAGCTCGGCGAGCACCGGCTCCACCCAGGGGGAGGTGGAGAACAGGCTGTAGACCGGGTCCTCGAACGTCGCGCCGACGAACTCAGGCACCTTCACGCCCACGATGCTCACGCTGCCCACGTCCACCCGGGAGGGGCTCGCGGCGGCGCGCACGTTCACGCCGGCCACGTCGCCCAGCACGCCCGCGTGCCCCTCGAAGCGCCGCCGCGCCGACTCCAGCTCCGAGCGCTCCTCGGCGAGCTGCCGGCCCGTGCGCTGCACCTCGATCTGGAGCTGCTGCTGGCGCCGCTGCAGGGCGGGCAGGAAGCGCCGGTAGCGGGCCAGCGCCTCGCGCTGCCGCTTCAGCTCCAGGCGCGTGAGGGCGAGCTTACGCGCCATCGTCGCTCCGCATCTCCACGGGCTTCGGCCAGTGCTCGTCGACCAGCGAGCGGCGGATACCCGTCTCCGCGGGCTCGAAGCACTCGGCCAGCAGCGCCCAGCAGCGGTCGAGCGCCTCCTCCAGCGGGATGTCCACGCCCAGGTCCATGATGCGCGACTCGAAGAGGTCTCCGTAGCGGAGCAGCTTCTCGTCCCAGGGCGTCACCTCGAAGCCCATGTCGCGCTTCTCGCGGCTCGTCATGCAGTCGGCGTACAGCTGGATGCAGCCGTCCATGATCGCGCGGTGGTCGTCGCGCGTGGCGCCGTTGACGTGCTGGCGCAGGCGCGACAGCGACCCGAAAGGCTCGATGCGGCCGTTGCGCAGATAGAACTGGCCCTCCGTGATGTAGCCCGTGTTGTCGGGCACGGGATGCGTCACGTCGTCGCCCGGCATCGTGACGCAGGCCAGCACCGTCAGCGAGCCCGCCCCCTCGAAGTCGACCGCCTTCTCGTACCGGCGCGCGAGCTGCGTGTACAGGTCGCCGGGGTAGCCGCGGTTCGAGGGGATCTGCTCCATCGTGATGGAGATCTCCTTGAGCGCGTCGGAGAACGCCGTCATGTCCGTGAGGAGCACGAGCACGCGCTTGCCCGCCAGCGCGAGCTGCTCGCCCACCGCCAGACACAGGTCGGGAACCAGCAGGCACTCGACGGCGGGGTCCGACGCCGTGTGCACGAACATCACGGAGCGCGTGAGCACTCCGCCCTCCTCGAAGGCGGCGCGGAACTCCAGGTAGTCGTCGTAGCGCAGCCCCATCCCGCCCAGGATGACCACGTCCGCGTCCGCCTGCAGCCCGACGCGCGCGAGCAGCGCGTTGTACGGCTCGCCGGCCACCGAGAAGATCGGCAGCTTCTGCGACTCGACGAGCGAGTTGAAGACGTCGATCATCGGGATGCCGGTGCGGATCATGCGGTCGGGGAGCCGGCGCTTCACCGGATTCACCGGCGCGGAGCCGAGGCGCACGGGCGTACCCTCCGGCTCGGGGCGGCCGTCGCGCGGCCGCCCGGCCCCGTCGAACACGCGCCCGAGCAGGCCGTCGCCGAAGGCGAACTCGAACGGACGCCCGAGGAAGCGGACGCGATCGTGCGTGGACAGGCCCTGCGTGCCGGCGAACACCTGCAGGCTCACGTGCTCGCCCTCGAGCTTGATGACCTGCGCCGGGGCGCTGCCGGCGTCTCCCACGACGACGGCCAGCTCCTCGTAGCTCACCCCGTGAGCGCGCACCGTGACGACGTTTCCGGCGATGCGCCCGATGCGATCGAAGTATCTCCTCACGCGGCCTCCTCCCCCACGGCCTCCCGGCCGCCACGCGCGACCAGGCCGGCGATCTCGCCTGCCGTCTCCTCGAACTCCGGCGTGCCCCTGGCCATGTAGTTCCAGTTGCGGAACAGGTCCGTGAAGCGGACCATGACCGCGCGCGCCTCCTCCTTCTCCGTCACGTCCAGCTCCAGGTCGAGCACGGCGAGCATCTGATCGAACACGAGGGCTTGGCGCTCGGCGTCGGTGGCACCGTCCACATCGTCGAACGCGTTCTGCTGCAGGTAGGCCGCATCGACGAACTCGGCCTTCAGCAGGATCGCGTAGTCCCGCACCGAGACTCCCTCTTCGCCGACCACCATGATCATCTGACGGATCTCGTCGCCGCGGCGCAGCAGGCCGCGCACGGTGGCGACCTTCTCCGGATCGAGCACCCCGCCGTAGCGGCTCCACGACTCGAGCGGATCGATGGCGGGGAAGCGGCGCGCGTGGGCGCGTGCGGTGGACAGCCCGTGGAAGGCGCCGACCACCTTGAGCGTGGCCTGCGTCACCGGCTCCTCGAAGTTGCCGCCGGCGGGGCTCACCGTGCCGCCGATCGTGAGGCTGCCGGTACGCCCGTCGCGCAGCTCGAGCACGCCGGCCCTCTCGTAGAACGCGGCGATGCGGCTCTCGAGGTAGGCCGGGAACGCCTCCTCGCCCGGGATCTCCTCCAGCCGGCCGGACAGCTCGCGCATGGCCTGCGCCCAGCGGGACGTCGAGTCGGCGAGCAGCAGGACGTTCAGTCCCATCTGGCGGTAGTACTCGCCCAGCGTGACGGCCGTGTAGACCGACGCCTCGCGCGCTGCGACCGGCATGGCCGACGTGTTGCACACGATGATCGTGCGCTCCATCAGGGAGCGGCCGGTGCGCGGGTCGCTCAGGCGCGGGAACTCCTGGATCGTCTCGACGACCTCGCCGGCGCGCTCGCCACAGGCAGCCACGACGACGACGTCGACGTCCGCGTGGCGCGACGTGATCTGCTGGAGCACGGTCTTTCCCGCTCCGAACGGTCCCGGGATGCAGTACGTGCCGCCCCGCACGACGGGCAGGAGCGAGTCGATCATGCGCACCCGGGTGACGAGCGGCTCGGTGGGCAGCAGGCGCTGCCGGCTCACGGCCAGCGGCACCTTCACGGGCCAGCGCTGCAGCATCGTCACGGTCCGCGACACGCCGGCCTCGTCGACCAGGTCGGCGACGGCGTCGCTCGCCTTCCTCTCGCCCGCCTCGGCGACGCGGGCGACGGTGAAGCGTCCCGACCACCCGAACGGCACCATGACGGGGTGGCGGAAGATGCCCTCGGTGGTGAAGCCCAGGGGATCGCCCGCCTCCACCACGTCCCCGGCCCGGCGCGCGGGCTCGAACGGCCACAGCCGGTCCCCGTCCAGCCCGGGTACCGAGCCGCCCGTGGGAAGGAAGAACCCGTAGCGCTCGGCCAGCTCGGGGAGCGGGCTCTGCAGCCCGTCGAAGATCTGGCCGAGGAGGCCGGGTCCGAGCTCCACCGAGAGCAGCTCCGTGCTCAACTCCACCTCGTCGCCCACCCGCAGCCCGCGCGTCTCCTCGAAGACCTGGAGGTCCGCGAGGCGGCCGCGCACGCGGATGACCTCGGACAACAGGCGCGCCCCGTCGGAGCGACGGCAGCGCGCGACGGAGTTCTGGACGATGCGCCCCTCGCACTCGGCCACTACCAGATTGCCGAACACCGCGACGATCCTGCCCGTCATGCCGCGACCCCCATGGTTCGTCGCCAATCCCTCAGGACGAGGAGCTTGACCGCGTACGCGGCCGCTTCGTCCTGACTGAAGCTGAAGCTGCGCTCCTCCCTCGTGGCCCACTCCCAGCGCGCGCGCAGCAGCGCCCGCCAGCCCGCCAGCGGATCGGTGGCGGCCGCCCAGGCGGCGAGCCGCTGCTCGACCACCGCCTCCTCACCCCCCAGCTCCACGGCCACCTCGTGCGGCTCCGACGCGCGACCCAGAGACGCGGCGCGCGCGGCGGCGAGCGCGTTGCGCAGGCCCACCTCCACTCGCACCCAGGCGCCCAGGAACCGGCTCCGGCCTCGGCGCGCCACACGGGCCGCGTGGTGCCAGTAGGCCTCCCACACCCGGTCCGCCGGCAGGTCCTCGGGGTGGTGGCCCATCGAGACGGTCAGGGTGGCCGGAAGGGGCGCGTCGCCCCGCACCTGATCCAGCGTGAGCACCGCCGGCTCGGCGTCGGCCAGCTCGCCTTCGAGCACGCCCTGACGCTGGCGCAGGTCGTCCTCCAGCAGGATGACGTCGATGAGCGGGGCCGCGGGCGCTCCGGCGGCACGGGCGCGCAACTCCCGGGGCGAGACCGGCGGCAGGGCGCCGGGCTCGGCCAGGATCGGGAGGGCTGTCAGGAGGTAGTAGCTCGCCCCGACGCTCATGTGGCGGCGGCCGCCGCGCTCCGATCCGCCGTCGAGCGCAGATGGTCACGCAGCTGCGCGGACACCAGGCGGGTCAGCTCCTCCGCGAGCGACTCGGGCGTGACCTCGACCACCGCGTCGCGGACGCGGTACTCGAAGCCCCCGCGATCGAGCCCGCCTCTCAGTTCGATGCGCGCGCCGTCGGACAGAGCGCCACCCAGCATTCCCGGGGCCGCCGCCGCGAGCCGCTCCACCATCTCGGGACGCACCGTCACCTCGAGGGTCGCGCCCTGGCCCTCGGCATCCGCCTGTGCGTACGCACCGACGACCTCGACGACGAGCTTCCGGAGGAAGTCGGCATCGTCGAGCTCGCGCTCGAGGGCGGCGCGCAGGAGCGACGTGAGCGTGCGCTCCAGACGCGCCCGCAGGTCGAGCTGGACGTCGCGCGCCGCGAGCGCGATCTCGTCCTTCGCCCCGGCCACCATCGCGCTCGCCCGCGCCTCGGCTTCGGCGGTCACCCGCCGGGCCTCTTCCCTCGCCTCGTCGAGGGCCGCCGCCGACTCCGCCTCGGCTGCCGCCCGGAGCCGCTCAGCCTCCTGCAGCCCCGCCTCGACCCCCTCGGTGTGCAGCTTCTCTATGAATGATTCCAGCGTCTCCGGCCGATCCATTCATCCTCCGTCGTGCGACGGCGCTCGCGCGCCTGCTCCCGGCGGCCGGAGCATCCGGCGTGGGCGGCGGCATGGGGCACCGTGGTGCCGGACGGCCTCCCCCGGGAGTAGGATGGAAGTTTCAGCCCGCTCGACCGGGGAGGGCATCGCATTCCTCTCGCGGCCGCGGCCCGAGCGGCGGTCGAGATGGAGGCCAAGGAAGGCGATGGGCAGCGGGTATCGTGATTCATGGGACATTCATCGGACAAACGACCGTAGAACGCTAACGGCATGGCGTCCGGGGCGACAGGTATCCGTGACGCATGCGCCCGCCTGCCCATGGGCCCTGTACGCGCCCGGCCCCACCGCGACCAGGATTTACGTTCCTGAGACATTTCCGATACGTAGCCGTGGTTCCCGCCTCCTATCGTGACGCTTCGAGTCTGCGACTTCATCCCAAGGAGGCCATCTTGCCGCCCTTCCCGAAACTCGTCCTGGTTCCGTTGCGCCGCTCGATCGCCGTGGGCGGCACCGTCGCGCTCCTGGGCGCCGGCGTCCTGCTCGGGCCCCGCCCGGTCCAGGCGCAGAGCACCGTCGACCTCCTCGAGACGGGCTCCAGCCTGCTCTATCCGCTGTTCAACCTCTGGGTGCCGGTCTACGCGAGGATCGCCCCGAACGTGAAGATCACGACCCAGTCGACGGGCAGTGGCACCGGCATCGCGCAGTCGGTGGCGGGCATCGCCCAGATCGGCGCCTCCGACGCCTACATCGCGGACGCGATGATGAAGCAGCATCCGACGATGCTGAACATCCCGCTCGCCATATCCCTGCAGACCGTCAATTACAACCTGCCCGGGCTCAACGACCGCCACCTGAAGCTCAGCGGCCCCGTGCTGGCAGGGATCTACTCGGGAACGATCACGAAGTGGAACGACCCGGCCATCGCCGCGATGAACCCCGGAGTCGATCTGCCGGACCGCACGATCATCCCCATCCACCGCAACGACGGCAGCGGCGACACGTTCATCTTCAGCCAGTACCTGTCGTTCAGCACGCCCTCGTGGTCGAACAGCGTGAGCTACGGGACGACGGTGAGCTGGCCGGCGGTGACGGGTGAGCTGGGTGCGGTCGGCAACCCCGGCATGGTGACGGCGCTCGAGGGCAACCCCTACTCCGTGGCCTACATCGGCATCAGCTACCAGGAGCAGATCGAGAAGGCCCACATGGGCATCGCGATGCTCAAGAACCGCGCCGGCAACTACGTCCTCGCCAACGCGCGGACGGGAAAGGCCGCGGCCGGGATGATGGTGCCGAAGACCCCGAAGGACGAGCGCATCAGCCTGATCTTCGCGCCGGGCCGGGAGTCCTACCCGATCATCAACTACGAGTATGCGCTCGTGGACAGGAACCAGCCCTCGTCCGAGACGGCCGCCGCCCTGCGCAAGTTCTTCACATGGGCCATGAGCCCGCGCGGGGGCAACGCACCGCGCTTCATGGACGCGGTCCATTTCGTGCCGCTTCCGGCATCCGTCGCAAGGCTCAGTGCGGCGCAGGTCGCCGAGATCCGGTAGGTTTCGACCGCCACCGGCTCCGGCTTCGATTCGGCCGGGCATCCGCCCCGCGGCGGGCGGTGCCCGGCCACTTCGCCGTGTTCGGGCCGAGCGGCCTCATCCACCCTGCCCTCCCACCCCAGCCACGATGAGCTTCCGCAGATCCACCGCCGCTCTCGCCAGCCTGCTCGGCGCCGTTCTCCTGGTGATCGTCCTGTCCCTGGGGGTATACGCGTGGCCGGCCGTCCGCCTCAACGGGATCCATTTCCTGTGGCAGAACAGCTGGAACCTGGGCAGCATGTACGGCAACCCCATCACCGTGCACGGCCAGCAGATCCTGCCGGGCGCGCACTACGGCATCCTGTTCCTCATCGTCGGCACGCTGCTCAGCACCGCGATCGCCGTGGCGATCGCGGTGCCGGTCGGCGTCGGCGCCGCGCTGTTCCTGGCCGACGGGGTCCCGGCGCCGCTGCGGCCCTGGCTCTCCTTCTTCGTCGAGCTGCTGGCCGCCATCCCCAGCGTCGTCTACGGCCTCTGGGGCTATGCAGTAGTGATCCCGTTCCTGGGCCACCACGTCTTCCCCGCCATGGTGCGGTGGCTCGGCTTCATCCCGTTCCTCGGTGGCCCCTCGGGCAGTGGCTACGGCCTCCTGACCGCCGGCCTCGTGCTCACCCTGATGATCGTGCCGCTCATCACGACGACGCTGCGCGACGCGCTGGTCACGTCCCAGGCGGACACACTGCGTGAGGCGGCCATCGCGCTGGGCGCCAGCCGGTTCGAGGCCATGCGCTCGGTGCTGCTGCCGTCGGTGAAGCGGGTCCTCATCGGCGGCAGCATCCTCGCGACGGGGCGGGCGCTCGGCGAGACGATGGCCGTGCTCATGGTGGGCGGCGGCGCGCTCAACTACCTGCCGCACAACATCTACACGCCCATCGCGACCATGGCGTCCTTCATCGTGTCCCAGCTCGACAGCGCCATGCAGGATCCGACCGGCATGGCGGTCCGGTCGCTCGCGGAGGTCGCGCTCGTCCTGTGTGTCATCTCCGTCGTCGTGAACAGCTTCGCCCAGCTGCTGCTCTACTACGAGGGCCGCCGGCCCACGAGGGCCGCGTGATGGCCGCGCCCGCCGCCGCCGATGCCTCCTCCGTCCTGCATGCCTTGGGCGTCCGCAGGCGCCGTCGCATCGTGGACTTCGTCGGATGGGGATTCACCACGCTCGCGTTCCTGCTGCTCGGCGGCGCGATGCTGTCGATCCTGGTGATGGTGTTCCTGCGCGGCTACAAGGCCATCAACTGGACGGTCCTCACCCAGGTCACGCAGGGCGTGGGGGGCGGCCTGCTGAACGCGATCGAGGGCAGCGCCGTGCTCGCGGTCGGCGGCGTCCTGCTGGCGGTGCCCGTGGGGGTGGCGGCGGGCATCTACATGGCCGAGTTCGACCACGGGTGGCTCGCGCCGACCACGCGCTTCCTGTCGGACGTGCTCGTCGGCGTTCCGTCGATCGTCGTCGGCTATTTCGGCTACGTGACCATGGTGGTCCTGCTCGGGTGGAAGTTCTCGGTCGCGGCGGGCAGCATCGCGCTCGCCATCATCGCGCTCCCCTACATCTCGCGTACGACCGAGATGGCGATGCGGCAGGTGCCGCGCGAGATCCGCGAGGGGGCGTATGCCCTCGGCGCACGGGACGGCACGGTCATCATGAAGGTCTGCCTGCCGTCGGCGCTGCCTGGTGTGCTCACCGGCGTGTTGCTGGCGCTCGCCATCGCGGTCGGTGAGACGGCGCCTCTGCTGTACACGGCGGGCTGGTCCCAGTACATGTGGAACGGCCACCTGACGAACTCCCCCATCGGCTACCTCACCTACGCGATCTGGGCGTTCTTCAGCGAGCCGTACGAGAGCGCCCACGCGCTCGCGTACGCCGCGGCGTTCTTCGTCACGCTCTTCGTCCTTCTCATCAGCGTCGCCTCGCGGGTGCTGCTCGACGAGAACGCCGGCTGGCGCCGGCGGCGAAGCTGAGGGGCTCCGGCGCCACGTCGGTGGAACTCTTGCCGCGCTCGCGGCCCGCGACCGAAGTTGCGTCGGCGAGGCACGGAACCAGAACGCGAGGTGAGCCACGATGACCGGACGACCGGACTCCACGGAAGCGGCCCCGTACTACTTCACCTACATCGACCGAGTCGAGGGCGACGACCCGCTCGCGGTGCTGGAGCGCCAGCTCGACGAGTCCCATGAGCTCTTGGCCGCCATCCCGGACACCCGGTCGCTGCACCGCTACGCGCCGGACAAGTGGACGATCCGGCAGGTGCTCAACCACGTGACCGACACGGAGCGTTCGTTCGCGTTCCGCGCGCTGTGGTTCGCGCGCGGGTTCGAGTCGCCCCTGCCGAGCTACGACCAGGACGTCGCCGCTGCGGCCGCGGAGGCGAACCGCGTCCACTGGGCCCAGCACGTCGAGGAGTTCCGGGCCGTGCGGCTCGGAACGATCCTCCTGTACCGCCACCTCCCCCCGGAGGCCTGGCTGCGGCGCGGGACGGCCAGCGGGAATCCGTTCAGCGTGCGCGCCCTGGCGTTCATCGCCGCCGGCCACTTCGCGCATCACGTGCGTATCATCGAGGAGCGGTATCTCTAGGAGCTCGTTCGGCGATCCACGACATCCTGTAGCGCGCGTTACCTTTTTGCCGGTCACATCGTCTTGTCTTCGACGTGTCCCGCCTGCCCGAGCGGATCCCCCACGATCGGAGACGACCGATGAGCGTGTCTCGAGCCATCCGGATCCTCCCTCTCCTGGGAGCCCTCGTGCTCTCAGGCTGCGACGCAGGCCAGGCCACCAACCCCGCGACCGACGAGGCCTTGCTCGACGACCAGGACCGGATCGCCCTCGAGGTGATCACGTCCCCCGAGGCCGTCCAGGCCGCCCTGGACCTGATCGACGCCCCCCTGGCGGTCGCCGTGCAGCAGGCAGCGCGCTTCGGCGCTCCGACGCGAGCCCAGGACGACGCCGTGCTCGCCCGCGAGCGGTTCCGTGAGGCCGTGCGGGCTCTGGAGGGACAGGACTCGGCGGTCGCCGCGCTGCGCGCCCGGGAAGCCCGGCGCCTGGTGGTACGGGCGATGGTAGCGGTGGGAGGGCCGCGGACCGTCGCGCGCATGGTCGAGCGGGCCGAAGGACTCGCCGCCCAGGTCGGCCGCGAGCCCGCCCGCTACACTTACAGCCACCGACTCCAGGCGGAGCTCGGCGATCTGGCCTCCCGGGCACGGCAGCGCTTCCAGCTCCACGACTCGACCAGTGCGGGCGAGTGCGCGGTGCTCGCGGAGCAGAGGCATCGCCAGCGCCAAGTGAATCCCTCCGCGCTACCGGGAGGGGCCGAGACGACCGTCCAGCTCGCCCGCACCGCGGTGAGCCTGGCGACACGCCTCGTGGCCGAGGCCGGCGGGCCGAGCGACGAGCAGACGACGCTCCTCGAGGTCGCGACCCGATACGCGGACACGGCCGAAGAGGCGCTCGCGGCCGGTGACGACGCATGGGCCGTGCAGCTCTCCGACCTGGCCACGTGGACGACGCTCGAGGCGGTCGTCTGGCCGGACGGGGTGAGCCCGGAGGAGGCCGCGGCGATGCTCAATCTGGCTGAGACGACGTACGCGGCGGCCGCCGCGACGGAGCCCGTGGGCACGGAGGCCGACCTGCTCGACTGGGCGGCCCGGCTGATCGAGTTCGGTCGCACCGCGGTGGAGCAGGCGCCGCCCCAGGGAACCGGCGCCCTCTGGCGGGCCTCGGTGATCTGCACGCTGATCGTAGGGTAGATTACACGCAGCACCCCTGGGCGCGTCCGAGCAGCATGGACGCGCCCAGGTCCGCGATCCCTGCCCGATCTCCCTGGAAACGAGGTATGTTCGTGACATGGGACCGGTGGCGGAGCGCACAGACGCCCAGGTGGTCCGTGACGTCCTCGATGGGGACCGGGATTCCTACCGCCTGCTGGTCAGGCGATACGGTGACGTCCTCCACGCGCACGCGTGTCGCATGGTGGGCAACGGAGTGTGTTCGTGACATGGGGCCGGTGGCGGAGCGCACAGACGCCCAGGTGGTCCGCGACGTCCTCGATGGGGACCGGGATTCCTACCGCCTGCTGGTCAGGCGATACGGTGACGTCCTCCACGCGCACGCGTGCCGCATGGTGGGCAACGGAGACACGGCGGCCGACCTCGTGCAGGAGGCGCTGGTCACCGGATACCGGAGGCTGTCGTCTCTTCGCTCTCCGGAGCGGGTGGGCGCCTGGCTGTTTCGCATTCTTGCCAATCGGGTCCGTGACCACCTTCGCCACACCCGTCGACGGGAGATCCCCCTGCACGAGGTCCCCGGGGCCGCCCCGGCGCGGGGCGACCCGGCGGAGGACGCCGCGGACGCGGAGGTCCACGAGCGTGTGCGGCGAGCGCTGGTGCGACTCACACCGGAGCAGCGAGAGGCCTTCGTGCTCAAGCACGTCGAGGGTCGCTCGTACGAAGAGATCGCGGCCGTCCTGGACCTCCCGGTGGCCGCGCTGAAGATGCGGGTCCACAGGGCGCGCGACGCCCTGCGGGTCCTGCTGAAGGAGTTCGCATGAACGACGGTCGCATCGAGAACTACCTGGACGGCGAGGCCGACCTGGAAGGCCTGGACGACGACGCACGCGCCGAAGCCCGCTCGTGGGAGCGGGTGCTCGCCGCGTTCCGTGCGGCGCATCCGAGCACGCCGGCTCCTCCGTGGCTCGAGGATCGGGTGATGACGGTGATCCAGGCGCTGCCCGAGCCCGGCGCCGTCGGCCGGGCCTGGGCATGGCTGCTCCGCCCCTGGACCGTGCGCCTGAGCCCCGCCGCCGTGGGCCTCCTGGCCATGCTCGTGCTCGCGCTGGCGCTCGAAGCGAGACGTGGCGCGCCGACTCGAGCCGTGACGCGGACCGGCGCGCCCGTGGTGTACGTGCAGTTCAGCCTCGTCGCGCCGGGCGCCCGCTCCGTGGCGGTGGGAGGTGACTTCGACCAGTGGCGCGGCGCCTACGCGCTGGAGGATCCGGGTGGGAACGGCGTATGGACCGGGAGGGTGCCCCTGAGGCCGGGCGTGCATACCTACATGTTCCTCGTCGACGGATCCCGCTGGGTCACCGATCCGCGGGCCACCTCCCACATCGACGACGGGTTCGGCAACGAGGACGCCGTGCTGGCCGTGGCGGCCCCCCAGACATGACACGCGCACGGGCGGTCCGGTCGCCGCTCACGGCGGCGCTCGCGCTCGCGGTCGCCGGACTGGGGGCGGGCCCGGGTGCGGCGCAGACGGCCGAGGTGCGGCTCGAGGTGGGCGCGTCGCGCATCCTGCCCCCGAACGACGTCCAGGGAGACGGGGCGGACTTCCTGGTCGCCGGCCTGCGCGCCAGCGCGTACCACGTGCCCGGCACCGCGGCGTACGGCTCGCTCCTGGTGGGGCGGTCGCTCGACGAGACGACGGGCGGCGACTTCCTGTCCGGGGAGATGGGAGCGACCATGGGCCTCGTGCTGCGTGGCGACTGGTCCGCGGAGCTCGGCGGCCGCGCGTGGGCCTTCGGCGTGGCGGCCCCGTTCTCGTACAGCGCGGCCGCCGGAGAGCTGTCGGCGGCACTGCGCCGCCGTGCCGGCCCGATCTCGGTACGGCTCACCGGCTCCGGGGGAATGGGGCGATCGCGCGTCGCGATCTCCACGGTCGTGCAGCGGATGCGCCGCGACATGCCGCTCCGCCGGGTGCTCACCGACGACCTGTGGCGCTACGGGGCCGCGCTCGAAGCCCTGGCCCACCGCGGCCCGCTGGCCGTGGGCGTCACCGGGCAGATGCACGAGACCGCGGGAGGCCCGTTCCGAAGCCTGGGGGCCAGGGTGACGGCGGCGGGCCGGCGGGGAGCGCTCGAGCTGCGCGTGGATGCCTGGCGCACGCCCGCAGGGCCCCGCAACACGGGGGGCCTCGCATTCTGGGTGCCCTGGGGAGCGTGGACCGCCCGGGGCGGGGCGGGGCGGCCCGATCCCGATCCGTTGCTCCTGGCGGATCCAGCGAGAGGATCGGGAGGCGTTCTGGTGGGACGGAGGATCGCGGGGCGCGCTCCGGCGAGCACGCGCAGGCGGATCTACCGGGTGGTCGACGTGACAGCGACCGGTGCCCGCATCCGCTTCACCGTCGAGGCTCCTGAGGCCCGGCGCGTGGAGCTCCTGGGCGACTTCACGCTCTGGAAGGCCGTTCCGATGGGGCACCGGGGCCGAGGCTGGAGCCTGGAGACGGACGTGCCTTCCGGAACGCACCACTTCGGGTTCCTGGTCGACGGAGCCTGGTATGTGCCGGAAGGAGCCGCGGATGTCGTGCCCGACGAGTGGGGGCGCCGGAACGCGACGCTGGTCATCGAAGGCGAGGCAGGATCGTGAGCGGCCGCGCGCACGCGGCCGCGAGGAGATGGAGAGCCGTGACGACGAACCTGACGACGGTCGTGCTGGCGGTGGTCTTCGCCGCCGTGGGTGGCCGGGTCTCGGCGCAGGAGACAGCCCGCGCACGAGCCCAGGCCATCCTTCCCTCCGACGTGTTCGAGCAGATCACGGGCATGGTGCGGAGCGCCGAGGCGGACGGGGTCCCCGGGGACCTCCTCTACGACAAGGCCCTGGAGGGCGTGGCCAAGCACGTGCCCGACGCCCGCCTCGCGCCCGCGATCGAGCTCTATGCAGGTCGGCTCCGGGCAGCGAAGGGCGCGTTCGGTGGAACGGTCTCCGGTCCACTGCTCGTGGCCGGCGCGGACGCCCTGCAGCGCGGCGTGAGCGCCGACCTTCTGCGCGGGCTCGGCGAGGGCCGAGCGCGCTCCCCCATGGCCGTGCTGGTCCTCTCCGATCTCGTGGAGGCCGGCGTCCCCGGCCAAGAGGCCCTGTCCCTCGTGCGCGAGGCGGCGAGGCGAGGCATCCGGGAGCAGCGGATGCTGGACCTGCCCGCAGAGGTTCAACGCCTCATGCGTCAGGGACGGCCGGCAGGCGACGCGATCGAGCAGGTGCGCAGGAGCATGTGGGGAGCCCGCGGCGAAGGGGGCTCTCCACCCGTGGCTCCGGGAGCCGCACCCATGGGGCAGCACCGAGGGGGAGGACGCTGAGCGCACGAGGCGCGGGGCCGGCCGCCCGAGCCGGGGTCACACGAGTCGGATGAGGAAGCCGGCTTCGTCCAGGTCCCGATCCCAGTCCGAGACGTGGCGCGCCACGGGGTCGCTGGCGAGCACCCGGCGTACGACTCCGGGAAGGACGGGCCCACGCCTCGACCCCCGGCCCCTCCCCGTGACGACGTGGAGGACCTCTCCGCGGCACAGCCTGGCGTGCGTGAGGACGAAGTCCCGCACGCGCCGCTCGGCCTCGACGGCCGTGTCCCCGTGGAGGTCCAGCGTGGCGCGGACGGGGGCGTCGAAGAGCGGGTCGCTCCCACCGAAGGGAGGAAACCCACCGCCGCGGCTCTTTCTCCTTCCCATGCCGGATCTACCCCGTCCTCCCGAGCGCGAGATCCACGTGCGCGGCGCGCGCGGGCGCACACGATCCCTTTCGGTGTAGAGGACCGCGGCGGTCTCGTGGCCGCAACGGAAACAGAGAACAGAAAGGACGATCGTGCACTACTGGCTTCCAGCGGTAGCGGCAGGCCTGGTGATCGCGGCGACGCCCGCGATCCAACAGAATCCGGTCGGAGAGTGGCGCGTGGCCGACGGGAGCGCCCACGTCCGCATCGTGGACTGCGGCAGCGCGTTGTGGGGCGTCGTCTCCTGGGAGGAGACGCCGGGGCGCGACACGCGCAACCCGGACCCGGCACTCCGCACCCGTCCGACGCTCGGCATGCCCGTCCTGCTCGACATGACCCCGGCCAGGAAGCCGGATCGCTGGACGGGCCACGTCTACAACGCCGACAACGGCAGGACGTACGCGGCCTCCATCGAGATGCGAGGGCCCGACACGCTGCGCGTCCAGGGATGCACGCTCCGCTTCCTCTGCGGAGGAGAGAACTGGACCCGCACGGACAGCGCGAGCGCGGGCGCGGGCGGCGCACGGCTTTCCACGGCGCGTCGGGACTCGGCCGCGGTCGATGCGACCCCCGCGGACACGACGGCCTCGTGGGCCAGCGCCCCGGCCGCCGCGGTGTGCGCCCGCATCGGTGCGATGGCCGGCTATTGAGCCAGCCATCGGGCGCGACGCCCGTGTCACTCCGCCCGCAGGACCTCCAGCGGGTCCACGTGCGCGGCCCGACGCGCCGGCATCCAGCTCGCCACGGCGGCCACCAGCAGGAGCGCGCCGCCGGCGGCGGCGAGCGACAGTGGATCGTGCGCGGACACGCCGTAGAGGAGCGAAGATACGAAGCGACCGGCGGCGAGTGCCGCCCCGACGCCGGCGAGCGCGCCGACGAGCGTGGTGAGCAGCCCGCTGATCACGACCATGCGCACGAGCGCGCGCGGCTCCGCCCCGAGCGCCGCGCGGATGCCCAGCTCGCGCGAGCGTTGCACGACCGCGTAGACCAGCACGCCGTAGAGCCCCACGGCGGCGAGCACGAGGGCGAGCAGCCCGAAGGCGGTGAACACCTCGGCGCCCAGCTCCCACGAGCGGTACTGGGGGTCGAGGATGTCCGTGAGCGGCTCGACGGAGGGAAACGGGATGTCCGGCCCCGCGGCCATCATCGCGCGGCGCACGCGCCCGACCATCGAGGCGGGGTCACCGGCGGTGCGGACCTCCATGGTGATACCCGTGACGCCCGGGCTTCCCTCTACAGACTCCAGTGGCAGATAGAGCTCCTGCGGCGGAGACGCCGTCACCCAGTAGAACGGGGTGTTCGCGACAACGCCCACGATCCTGACGCAGCCTTTCACCTGGTCTTCGCTGGGCGCGCGGATGCACGCGCCCAGAGGGCTCCTCCGCCCCCAGTAGTAGTGCGCCGCCTCCTCGTTGATGATCGCGACCTGGGCCGACGCGGTGTGCTCCTCCGCGTCGAAGGGCCGACCCGCGACGAAGCGCCGGCCCGTGGCCCGGAAGAAGCCTGCGCCCACGGCCCGCCCCCACGGAGCGCCTTGCGGCTGCGCCACCGCCGATGCCGCGCCGGTCATGGGCCGGATTCCGACGGCCCATCCGCTCCGGAACGGCGTGCCGATCGAGAGGCCGGCGGCCGTCACGCCCGGGAGCTCCCGCACGCGCCGGAGCATGGCGCCGTACCGCTCCAGCGCGTCGGTCCGCGACACGC
>JBJKSF010000072.1:0-18049 GCA_046704285.1 Longimicrobiales bacterium | reverse complement strand
GCGGGCTGCGGGTCGACTCGGCGGATGCCCACGACTACGAGACGCTCGTGCGGCTGGTCGACGCGCTCTCCCCGGGACCCTACATCTACGCGACGCCCGACTGCCCCGAGGTGTACTTCCTGTCCGGGCGGCTGAATCCCACGCCGACGCTCTTCGAGTTCCTGGATCCGGCGCAGGACGCGCCAGCGCGCATCCTGCGCACGCTGGACATGAGGGACGTGACGGTCGTGGTCATCAACCGCTACCCGCTCTTCTCGAAGCCCGTGAGCTCCACGCTCGTAGCCGGTCTGCGGAAGCGCTACCCGTTCGCTCGGGAAGTGGGACGGTTCCTGGTGGTCTGGAAGGGTCCGGACGGACGGACGCCCCGGCGCTCCGCCCGCCCCTGAGGGGGCATGGTCGCGGTCGCGCCTGGGCTTCGCGGCCCGCGGACGGCGCGGTCCCTCCGCGCCCGTTGCGCCTCGCCTGCCCGAGCGCGGAGGTCCGGGGTACTATCTGCTCATCGCGACCTGTTAGCTTGAACTCACATGCTCCAGGCCTCCCGCACCGCCAAGCGCATCCTGTGGGTCGACGACGAGATCGACCTGCTCCGCCCGCACCTGCTGTTCCTGCAGGCGCGCGGCTACCACGTGGACGCCATCTCGAACGGCGACGACGCCCTCGCGCTGCTTCGCGACAACGCCTACGACCTGGTCCTCCTGGACGAGCAGATGCCGGGGCGGAGGGGCCTCGACGTGCTGGAGATGCTGCGCCGCCAGGACCCCCACGCGCGCGTCGTCATGGTGACCAAGTCCGAGGAAGACCACACCATGCGCGAGGCGATCGGGCGCCGCGTGGACGACTACCTCGTGAAGCCGACGAGCCCCCGGCAAGTGCTCTCGGTGGTGACGGGCATCCTGGAAGGCTCCTCGATCCTGCAGCAGCAGGTGGCCCAGGACTTCGCCTCGCGCTTCCCGCAGCTGACCGTACGTCGGCAGGAGGCAACGACGGCGCATGCCTTCGCCCACGTCTTCATGGAGCTGGTCGACTGGCACATCCGCCTGGAGAACGCCGGCGAGACGGGCCTGCTCGACACGGTGGGCTCGATGATGACGGACCTTCGCCGGGACTTCGGGGATTGGGTCGTCCGCGAGTACCCACGCTGGATGAGGGGCCGCGGCGAGCCACCGTTCCTGTCGGTCGACGTGGTCAGGAAGTTCGTCCTTCCCCTCGTCGGCCAGGACCCGGTCTATTTCGTGGTCCTGGACTGCATGCGCCTGGACCAGTGGCGTGTGATGGCCCCGCTCCTCGCTCCGTACTTCGAGATCGAGGAGGGATACCACTACTCGATCCTCCCGACGGCCACCCCGTACGCGCGCAACGCGATCTTCAGCGGGCTCTTCCCCGACGAGCTCGCGGCCGCGCATCCCGGCTGGTGGGACTCGTCGGACGACGAAGGCTCGCTGAACACGTTCGAGCCGACGGACCTCGCCCGGCAGCTCCGGACGCTCACGGGCCGTGACGTCCCCGTGCACTACGACAAGATCTTCTCCGACCGGGAGAGCGATCAGGTGCGGGCGCGCGTCAACTCGGCCCTCAGGGTACGGGGAGGGGTCATCGCGCTGGTGTTCAACTTCGTGGACCTCATGACCCACGGGCGATCGGAGTCCCCCATCCTCATGGAGGTCGCCAAGGACGAGGCCGCGCTGAGGGCTCTGACGCGCTCGTGGTTCGAGAGGTCCACGGCGTACCAGGTCCTCAAGGAAGCGGCGAAGCAGGGCCACAGGGTCGTGCTCACGACCGACCACGGCTCGATCCTCTGCCAGCGACCCACGACCGTCTACGCGCGCCGCGACGCCACGAGCAACCTGCGCTACAAGTTCGGTCAGGACCTGCGCGCCGAGTCGCGGGGGACGTCCCTGCAGACGGCCGACGAGAAGGACCTGAGGCTGCCGCGCGGACGCCTGGGGACGACCTACCTGCTGGCGCTCGAGGACCACTTCTTCGTGTATCCGACGAAGCTGCGCGAGTACCAGGCGCGCTACCGCAACTCGTTCCTGCACGGAGGGATCAGCCCCGAGGAGATGATCGTGCCGGTCGCGACCCTCATCCCGCGGCCGCAATGACCCGGCGCGAAGGGCGCCCGCGGCGACGGGGGCCCTCGGCCGCGCCGGTCCTGCTCGCTCTGGGCCTGACGGCGGCTCCGCTCCTGGCGCAGCGGCTCCCTCTGGTGGAGGTCCCCGCCGCGTCGGATTCGACGCGCGTGCCGGATCGCCCGCTGTGCTTCCTCTTCTCCGGCGACGGCAACTGGTCCGGGGCGGACAAGGCAGTGGCCGAGGCGTTCGCCCGCGCGGGCATTCCGGTCGTCGGCCTGAAGGCACGCGCCTACCTGAGAGGCGGCCGCCGTACGCCCGAGGGAACCACGAAGGACGTGAGCCGCGTGCTGCGCGAGTATCTGGCGCGCTGGGGGCGGCGGACGCTGATCCTGGTGGGGTACTCGCGCGGGGCCGACCTGATGCCCTTCATCGTCGACCGGCTCGACGCGGATCTGCGCAGTCGCATCCGCATGGTGGCTCTGCTCGACCCACAGCCCAACGCCAACTTCACGTTCCATTGGTCCGACCTCGTGCGGGACCAGAGGAGGCCCTCCGACCTGCCGGTCCTGCCGGAGGTGGAGCGAATGGCGGGCCTGCACATGGTGTGCGTGTACGGGAGCGAGGAGTCGGACTCCCTCTGTCCGAAGGTGCCGAAGGGCCTCATGGACGTCGTCGTGCGCCCCGGCAAGCACGACATGGGCGGGGAGGGCGCGATGGTGGGCCGGCTCCTCCTGGACCACCTCGAGCCGCCGAGCTGAGCCCCACCCGCCCCCCGGACGCCGGCCGTGTTCGGCGCCCGGGCAGGAGGCTACCTTCCCTGCCGTGGAACTCTTCCGTCGCATCCTCTCGTACCTGAAGCCGCACGCCACGATCCTGCTCGTGGCGGTGGGGGCGACGTTCCTCTACGCGACGCTGGACGGGGCCACGTACGTGCTGCTGATCCCGTTCGTGCAGGCGCTCTTCGGGCACGGCTCGGCGTCGCTCGGAGGGGGACACAACCTGATGTCCCGCGTCCTCGACGCGACGGTCTACCACTGGATCAACCTGAACGGCGACCCGCTGCACGCCATCGACGCGGTCGTCCTGCTGATCCTCATCGTCTTCCTCGCCAAGAACGTCTTCCTGTTCGCGCAGTCCTACCTGATGGCGAAGGTGCAGCAGGGGGTCACGCGGGACCTCAGGAACGAGGTCTACGACCACCTCGTGGAGCTGGACCTGGCCTTCTTCGGTCACGTACGCATGGGCCAGATCGTGAGCCGGCTCACGACCGAGGTGGAGCAGCTGCGGCAGCTCGTCACCTCCCAGCTCTCCCAGCTGTTGACGTCGTTCTTCAAGTTCGCCGTCGCGCTGGTGGCCATGGTGCTCATCTCCTGGCAGCTCACGGTGGCCGCGCTCGTCGTGATCCCCGGGGCGATGATCATCTGGGGGCCGATGGTCAAGCGCCTGCGCCGGGGGGATCGGCGCGTGCTGCACCTCGGAGCCGAGGTCAACGCCCACATCCAGGAGACGCTCTCGGGGATCCGCCTCGTGAAGTCCTCTTCCGCCGAGGCGCGCGAGCGCGAGCGCTTCCACGGGCTGACGCGCGAGTACTTCACCATGTTCCTGCGCAACGAGCGGCTGCGCTCCCTCGCGGCGCCGCTCACGGAGATGCTGGCCGCGTTCGGCACGATGATCCTGCTCTGGTACGGCGCGCGCCTGGCGGTCTCCGGAACCCTCCCGGGCTCGCAGTTCGTCGCCTTCCTCGCGCTCTCGCTCAACCTGTACTCTCCGGTCAAGACCGTGGCGAAGTTCCCCGCGCTCGTGCAGCCCGGTCTGGTGGCCGCGGAGCGGGTGTTCGAGTTCCTGGACGCGCCCGTGGAGATCCGTGACCGGAGCGGCGCAAGGCCGTTCCCCGGCCTCGAGCGCGAGATCACCTTCGAGCACGTCTGGTTCGGGTACCACCCCGGCGAGCCCGTCCTGCACGACGTCTCGTTCGAGGTTCCCCGGGGCTCGGTGGTCGCCATCGTCGGCCCCTCCGGCGCCGGCAAGACGACGCTCGTCGACCTGCTCGGCCGCTTCTTCGAGGTGCAGGAGGGCCGTATCGCGATCGACGGCGTCGACCTGCGCGACATCCGCATCGCGGAGCTGCGCTCCAGGCTCGGCATCGTCTCCCAGGAGACCGTCCTCTTCCACGACACGGTCCGGGCGAACATCGCCTACGGGCGCCCCGACGCCACCGACGACGACATCGAGCGTGCGGCCCGGGCGGCCCACGCCCACGGGTTCATCTCCCAGATGGCCGAGGGATACGACTCGATCGTGGGGGAGCGCGGCGCGGACCTGTCGGGTGGGCAGCGCCAGCGCATCGCCATCGCCCGCGCCCTCCTGCGCGACCCTCCCATCCTGATCCTCGACGAGGCCACGAGCTCGCTCGACACCGAGTCGGAGCGGCTCGTCCAGGAGGCCATCGAGAACCTGTTGGAGGGACGCACGGTGTTCGTGATCGCGCACCGTCTGTCCACCGTCCAGCGCGCGGACCACATCCTCGTGCTGGACGAGGGACGGGTGGTGGAGCGGGGAGACCACGCCGCGCTGATGGCCGGGGGTGGCCTCTATCGCCGACTCCACGAGCTCCAGTTCGAGGACGCCGGCGCGTCGTCGACGTGAGCGACAAGCCCCTCGCGCACAGCCTCGAATACGGGGCGTTCCGGCTGCTGTCCGCCGTTCTGCGCACGCTTCCCGAGCGGCTCTCCCAGTGGCTGGGTGCGATCCTCGGCTGGAAGGTCGGCACCGTGCTGCGCATCCGCAGGGCCGTCGTGGACCGGAACCTGGCGCGCGCGTTCCCCGAGCGCTCGCCGGCGTGGCGTCGGCACACGGCGCGCGCATGTTACGTGCATCTTGGGCGAGAGTCGGTGGCCATGGTGCGGCTGGCGGGGCTCGCGACCGAGGAGGTGGCCGCGCGCACGACCGTGGTGGGCCTGGACGCCCTGCGCCAGGCGCTGGCCGAGGGCCGCGGTGTGGTGATGGTCACCGGCCACCTGGGCAACTGGGAAGTCGGGGGCGCGGCCCTCGCCGCTTCGGGCGTTCCCGTGCTGGCCGTGGCCAAAGGGATGGCCAACCGGCGCTTCGGCGCGGCGCTCACCGCGACGCGGGCGCGGCTCGGGGTGGGGACGGTCGATGTGCGGGAGGCGCCCCGGAAGGTGATGCGCGCGCTGCGCGGCGGTGGTGCGGTCGCGTTGGTGGCCGACCAGGACGCGCGCAGGGCCGGCGTCTTCGTTCCCTTCTTCGGGACGCCGGCGTCCACGGCGCGTGGCCCGGCGCTCTTCGCCGTGCGCGCGGGCTGCCCGCTCTTCCTGGGCACGATGCTGAGGATGCCTGGATCGCGTCCGCGGTACCGGCTCGCGTTGGAGCGGATCGACGTGCAGCCGACGGGAGACGCCGACCGGGACGTGCTCGCGCTCACCGCCGCCCACACGGCCGCCCTGGAGCGAGCCGTGCGGGCCGCACCGGAGCAGTACTTCTGGCAGCACAACCGCTGGAAGACCGCTCCGGGTACGGCTCGCAGGCCGGAACCGGCCTCGGACGCCTCGGTATAAACCGCAGGCTCTCCCGCCGTGCTGTCTCATCGGATTCGGCATTCAGCGGTCTGTTCGAGGATCTCTTGATCTACGTCTGCATCCCCGCCCACAACGAGGCCGCGACCGTCGGCGTGCTGGCCTGGAAGGTGCGCAGGTCGCTCGGCGAGTTCGGCCGCGACTACCGGATCGTCGTCCTGGACGACGCCTCCACGGACGACACCGCCGAAGTCCTGGCCCGCTACCGGCGCAAGCTCCCGCTCACCGTGCTGCGCTCCGAGGAGCGCATCGGGTACGCCCGGGCGGTGGAGCGCCTGCTGCGCCACGTCGTCGAGACCGCGGACTATCCCAAGCGCGACTGTGCGGTGGTGCTCCAGGCCGACTTCACGGAGAACCCCGACGACGCCGTGACGCTGGTGAAGGTCCTCGAGGGGGGCGCGGACATCGTCGCGGGGTGCGTCGACAGCGCTGCCGAAGGTGCTCCGAGGGCCGTACGGCTGGCGCGCACCGTGGCCCGCCTGGCCATGGGCCGGGCGCTGCGCGGGGTGCCGGTGTCCGATCCGTTCGGTGGTCTCAGGGCGTACCGCGTGATCGTGCTCAAGAAGGCGCTGCGGGAGCGGCCCGAGGGCGCTCCCCTGGTACGCGCCGAAGGATGGGCCGCCAACCTCGAGCTCCTGGCCGCTCTGGCGCCGCATGCCCGCCGCATCGAGGAGGCCCCGCTCACCATGCGCTACGGGCTGCGGGTGCGCCCCTCCCGCTTCCGCCCCTTCCGGACCCTGCTCTCGCTGATCCGCGTTCGCGGCGCCTTCTCCTGGTCCCGGCCCGGCGCCACGGCGGCCTGATGTCTCGGCGAGCGCTGGGCGCCGGCCTGCTCGCTGCCCTGCTCCTCGCCGGGAGCCGGGCCCGTGCCCAGGGCACCGTGCCCAGGCTCCATGCCGACTCCGTCACCGCGCAGATCAGCACGGTACCCGTCGACCCGTCCGCTGCGCCCGCCCCGTTCGGGCCGGGCGAGCGCATGGTGTACGAGGTGAAGGTCGGCATCTTCCCGGTGGGCGAGGGCTCGATGGAGGTCCTGGGCACGGACACCGTGCGGGGGCACCTGGCCTACGAAGCCACGATGAGGATCCGGGGGGGCTGGGGCCCGGCGTCGGTCAACGACATCAGCTCGACCTGGTTCAGCGTCGACAGCCTGGCGAGCCTGCGCTTCATCCAGAACCTGCACGAGGTGAGGTACCGTGCCTACCGGCGCTTTGAGATCCATCCGTCGGAGCTGCGGTGGACGCAGGTGGGGACCAAGCATTCCGGACCCCTGGCTTCGTCCCTCCCGCTCGACGACATCTCCTTCGTCTATTTCGTGCGAACGCTGCCGCTCGAAGTCGGCAAGACGTACACCTTCTCGCGGTACTTCAAGGAGGCTGGGAACCCCGTCGTGATCAAGGTCCTGCGCACGGCGGTGCTCCAGGAGCCGGCCGGGACGTTCCACACGGTCGTGGTACGGCCCATCATCAAGACGTCCGGCCTCTTCGGGGAGGGGGGCAAGGCGGAGCTCTACTTCACGAACGACAGTCGCCACATCCTCGTCTACATGCACTCCGACATCCCGCACTTTCCCGGGTCCCTCACGCTGCACCTCAAGTCGTACAGGGAGGGGCTGCCGCTCAACCCCGAGTCCCGGCAGCAGGCCCTCGGGTACCCGCACGGCTCACCCTCGACCCCGAGCGGCTCCGGCGGGTGACCGCGAAGGGCTCCGGGCGCGCACTTCGGTGCCGCGGCCGCGGCAGGTCCGTGGCAGCCTCCGCTACCGGCGCGCGTATCGCTCGACGGCCAGCGCGACCTTCTCCAGGACCGCCTCGACCGTGATGCGCGCCATGCCGTCCCGGTACGTCTGCTCGATGGGGTAGTCCTCTCCGGCCCAGCGGGCGTAGCCGTCCACCACGAGGTCCTGATACGCACCGTAGGGGCCCGTACGCTTCGGGTTCGTGCAGCCGAAGAGCCCGACCACGGGCGTCCCCAAGGCCCGGCTTATGTGCAGCGGACCGGTGTCCGGGCTCAGCGCGAGGACGCTGCCCTCCAGGATCCACACGAGACGGCGCAGGTCGTCGCCCAGGGCGTCCACCGCGCGAGCGCCCGTGCGCTCGAGCACGGCGTCGGCCATCGCGCGCTCCACGGGCGAGGGGCCTCCCACGAGAACGGGCCGCAGGCCGTGCGTGCGCTCGATCGTCTCGAGGACCCGCGCGTAGCCTTCGGGGGTCCAGTTCTTGCGCGGCTTGCTCGTACCCACCACCACCGCGCACGCGGGAGCGCCGAGACGCTCGAAGAACGCGGCCTGTGCCTCTCGCTCCCCCTCGCTCAGGCGGAGGTCCCACACGACGGGCTCGGGGTCGATCCCCAGCCAGCGCACGAACTCGAAGTACTGGTCCTGCACGTGCTGCGGCTCGTGCGCGGGGATGCGGCGGTTCGTGAAGAGCCAGTTCATGTCCCGCGCCCGCCTGCGGTCGAATCCCAGCTTGACGTCGGCCGAGACCAGCCCGGTGACGAGCCCGGCCTTCAGATAGACCTGCAGCCCCAGGAGGAGGTCGAAGCGCCGGCCCTTGAGCGAGCGAGTCAGCTCGGCGAATCCCTTCCAGGCGTCGAGCCCGCGTCGACGGTGGAAGACGACGAACTCGTCGATGGCCGGGTGGCCCTGCACCAGCAGGTGGGGTACGGGCTGGATCACCCAGGTGATCCGGGTTTCCGGCCAGGCACGCTTGAGCGCGTTGGCCACCGGCAGGACGTGCACGGCGTCGCCGATGGCCGAGAGCATGACGATGCAGACCTCGCGGGGCGGCGAGCCCGGCCACCCGTCACGGGAGGGGCCGCTCACCGGGCTCCTCCCGACGCGTCCCGGAGCGCGGTCCAGGCATCCGCATCCAGCGTGCGGCCCGTGCGCCGCTCGAGCTTGCGCAGGGAGCGCTCCAGCCGGCGGCGCATCGGGGCGGCCGGGACCGGGCCGGCGGAGATCGCGCACCGGTCCAGGTCGAGCAGGTGGGCCGCCGGCCCGTTCCCGGCGCGGGTGACGAGGACGTTCCTCGCGTTCAGGTCCGCGTGGCGCAGACCGGCGTCGGCCATGCGGCGGATGAGCCTTCCGGCCTCGGCCAGCGCCTCGCCGGCGCACTTCGGGAGCGTCCCGGGAGCGAAGAGCACCTCCGCGAGCTCGGTCGCGTCCGGAACCAGCTCGGTGACGAGATCCGCGCGGTGCAGGGGACCGGCGGGGTAGACGCCGCCCGCGACCACCGCGGGTGTGGGGATGCCTCGTCGGCGTGCTTCGTGGCTCACGGCCAGCTCCCGGAACGGGCGGGGCTCGCCGACCGAGACGTACCGGTCGCCGAGGAGCGGAGCGGCGACCGCGCCGCCTCTCCAGTAGTGGCGCACCACCCACGACGCGCGCCCCTGCGGGCCGGGGCTCGGAGCCCGCACGACGCTCACGCGGCCACGCCCGGTCCGCCGCTCCACGCCCGGCTGGGCCTCGGCCCACTGCGCCAGCGTGACGCCGGCCGCGAGCGTCGTCCGGAGCCACGGTGCCGCGGCCGCGACCACGAGGGCCTCGACGCCGCCCAGGCGGACGGCCTCGTATCCCTCCGGGAACGTCTTCGGAAGCCTCATGCGCTGCGGGCAGGGTAGCGGGAGCGGGCCAGCTCCACCTTCTCCAGCACGTCGGCCACGGTGATCCGGTCCATGCGGCCGTCCTTGGGAAGGTAGCCGGACGGATCGGGCTCGTCGCCCGGGTCCGTGTAGCGGTCCACCACCAGGTCGCCGAAGCGCGCGTAGGGTCCTACCCGGGCCGGGTTCGTGTGCCCGAACAGCCCGACCACCGGGACCTCCAGGGCGTGCGCGATGTGCAGCGGTCCGGTATCCGGCGAGACGACGAGGTCCGAGCCGTCGACGATCCAGGCGAGTCGTCGCACCGAATCCCCCAGGCAGTCGATGGGGCGAGACCCGGCGGAGGCGAGCACGGCGTCGGCGAGGGCCCGCTCACGCGGCGACGGTCCGCCCACGAGGAGGACCTGGAACCCGAAATCCGCCGCGAGCGCGTCGGCCAGCGCCGCCGAGCGGGTCGGAGCCCAATCCTTCCTGGGGTTCGCCGAGCTCACGACCAGAGCGGCCCGCGGTCGGCCGTCCAACCGCTCGAAGAACGCCCGCTGCTCGGCACGCTCGGCGTCGGAGAAGCGCAGGCCCCAGGTGACCGGCGCGTCGCGTGCCACGCCCAGCGCCCAGCGGAAGTCCAGGAAGAGGTCCTGGCTGTGCTTCCAGGGGCTTTCGGCCAGCACGTGCGTGTGCGCGAGGAAGACGCCGTCCCGGGTCTTGGATCGGGGAAGCCCCACCCGGACCGGTGCGCCCGAGAACAGGGTCGGCCACACGCTCTTGACGTAGCGCTGGATGTTGAGTGTCACGTCCGCGCGCACGTCCTTCATCGCGGCGCGCAGGGCCTCCACGCCCTCCAGGCCGGCGCCCTTCCGATACACGATCGTGCGGTCCACCGAGGGATGATGGGCGAGCACCTGCGCAGGCGCCGGCTCCGCGACCCAGACGACGTCGACGGCCGGGAATCGGCGCTTCAGGTCGTTGGCCAGCGGGAGGCCGTGCACGACGTCCCCGATGCCGGACAGGAGCACGATGCACACGCGCCGCGCGCCTTGCTCCGGAAGGAGCACCGGGCCGGAGGCCCCGATGACGCGTGGTCGTCCGATCACGCCGGTGCCGGCGCCCGGTCTGCCTCCACCAGGTAGAGGCTCGGTCCGACGAAGGACCGGCCCTTCATCGTGACCTGGAAGTCGTAGGCGCCGGGCTCCGGGAAGATCACCTCCTCGATCGGCACGATGAGGCGCGTGCGCGGCGGAGGACGGTCGCTCGGGCGCCGATCCACGTCGGAGTGCCCGTCCAGCTGGAGGACCGGCTCGGCCCCCGGCTTGCGCAGCTCCACGCGGAAGAGGTAGCGCCCCTCGTCTTCCCGGTCCCACTCCACGACGATCACCAGCGTCATGTGATCCTGCTTGGCGGGAAAGCCCGGCGCGTAGAGATCGTTGTAGATCCCACGCAGGTCGAGCTTGCCCTCGGCGTTGAGCTGCGCGTCGTCGCAGACGACCGCGAGAAGGAGCTGCATGGTGTCAGTGCCCTGTCGGATCGGAAGGGGCTCCCCACCCGCCGCCGCCGGGAGTGCGGATGCTGACGACGTCACCCGCCTCCACGACGAAGCTGGTCTTGCCCGGGAGGGCCTCCTCTACCCCCCGTCGGATCAGGACGTTCTCCCCCTTCGCGCCGGCGCCTCCGCCGCACGCTCCCGACGGCCCCACGGAGCGACGCTCGGCGAGGAGCGTTACCCGCGCGGGGGCGAGGATCATGAGGTCCCGCCGCAGCCCGTCTCCGCCCCGGTGGAGCCCGGCGCCCCCGGTGCCGCGGCGGACGGCGTAGCGTACGACGCGGAACGGGTACGCGTGCTCGAGGGCCTCGACCGGCGTGTTCATCGTGTTCGACATGTGCACGTGGACGCCGGACAGTCCGGGACCGGACGGCCCGGCGCCCATGCCTCCACCTACGGTCTCGTAGTAGGCGAACGGCTCCCCCGTGCGCGGGTCGATGCCACCCACGGTCTGGTTGTTCATCGTCCCCTGCGAGAGCGCCGGCACGAGATCGGGCAACGCCTCGCCGAAGGCGCGCAGGAGCACGTCGGTGACGCGTTGGCTCGTCTCGACGTTCCCGGCGGCGACCGACGCGGGCGGGCGGGCGTTCACCACGCTGGCCTCCGGAAGCCGCAGGTCCACCGCCGACATCGAGCCTCCGCCGGCGGGAAGGGGCTCACCCAGGAGCGCCTCGATCACACAGCGCACGACGTACCTGCATGCCGAGGACGTGATCGCGGCGACCGCGTTGATGCCTCCAGTCGCCTGCGGAGCGCTCCCCTCGAAGTCCACGACGAGGTGCGTGCCCTCGACGATCAGGGTCGCGCGGATGGGCACCGGCCCCGAGCCGAACCCGTCGTCCTCCATGAAGTCCTCGGCCGGGTAACGCCCGTCGGGGATGCGCTGGATCCCGGCTTCCACGAGCCTGTCCGCGTAGGCCACGAGCTCGTCCATGGCCGAAAGAGTCTCGGGAGCGCCGCGCCTGCGGGCGATCTCGAGCAGGCGCGCGCGCCCGGTGTGCAGCGCACCCATCTGCGCGGCGAGGTCTCCGGCTCGCTCCCTCGGCGTACGCACGTTGGCGAGGATCGTCCTCCACAGGTCCTCGTTGCGCCGTCCCGCGCTGTACAGCCTCACCGGCGGGATGCGGATGCCCTCCTCGAAGATCTCGCGCGCGAGCGGCATGGAGCCCGGCGTCGAGCCGCCCACGTCGCTGTGGTGCGCGCGGGCGGCGACGTAGCCCAGCAGGCCGCCGCCGGACTCGTGCACCGGCGCCGTCAGGCTCACGTCGGGCAGGTGCGTGCCACCCCGGAAGGGATCGTTCAGGCAGGCCACGTCGCCCGGGGCGAGCGGGCCCAGCTCCGCCAGCGTCGCCTCCACGCTCATCGGCATCGCGCCCAGGTGGACCGGCATGTGGTCGCCGACCGCCACGGCCCTCCCGGTCGGCGAGAAGAGCGCGCACGAGTAGTCCCGCCGCTCCTTGATGTTGGGGGAGAACGCGGCCCGCTTGAGGGTGGCGCCCATCTCCTCGGCGAGGGCGGTGAAGAGGTGGCGGAAGACCTCGAGGGCGACCGCGTCCGGGACGCGCCGCCTACCGCCGGACATGCCTGCCGATCCGGTTCCGCCACGGCGGCAACACGGTTACGTTACTGGGCTGAAGCATGGAGCATCCACCATAGAGGCTTCGAGTGCGCGCGCCGCGCGCGCCCGCACCACTCAACAGGGAGGAGAAATTGGGTAGAGAGAAGCTCATCAGCCGGGCTCGCGACGAGCTCTTCAGTCATATCAACCGCTGCGGCGTCCTGGACGCGGCCGTCGACGATCAGGCTCACTGGATGGACGAGACCATCGAGTACCTCGGTGAGCGTTATCCAGACCTGACCGACATCGACCTCCGGGAACTGCACGAGATCGGCTCCCGGTTCTGCAAGCCGGCCATCCCGCACGGGGCCGACAGTACAGCGAAATCTCTGGAGGACGCAAGCGCCGCCTGAGGCGCATCGCCCCTCCCGGGGATTGCCCGGGAGCGAGGAGCCGAGCGACCTCTCCGCTTCCGTCCGGCGCCGGGGACCCTCCCGAGACGTGCCCCCCGGCACCGTCCCCGCCGACGCTCACGGGTGGCGACCGCCGCCCGTCGTGCCTATACTTCCGCCCGCTTCCTGCCCGCCGACGGATGAGGCGCCCCGATCCGCCCATCCCGGATTCGCCAACCGGCCCCTCAGGGTGGCCAGCACTTAGGGAGGGGACGCGGTGGCCGATGTGCTTCCACTGGACGACCCGAAGGGGCTGCTGAAGGCCTTCTACGCCGGACGACGCCTGCCGTCGCCGATGGGGGGCTTCCTGGAACCTCTCGGTGTGCGGCCGGCAGACGGGGGTGCGGCGGTGGCACTCTTCGAGTGCAGCGCCTCTTCTCTGCGCTACGAGCTCGAGATCCCCAAAGCGACGCGCACCGAGCGGAAGAAGGTGCGCGACGCCCAGGGCGACGGAGACGATCCCGATTGCCCCCGCCACGGCCCTGGAAATCGCCTGGCGAGAGCGGGGAAGGACCTCGTCTGTCCGCTGTGTGGCATCGCCTACGGGAAGGTGTGAGGCCTCGCCGTCCCGGCGGCCGGACGGGTCGCCGCGCCGCCGCGCAGGCGTCCCGTTTCGAGGGTGGTATCGCCCCAGAGCCAACATTAGATTGGACCTCGCTGATCCCGGGGCAGGCCCGGACGCGCCCGGCTCGTACGGGGCCCCGCTCCAGCTGCGTCCGGCAAGGAGACCGGTAGATGCCCGAAGGGTTCCTCAGCTCCGAGGAATACGACGAGCAGGCGCACAAGCTCTACAACGACGGTGACTACGACGGGGCCCTCGAGATGCTCAAAGAGGGCCTCGCTCTCTATCCGAACGCGGTCGAGCTGTACGTAGGGCTCGGGTACGCGCGCCTCGCCAGGGAGGAATACGCCTGGGCCCGGCACGCCTTCGAGCGCGCGGCAGTGCTCGATCCCGCCCACGAGGACGCGCTGGTCGGGCTCGGGGAGACGCTGCTGCGCTTCGGAGCGCGCGCGCAGGCTCTCCGGCTCTTCGAGCAGGTCGCCGCGATGGGGTTCGACGAGGACATCGAGCTCATGCTGACGATGGGCCGGGCCCTGTACCGCGAGGCGATGTACGCGGAATGCCGGGACGTCTTCGCGAAGGCCGCGGCCGCGCGCCCGGACAGCGCGGAGGCCGCCGCCGCGCTCGGGTACGCGTTCCACCGTCTCGGCGACGAGGTGGGCGCGGGTCGCCAGATCAGGCGTGCGCTGCGCCTCGATCCGGACCTCCACGAGGCACGGATCTATCTGGGGCATCTCCTGTACGACCGGGGGGACTGGGAGGGTGCGCTCCGGGAGCTCGAGCGGGTCCCGCCCCAGGAACACTGGGACTCCCTCGCGGTGTGGCGGCTCATCGAGCTGAAGCGGTCGATCTGGCGCCTGGAGCCCGGCGACGCGCGCCTCGCCCCCTGGGAGCAGAGGCTGCGGGAGCTGGAGGCACTGGAGGACCCCATCGACCGGCTTCTCTCCGAGGTGGAGTCGGCGATGGGCGGCACGCGTCCCGGGGCCGTCTACGACCCGAGCCAGCTCGAGCTGTTCGAGCGCGGCACCGGCCGCTCCGGGGGTGGAATCAAGGCCGTGCGGCTCCCGGACGGACACCGGATCACGGGGTCGTGGCACGAGATCGTGAGGCAGATGCGGGACCGGGCGGGCTTCTCCCACGAGACCATCGCCCACTACATGCGGCGCCTGGCCGAGCGCTGGCACGAGCAGAGCGGCGTGGTGATTCCCTTCACGGACCCCGAGACGTTCCTGAGGGCGGCGATCCGAGCCGGTCTGGTGCATCTCGAGGAGCAACGGGAGGACGAAGCGCAATGAGCATCGACGAGATGGACCGGATCCTCCAGCGCTTCCACGGCGCCCTGCTCGCCGAGATCCGCGCCAAGCGCCCCGAGTATCTCGATGAGCCGTTCACGGTCGCCGAGATCTATCAGACGTTCGTTCCGTACGGCACGCACCGCGACCGCATCGGGGTGGACATGAACGGGGATTACGAGGACGCGCTCCTGAGGTTGCTCGCCGGGGAGGGTGACTATCTGCTGCTCGAGTCGGAGCCGGCGCTGAAGAGGCTGCAGGCGGAGCTCGATTCGCCCAGCCCGAACACCGGCATCTACCGCGAGTTCGCGGCCGTGGATGTCCGGCTGAACCCGGCGCACGCTCGGGTCGCCCCGGGGCCCGCGCGGCCCGCGCCCCCGACCCGCGCCGTGGAGGAGGACGCCGCGATCTCGATCGGCGACCTCGCGCCGGCGGGCGACAGGGATCACGAAGCGGCGTCGCGCCCGGAGCCGAGCGTTCCGCCCTCCACGTGCCGGTGGTGCCGGGCCGAGCTCCCGGCGAAGCCGAGCCTGAAGTACTGTCCGTTCTGCGGGACGGATGTGCGTGTGGTGCCCTGCCCGGGGTGCGGAGAGGAGCTGGAGCCGGAGTGGCGCTTCTGCATCGCCTGCGGTGCCGAGGTCCGTGAGGGTTGATGCTTCGGGCTCGCCTGGGCGGATCCGCCGGTCTGGGCGTACGTCGCCCCTGGTGGTCGCGCTGGCGGCGCTCGCGCTGGCGGCCGCACCGGGCTGCGAGGCCAGGGGGAACGCCGCAGGGGAGCAGGCGACCCACCGCCCGGACACGACGCTGAGCCGGGCCCTGGGGCTGACGGATCGCGACCGCGTGACGCGCGTGACCCTCGTGGGAGCGGACTCGGAGGAGATCAGCCCGCCGCGCGTCGAGGTGCGTTCCGGAGCCTGGGTGGAGTTCGTCACAGGAGATTGGCGGGTCCACGAGGTGCACTTCGAGCTCGACAGCCTCGCCGGGGCGGCGCGCGCGTTCCTGAAGCGGACCGACCAAGTCTCCTCGCCGCCTCTCGTCGACCTCGGCAGCCGCTTCGTCGTCGACTTCGCGCACGCGCCCTCCGGACGCTACCCGTTCGTCGCCGAGGGCAACACCGCGCCGGGGCACGGGGTGGTGGTGGTCCGTCCGAGACCTTAATCTCCGGCGCTGCGAGCGCCGATCCCGTCGTCGCTGCGATGCTCCGCATGGTCCTCGCCTGGGCGGACGGCGGAGCCCGGACCGCGGGGTCGGGCGCGGACGGCCGGGGCTGAACGGGATACGAACGGAGCCCGAGCATGTCGGAGCGACGAACAATCGGCCAGATCCTGATGGGGATGGGGCGCGTCACCGAGGAGGAGGTGGGACGCGCTCTGGAGTACCAGCGTGACCACGGCGGGTACTTCGGCGAAGCGCTGCTCGCCTGCGGCGTGCTCTCGCAGGGAGAGCTCGACTGGGGTCTCGCCTCGCAGTTCGACCTTCCCTACGTATTCCCGGATGCGGACAGGATCGACATGGAGGCCGCGTCGCTGGTGTCTCCCGAGTGGGCGCTGGCCCACCTCACGCTGCCGATCATGAAGACCGACGAGCGCCTGACCGTCGTGGTCGACTCCCCGATGCGCACGTCGGCCGTGCAGGAGCTGCAGGCGCGCACGGACCTGGAGATCGAGCTCGCGCTCGCGTCGGCTGCGAACATCCGCGAGGTGATCCGCCAGGTCTACGCCCGCGGGGCTGCCGCCGAGCAGGGTGAGCGACCACTGCCCGTGCACCTCACCGACGCGCTGGGGCTCGTGACGGACGCGGGCTCCACCCGCTTCGGGATCTCGATCCGGGGACGGCGCTCGTGGATCTGGTGGGACGACGCCGGCACGATCCATCGCCGTCCGCTGGAGGGACTGTGGAAGTCCGAGCTCGAGCAGCTCATGGATCCCTCTGCGGTCGACCGCATCGGCTCCGCACCGCAGGCCCGGTGGGAGGCCTCGCTGACCCGGGAAGGGATCGTGACTTCGGTCGACGTGCGCTATCTCGGGGACGAGTCCGGCCAGGAGTACTTGTTCCGTCCCACCCAGGAGCGCTCGGTGGTCCAGGAGCGTTTTACACCTCCGGTGCCGGGCATCCTCTCGGAGATCCGCATGCTGGCGCGCTCGGGGTCGGCACGCTTCGTGGTGACTGCCGAGCCGGATGGCCTCGGCCACGAGCTGCTGCCCCACCTGCCTGCGCTCCTGCTGGACTCCTCCTGGCGCAGCATCCACATCAACACACAGGATCAGGCTGCGGCCGAGGGGGCGTTCAGTCTGCGGATGCCCGCCGATCCGGACCAGTGGGCGACGGAGCTCGAGACGCTCAGGGCGTTCCACTTCGATGTCGTGACCGTCGACCTCTCCGGGAACCAGGCGGACTGGACGAGCAGCGCCCTCGACGTGGCCTCGGTGGCGTTCCTGCTCTGGCCGATGGCCGACGACCGACGGCCCGCGCGCGACGCCGGCATCCGGTGGGAGCTACACGTCACCGCGGGCGGAGAGGACCGGCTCGATTGGTCCCTCGAGCCCCTCTACGCCTGATTGCCGAGGAAGAGCGCCCATGCCGCAGATCGACCAGTTCCTCAAGGTCCTCGTCGAGCAGGGAGGGTCGGACCTCCACCTCACGACGGGGTCCTCGCCCGTCATCCGCGTGCACGGCCACATGCAGCGGATCAAGTTCCGCGAGCTGACGAACAAGGACATGGAAGCGCTCGTCTACGAGATCATGGACGAAGAGTGGCGCATGCGCTTCCTCGAGAAGCTCGACTACGACTTCGCCTACGAGATCGCGGGATTGGCGCGCTTCCGCGTGAACGTGTTCTGGCAGCGCAAGGGCCTCGGTGCCGTCATGCGCGTGATCCCCTCGAAGATCCTCACCGCGGATCAGCTCGGCCTTCCCGAGGCCGTGCGCCGATTCTGCATGCTGTCGAAGGGCCTCGTCCTGGTGACGGGTCCAACGGGGTCGGGGAAGAGCACGACGCTGGCCGCCATGGTGGACCTCATCAACGACACGCGGTCCGACCACGTCCTCACGATCGAGGACCCCATCGAGTTCGTCCACGCGAACAAGAAGTGCCTCGTCAACCAGCGCGAGATCACGACCAACACCAAGAGCTTCGCGAGCGCGCTGCGAGCCGCCCTGCGCGAGGATCCGGACGTCATCCTCGTGGGGGAGATGCGCGACCAGGAGACGATCGAGCTGGGGCTCACGGCGGCCGAGACCGGCCACCTCGTCTTCGGGACGCTGCACACCAGCTCGGCGCCCAAGACGGTCGACCGCATCATCGACGTCTTTCCGGCGGAGCAGCAGGAGCAGATCCGCGCGATGCTGTCGGAGTCGCTCAAGGGCGTGGTGTCCCAGGTGCT